>DASUGD010000393.1:0-53075 GCA_036274195.1 Gemmatimonadaceae bacterium | reverse complement strand
ATGTCGAAGCGGTAGTGGATCCCACCGTAGATCCGCGAGATTCCCGCCTCCTCCGCCTTTTGCCAGAGCTCGTCCGCGCGACTCGGGAACAGCGCGCCGAGCACCGCCATCGACGTGCCAGTGACACACGCGTGGTTGGACGGATACGACGGGTGGTTCGGCAAGCCGATCGCCAAATTGATGCCCGGATCCGCCATCGACGGGCGCAGCAACCAGTATGTGTACTTCGCGTCGTGGCAGGCGATGAACGCATCCATGACGGCCATGTTGAGGAGCGCGAGCGCATGCGCGCCACGGCGTTCGTCGAGATGGAACTCGGTGATGAGATCCGTCGCGATCTGGTTGTTGTAAGACTGCGCGACAGCGTAGCCGCCCGGCAGGGCCCAGAACTTCGCGATCGCAGTCTGTTCCGGCGTGCGCGTGTCAGCAATCTGCCGAACCTCCGCGAGCGCGGTGAGATACGCCGGCGACTCGAACGCCGGCGGCGGCGGCGACCGAAACTGGCTCGCGCTCGTCAGGAAGAACGGACGCATCTCCGCGAGTCGCGGGAACACAGGCGGCGCGGCGCTGAACCAGCAGCCGGGACACACCGGGATCGTGACGTCCGCCGCCGACGTGAAGCCGTCGCTCGCTTCACTCGTTAGGATCCGCTGACCGATGGCCCGCCCAATTGCCTCGCCTGCGGCAAAGCTCTTCTGTGCGTTCCCGGGCCATGTCGGCGAATTGGCCTGTGCGGCCACCAGCACGTCGAGCGCGTTCGCTTCGGCGGGATATTGGGCGGCCAGCACAACGGCCGACGCGCCCGCGACCGCCGCGGCAGGAGACGGGTGCTCGCCGTTGTCCTTTCCATCTTCCGCCGCAATCTCCGCGTCGTACTGCGCGAGCGAGAGGTAGGCGAAGAGCCGCGTGCCGCCTTGCTGCGAGGTTGGGTACTTGTTGGTGAGGCCTCGCGCGACGCCATTCCACGCGACGCTGGCCAAGGCCTCGTTGAACTGTACTGCATCGGGTGACGGTGACGCCTCGAAAGAGGCGCGGCTCGGCCCCGTGGCCGAATCAGCACACGCGGATACCGCGAACATGGCAACTGCCACCGTCGCAGCACGAGTCCACAGGGGGACAGGTGAGAGCGATGTCATTGATCGACCTCATCACAATGAATGATTGTTTGGCGGCGCCGGTCGGACGCTCGCGCGTCTTGCGCGACGACGTCCATGACAAGGTCACGGAAACCGTGCGGGAAGTACGACAGCGCGCTCGAGCGCGAAGCGTCGAGCTAATGAAGACCCGCCAGGACGCCGGCGTCCGAACGCGTAGGAAACGCCGAACCGCTTCCCGGAATGGATCGAACAACCCGAGGTCAGGGAGAGCTACCTAACGCGGCGGCAGCGTTCCCTGACCTCGGTGACCTCTGTAGACGACCGCAGCTCGGACGTTCGAGTCGCCGGCGCGGTCGACCCCCGGAGCTAATTCGGTGTATTCACCCGCTTCAGCTGCGCGCCGGCGGGGCGCTCATCCACTGGCGGAAGCCGTTCACTCAGCAGACTGACGGTGTAGCGCTGAGACTCCGAGATCCGCTCAACCTCGATGGCGATCGCGTCCACGGCCGCCTCGAGGCGATCCAGACGCGTGTCGTCCACCGGGGCGACGGCTCTCGATTTCGCTCGCGAGCCCCACCGCCACAGCATCCGCGCGCCGAGACCAATCGCGACGAACGCTCCGGTCGACGTGACGATGATCGTCATGACCTGCGCAAACGCCAACACATCGCCGTTCATAGTCAGCCCAACTCCTGAGGTTGTATTCGTCCCCTACGGCGGGCAGTGCTGCCGAGTTGCGACCCCCGCTCTAGCGAGCGGACGAGCCGGCCTTCGCCTTGAGCGCTGCCCACTTCTGCAATACCCCGCGGGCGTCGGCGCGCGCCTTCGCGGCCGTAGCGACCTGACCTGCGGTCGGAGCCACATCCGCCCCCTGCATTGCCATTGTTGCAGCCATGAGCGCGTTGCTCACGCTCTCGAGCGTCGGGGAAGGCGCGGCCCCGCCGCCTGGCGGACCGAACCCGGGGCGCCGGCGACCACCCGTCTGTGCCGGCGCGATCGAGTCGATCTGAGCCTCGAGCGCCGAGTTCGTCCCTTTCAGCCGGCCCGCCACGGCGCGGGCCTCCTCGTACGCCCGGTGCACGGCAACCGCCGCGTCGTAGGTCTCCCGCGTCACCGACGCGAGCTGCGCCAGCCCCGCCGCCGAGGTCTTCACGCGAGGATCGAGCCGCACGGTGAGTGGCTGGGTGAGTTGCTTACCATCGACCGTTAGGCGAACCGTATAGTTGCCCGGCGGCGCCCACGGCGAGTACGGCTGGTCGTACGTGTGGTGTGGCACCGCGCCCGTCGCGCCCTCATCGCCCGCGTCGGGATCCTCGCCGATCGGGTCGAAGTGCAGGTCCCACGTGAAGCGATGGAACCCCGCGCGCGTCGAGAGCCGGATCGGCGCGGCCGGCCAGTAGAGCGGCACGGCGCAATCCGGTGCACTCGGCGTCTGCTGGCAGACCTTGTCATAAGCAACCGGGTCGAGCGCCGGGTTCGGGTTGCGCACGCGGTCGTCGCTCGAGTAGCGCCGCACGACCCTTCTCCCCGCGTCCACGATGTCGAGCGTAACCGGGGCCGAGGCATCCTTTGCCAGCGTATAGTCGATGATCCCGCCGGGCAGCGGATTCTCGCCGGCGGGAAGCTCGGGCGGCCATGGTGTGGGATCGTTGGTGCCGAACCTGACGCGAACCGCGGTCGCCGGCTTGAACAGGTACGCGTTGCCGGCAGCCTGCGCCTTCCGCGCCTCGGCCGCCTGCCTGAACGGGGTGAGGTTGTCGAGGATCCAGTACCCTCGCCCATGCGTGCCGGCGACGAGATCGGCGCAGAGGCACGTGCTGTCGTCCTTCACCTGAATGTCGCGCACCGAGATCGCCGGCATGTCGTACTTCATCGACTCCCAGTGATCGCCATCGTCGTACGACACCCAGACCTGCAGGTCGGTGGACGCATACAGCAGTCCCCTGACACGTGGGTCCTCGCGGATGGCGTTCGAGACGGCGCCCGGCGCGATCCCGGTGTTGATCTCCGTCCACGTCTTCCCGCCGTCGTGCGTGCGCCAGAAGTGCGGGTTCATGTCGTCGATCCGCATCGTGTTCGCGGCAGCGTACGCGGTGAGGTTGTCGAAGTGACCCGCGTCGATGTTGAAGATGCGCGTCCACGGCTTGATCGCGCTTGGCGTGACGTTCGTCCACTTCGCGCCGCCATCCGTCGTCACCTGAATGTTGCCGTCGTCCGTGCCGGCCCAGATCACGCCCTGGCTCCGCGGCGACAGCGAGAGCGCGGTGATGCTGCCTAACGGGGCCGGCGTGACCGTGCTCGCGTACTTGCCGGCGGTCGCCGGGACTTGCCACGTTTGGCGCGCGAGGTCGGGGCTGATGCGCGTCCACGAGTGCGCATGATCCGTGGATTTCCACACCACGTTCGACGTGTAGTACAGCGTCGTGTGGTCGATCGGCGACCACAGGATCGGCATCGTCCGCACGTTCCGCCCGAACCCGCCCGCGCGCTGATCGGTGCTCGGCCCCACGTTCGTCGTCTGGCCCGTCTTCCGGTTGTAGAGCGACACGTTCGTGCGCGCGCTCCCGAACACCATATCGGGATCCTTCGGGTCCGGAGCGGCAATGCCGTACTCCTGGATGTTCACCGGATGCCAGTCGTGGAACGTGATCTCGCCGTCCATCGATCGGCTGGCGACGCACCCGGACCCGGAGTCCTGCTGGCCGCCGCACACCCGGTACGGGAACGCGTTGTCCGTCGTGACGTGATACATCGCCGCCGTTGGCTGATTGTACCAGTTGCTCCAGGATACGCCCCGGTTGGCCGAGATCACGGCACCCTGATCGGCGACCACGAAGACGATCTTCGGATCGTTAGGGTTGATCCAGATCTTTTGATAGTCGTCACCGCCCGGCGCACCGCGGACCGCCGACCAGTTCGTCCCGCCGTCCTCACTGCGCCACATGACGACCGACGCGCTGTACACGACCTGCTCGTTCTTCGGATCGACGGCGAGCGTGGGAAGGTCGCCGCCCCCGATGCGCGCGAGCGGACGCGGATCGACCTTCACGTTCGTGCCGCCCGGCGCTGCGTTGACCACCACCGTCCAGTGTTCACCGCCGTCGGTCGAGGTGTAGAATCCGACGACCCCGGTCGTCGTCGCGGGGCCCTGGCCACCGTTAGGCATGCCGGCGACCGTCGCGTACAGGCGCCGCGGGTTGCTCGGCGCCAGCGCGATGTTCGCCTGAATGACACTCGGCAGCCCTTCGGTGAGCTGCTTCCACGTCGTCCCGCCATCCGTGGACTTGAAGACGCCGTTCCCCGCCCCGCCAAACCCCTGCCCCTCGATGAAGCTCTGCTGCTGCTGCCAGAGCGTTGCGTAGACGGTGTTCGGGTCGCTGGGGTCGATGCGGACGTCGTTGCCGCTCGTGTACTCATCCTTGAACAGGACTTTCTGGAACGACTGGCCGCCGTCGGTGGAACGGAAGATCCCGCGTTCCGCGTTAGGCCCGTAGGGGTGTCCAAGCGCGGCGACGAACAGGCGGTTCGGGTCCCTCGGGTCGACGTCGATCATCGCGATCATCTGCGTGTCGCGAAGCCCCAGGTGCGTCCACGTCTTGCCGCCGTCGGTGGACTTGTACACGCCGTCGCCCGTCGCCAGGTCGGGGCGGATGATCCCCGCGCCCGACCCGACGTAGATGATGTTCGGGTCCGAGGGCGCCACGGCGATCGCACCGATCGAGCCGGTCGGCTGGTCATCGAATATCGGGATCCACGTCGAGCCGTAGTCGGTGGAGCGCCAGACGCCGCCGTTGTCGAAGCCGGCGTAGAACACGTTCGGCTGGCTCGCTACGCCGGAGAGGGCGCGAGCACGACCGGCACGGACCGGGCCGATCTGACGCCAGTGCAGCGCGCGCGAGTTGTCGTTCTGCTGAGCGAAGCCGAGTGACGGTGCAGAGCTCGCGGCACCGAGGACGAGTGCGACGCGGCCAAGCAGGGAAAACCTCATTCTGATGTGGCTCGTGGGAGGGGATTGCTAACCTATTCGGCCCCCCATGGCCGGGCCAGAATTGGGCTGGTCTGCTACCCGGGACGAATGGGCGCCACTCGGACCGACTACGAGGCCACGCAATACTCAGAAACAGGGAAACGGAAACGGCCGGAAACTACTGATCGGGCGGATCGCTTCCAGAACCGGACGATCCCAATCGCAACGAGCCGTTTAGAAAGAACAACTTCGGGACGCAGGAACGAACGTCCCGAGGCGGTTCCCAAGAAATCATGGCTCGTTGCGCGTGGAGTCTTCCACTACGCGGAGCGAGCCGCAAAATCCGTTGTTTCCGGCCGTTTCCGTTTCCCCCTTCGTTTGGATGCCAGGCCAAGCCGGGGAGGAGGGTCAGATGACCGGATCTGACCACGTCACTCGCCCTTGTGACGCTCCAGGCGCAACCGCAGATGCCGCCGGACATCCGGCCATTCCGCGAGCAGCACGCTGTAGATGTACGAATCGCGCACGGTGCCATCGCGCCGCGCCTGATGATGGCGCAGGATGCCGTCGCGCTTGGCGCCCAGCCGTTCGATCGCCCGCTGCGACGCCAGGTTGAAGTTGTCGGTCCGCAAGCCAACCACCTTGCAGCCGAGCGCGTCGAACGCGTGCTCGAACAGCAGCAGCTTGCAGGCGGTGTTGACGTGCGTGCGCTGCCACCGCTTCGCGTACCAGGTGTAGCCGATCTCCACGCGGTCAATCGCGGCCACGATGTCGTGGTAGCGTGTGGTGCCCGCAATGGTATTGGTCTCGAGCTCGCGAACCACCCAGGGCAGCATGTGCCCTTTCGCCTGCCCGTCGAGGGCCGTCGCGATGTAGGCAGCGACCTTGTCCGGCTCGGGCACCGACGTGAACCACAGCTCCCACAATTTTCCATCGGCCGAGGCGGCCTCGAGGCCGTCGACGTGGTCCAGCGTCAGCGGCTCGAGCCGCATCCCGTATCCCTCGAGCGTCGTGGGGCGGACGTGAATCATAGGAAGTCGTTGATGGTGAGGCTGCGACGATACACGCTGAACCAAGCCGCCCGGAAGATTACGCGCCGATGCGTCACGCGGTGGATTTCTTCTCGACTGCGTCGTGCACCTCGCCCCATATTTCCGGGCGCTCTGTCGGCCGCCGGCCGCTTACGCTCTGAAAACGCGTACTCAAGCGGAGTCAGCCTCACGGGTCGACACTCATCGAAGCACCACACTGGAGATCCCGATGAAGACCATCTCGGTGGCTCGTTTCGCGCTTTCGACGCTCGTCGTGCTCACACCCGGTGCGCGACTCATCGCCCAGACCGCCGGCATGCCTCCGCAGTCCATCATGGTGACCGACTGGGAGCGCCAGAAGAAGAACGTGCTCGCCTACATCGATGCGATGCCCGACTCCGCGATCACCTTCGCACCCACGCCGGGCGTCCGGAACTTCGCGCAACAGATCCAGCATTTCGTGGGGACGAATGCGGAGATCGCGGCGGTCACGCTGAAGGGGCTCAAGCAGCCGCCCTCGTTAGGTGACACGGCCGCCTACCTGCACAAGAAGGCCGCGCTCCGCGAGTACACGGCGAAGTCGTACGACTACCTGCTGGATGCGCTGAAGTCGGCGACGCCGGCGGACCTCTCGAAGACCCACGCGCTCTACAACCAGCCCGCGGCGCCGGCGTGGCGATGGCTCGAGCTCTCCAAGGAGCACGCGGTGTGGACGTTCGGACAGCTCATCCCGTACCTGCGACTCAACAAGGTCACGCCGCCGGCGTACGATATGCCGTTCTGACGCGCTCTGCGCGTCAGAGCTATCAGCCATCAGCCATCAGCCATCAGCTACTGAATGAACCGGGCCCTTCTCCCCCTTCTCCCGCTGGTGTTCCCCGTCGCACTGGCGGCACAACAGCAACAGCCGGCGGATCTCATCATCACGAACGCACGGATCTACACGGTCGACGAGGCGCATCCGCTCGCTGACGCGATGGCCGTGCGGAGTGGGAAGGTGCAGTTCGTCGGCTCGTCCGGCGCCGTCATGGCGCTCAAGGGCGCGTCCACGCGAGTCATCGACCTCGGCGGCAAGACCGTGATCCCGGGCATGGTCGATGCGCACGGGCACGTGGACAACCTCGGGCTCGCGCTCCGCACCGTGGATCTCACCGGCACCACGTCGTACGACGAGGTGATCGCGCGTGTCGTCGCCCGGGCGAAGAAGACGCCGCCGGGTCAGTGGATCATCGGCCGCGGCTGGGATCAGAACGATTGGGGTGATACACGCTTCCCGACGCACGAGAAGCTCACCGCGGCGGTGCCGAACAACCCCGTTTACCTCACGCGCGTGGATGGCCACGCAGGCCTTGCCAACGCAGCCGCGCTCAAGGCCGCGGGGGTCACCGCCCAGACGAAGGACCCGGACGGCGGACACATCGAGCGTGCGGCCGACGGCTCGCCCGCCGGAGTGTTCGTCGACAACGCCCAGGGTCTCGTGGAGCGGGTGGTCCCTCAGCCCACACGTGCCGAGGTGAAGTCGGACGTCCAGGCCGCGATCGCCGAAGCGCAGAAGTGGGGCCTCACGGGCGTCCACGACGCCGGCGCATCGGCGCAGACGCTGGAGATCTACGAGGAACTGGGAAAGGCGCACGCCCTCAACTTCCGTCTCTACGCGATGATCTCCGACGACTCGGCGACGATCGCGAAATGGTTCGCGCGCGGCCCGCTCGTCGCCGGATACGACAGCACACTCTGGATCCGCAGTGTGAAGCTCTACGCCGACGGCGCGCTCGGCTCCCGGGGCGCGGCGCTGCTCGATCCGTACAGCGACAACCCATCCACATCGGGTCTCCTCGTCTCGAGACCAGAGCATCTCGAGGCCGTGGCCGAGCGGGCGCTCAAGGCGGGATTTCAGGTGAACACGCACGCGATCGGCGACCGCGGCAACCGGATCGTCCTCGACGCGTACCGGCAGGCGCTCGAGGCGGTGCCCGTCGCCGACCATCGTTTCCGGATCGAGCACGCGCAGATCCTCAGCCCCGACGACATTCCACGGTTCGCGTCGTTAGGCGTCATCCCGTCCATGCAGGCGAGCCATCAGACGAGCGACATGTACTGGGCGGGAAACCGGCTCGGGTCGACGCGGCTGTTGGGCGCGTACGCCTGGCGATCCCTGCTCGACAACGGGTCCATCATCCCGAACGGCAGCGACTTCCCCGTCGAGGAGGTGAATCCACTCATCTCGTTCCACGCGGCCTTCTCACGGCAGGATGCGCACAACTGGCCGCCTAACGGCTGGTATCCGGAGCAAAAGATGTCGCGCGAGGAGGCACTGCGGTCCATCACGCTGTGGCCGGCGTACGCGGCGTTCCAGGAGCGCATCATGGGCTCGCTGACGCCAGGCAAGCTCGCGGATTTCGTCGTGCTCGATCAGGACATCATGCGCGTCGCGCCAGAGCAGGTGCTGAGCACCCGCGTGCTCGCGACTTATGTCGGCGGGAAGGCGGTCTACGAGCGGAAGCCCGTCGTTCCGTGATGAATCCGGGCGCGGCCCGTACGCTCGGCCTGGTTCGTATCGCACTGCTCGTCGGCGTGCTCGCGTTCGGCGGAATCATCTGGCATCTGCGACGCTCGGGCGATACCGGCTATCTCGTGAATCCGAGGTCACTGCGCCTCGCGGGCCAGGCGGTGTGGGGCACCATGACGCTCGGGACGCTCGCGCTGTTCCTCCTTGGCGGCCGCGCGAAACCCGAGCGGCGCGGCTCGCTCAGTGTGATCGCCTGGGCGCTCGGCGAAGCGACCGCGATCTACGGCGGCCTGTTCTGGCTGCTCCTCGGCGACTCGCAGTGGTACCTGTACGGGGTCGCGTGTCTCCTGCTCACGTACTTCATCTTCCCGATCCGTCAAGTTCGTTAGGCATGCGCGTCGTTTCCTTCCTCCCATCCGCCACCGAGATCGTGGCCGCGCTCGGGCAGCTCGACGCGATCGTCGGCGTCTCGCACGAGTGCGATTACCCGCCGGAGGTCCGGACGCGCGATGTCGTGACATCGAGCGCGATCGAGTCCACGGCGGCGCCCGGCGAGATCGACGGGCAGGTGCGGGATTTCGTCGATGCCGGCCGAGCGCTCTACGATGTGCGCGCGGACCGCGTCCGCGCGCTAGCCCCCGACGTCATGGTGACGCAAGTGGTCTGCGACGTCTGCGCGGTGAGCGAGGGCGACGTGCGCGCCCTCGCCACCCAGCTCTCGCCGCGCCCCGAGGTGGTGACGCTCGGCGCGACGACGCTGGACGGAATCTTCGACGACATCGAGCGAGTCGCCGAGGCGTTAGGTGTCGGGGGGCAGGCCGAAAAGCTGATCGAGCATTCGCGGTCTCGCATGCGCGCGGTGCACGAGCGACTCAAGGCGGCTCGCGCGCCGCGGCCGCGCGTCGCCGTGATCGAGTGGACCGACCCGCTTTTCGCTGCCGGCCATTGGGTCCCGGAGATGGTCCGTCGAGCCGGCGGCATCGACGTGCTCGCCGAACCGGGCGAACACTCCACGACGCGAACGTTGGTCCAGATCCGTGAGGCGAGCCCGGAGGTGATTCTCGTCGCGCCGTGTGGGTTCGACCTCGACCGCGCCACAGCCGATGCCGAGCGTCTCCTCACGAGCGCCGATTGGGACTGGGCGCACGCGACCCAGATCTGGGCGCTCGACGCGAACTCCTTTCTGAGCCGCCCGGGACCGAGAGTGGTCGACGGTATCGAGCTGCTCGCGCGGGTCATGCACCCGACCCTCTTCGGCGATCCGGCACCGTTCGCTGCTCGCCGCCTGGCCTAACAAGCACCAACGCATGCTCTCCGAATCTTCCATCGCGTTTCTCAAGCGACTGCTCGACACCCCCGGACCGTCCGGCTTCGAATCCGCACCCGCACGGGTCTGGCGCGATGAGGCGCGCGCATTCGCCGACGTGACCAACGACGTCACCGGCAACAGCATGGCAGTCGTGAACCCGAACGGCGCGCCGACCATCATGCTGGCCGGCCACATCGATGAGATCGGTGTGATCGTCACCTACATCGATGACGAGGGCTACCTGTACATCTCCGGCATCGGGGGCTGGGACCCGCAGGTGCTCGTCGCCCAGCGCATCCGCATCCTGGGGCGCGACGGCGACGTGTATGGCGTGATCGGGAAGAAGCCGATTCACGTCATCAAGCCCGAGGACCGTAAGAAGGCCTCGGAGATGACGGACCTCTGGATCGACATCGGCGCGACGTCGCGCGAGGAGGCCGAGAAGCTGGTGTCGGTGGGTGATCCGGGCGTGATCGATTCACGCACGGTCGATTTCCCGAACAACTGCATCGTGTCGCGGTCCATCGACGATCGCATCGGCGCGTTCATCGTCCTCGAGGCGCTGCGCCGGTACTCCGAGCAGCCCGGGAGCGCGCGGGTCGTGGCGGTCGCGACGACGCAGGAGGAGATTGCCTTCCAGGGCGGGGGCGCGCGCGTGAGCGCGACACGCATCGGCCCGCAGATGGCCGTCGTGGTCGATGTCACGCATGCGACCGATTACCCCACGGCCGAGAAAAAGGAGCACGGCCATCACAGGATCGGCGGCGGGCCGGTGCTGACGCGCGGGTCGATCGTGTCCCCGGTGGCGTACGCGCTGCTCCGCGACGCGGCGTCGCGGTTGTCGATTCCGTACACCATCCATGCGGCCGGTCGCGAGTCCTGGACCGACGCGGATGCCATCCACGTCGCGCGTGAGGGCATCGCGACGGCCCTGCTCTCGATCCCCAACCGCTACATGCACTCACCTAACGAGTTGGTGAGCCTGGACGACCTCGATCGCGCGGCGGCCGTCATCGCGGAGGCGTGCCGGGCGGTGAATGCGGAGACGGATTTTACGGCGAGATGAGGCAACGGGATGAGGGATGGGGGATGAGGGATGGGGGATGAGGGACACCCTCGGGATGCTCTTTCAGCGCGAGATGCATGCCCAGGGTTCTCGCTTTCTCCCCTCATCCCTCATCCCTCATCCCTCATCCCCCATCCCTCATCCCCCTCTTGGTCGCAACGCCCGCGCCGCTACCAATCTGACTTCACGCTCCCTGTCGTCCGCGAACCGCTGCAGCGCCGCCAGCGCCGCCGGTGTGTTCGCCTCGACGAGCGCCTGCACCGCCGCCAGCCGAAGCGCCGTCGGCTTCCGCTTGAAGAGCCGGCCGTCCGGCTCGGCCGCCTGCGTCAGGCGCGCGACCGCCTCGTCCGTCGCTTGACGACCCAGCGCGGCGAGGATGACGGCCTGCACCTCGGTGTCGGTCTCACGATCCAGGGCGCGTGCGAGCACACTCACCGCGCGCGGCGACTTCACACCACCAAGCCCCTGCGCCGCGTGAGCGCGAACTTCTGGCACGGCGTCGGCCGCCATCTTCTCGACGGCCTGGACCGATCGCAACGTGCCGAGGCGCGCGAGCGCCGTCGCGGCAGACCGGCGAACCCGCTCCTCGCGATGCGTCACCACCTCGAGGAGGGCGTTCTCTGCCTCGGCCGCGCGCATCTCGCCGAGCAGATCGACCGCGTTTCGCACGACGTACCACCGGTTGTCCCCGAGGAGATGGATCAACGTCGGCACCGCATCCCGAATTTTCGCCAGAGCGGCGAGATACGCGCGACGATCGGTCAGCGAATCGGACGACGTCAGCAGGTCGATGAGCGCCTCGGCGCCATCCGAGCCAAGGCGCAGCAGCACGGCGTGCAGCGGATCCCGCAACTCCGGACGGCGAGGAAGCAGAACGGCGATGCCGCGGATCAGCGTCGGCTTCGTGAGCCGACGTACGGCGATCGTGTACGCGCGCCGCAGCTCCGCATCCTCCGCCGAGACCTCGCGGTCGACGAACGCCGCGAGCACGCGCGCGACGACGTCCCATCGGCCTTCGCCCGCCCGTGCTTCCGCCACCGACGCCACCTCGTCGAGAACTCGCGAGACGTTCTGCGGCGTCAGGCCCGTCCGAAGGCGTTCGATCAGCTCGTCGTCGGACAACGTCGCGAGCGACTTCGCCTTGAACGCGCGCTCGAACATCCGGTTCGAGTCGTCGCGAATGGCCGGAGGTCCGACCGGCGGAGTCGTTCGCCGCGCGAAGAGGCCCGCCGGGACCTCGGAGCCAAGCACCAGCGCCCCGCCACGAGGCGTCGGGCGTCGAGCATCGACCGTTGCCAAGGACGCCGGCGTCTGCCGGGATGATCCGTTGATGAGCGGTGAGGCACTCGGCGTCAGACTCCCCGAGCGAACGAACCCGTTCCGACCGAGGTGAACCTCGACATGGGTGATGCCGACCTTGATCAGCTCGTAGTCGAAGGCCACGCCATCATCGTTAGGCCGAGCCTCCCCCGCCACAATCCGCGCGACGCCGAGGATCTGGTCGACCGGCGTCCCCTCGAGGAAGTCGATCTGATGCGCCGAATGCGCCGCCATGCGCATCGCGAGCTCGTGCAAGCGCACACCCTCTGCGGATTGTCCGTCGGCCTGCAAGTCGACGTTGAGCTGTGATGTCGTCAGCGTCGCGTCGCCCGCCGCACTGGCGGCGACCAATTCGCTCAACACACGCTCGTGCTCGAACGTCGCGTCCGGTTCGTGCGCCAGCAGATATACCAGCTCGGCAAACCGCGCCCGGAACGTCCCTGCGCTCATTGACATCTGCCTGTTGGCCGTCCTTGAAAGATGTGAGGTCTCCAACTCAAGGACGCACGAGACGGCCATGCGGAAACCGATGCGGCGTCGGGGTATCGGCCTTCTTTCCCGCGATGCTCGCTCGCAGATTTCCGTTCCGACTCCAGGATCCTTCCAGTCATGTTCAGATCGTTTCGCTGCGCGCCGTGCGCGTTGACGACGCTGGCTTTGGTGACATCCATCACTGCGGGGTGCCGTCCGTCATCCTCCGGGCCGGCGCCGGTTGTCGCTCCGGACACCGCGGCCATCATGCGCGACGTGCGATACCTGGCCAGTGACGCCCTCGAGGGTCGCGGCACCGGCACCGCGGGCAATGATTCGGCAGCCGCCTACATCGCGCGACGCTTTTCGGGTCTCGGCCTGACGCCGGCATTCGCGTCGACCGATGCTCGCGTCTGCGCTCGCACCGGCAATGCGGCGCCGTGCGACCCGCGCTTCGTTCAGTCGTTCGTGGCGAGATCGGTGGCGGCCGCACACGCGGGGTTGGAGGGTGAGCTCCCCACGCAGAACGTCGCGGCCGTGGTCCGCGGGTCCGACGCGGCATTCCGCGACGAATACGTGATCCTCGGCGCGCACTTCGACCACCTCGGCCGCTCGACGTTCGGGGCCCTCGATCCCGACGCCGTGAACGCGATCCACAACGGCGCGGATGACAATGCGTCGGGCACCGCAGCCGTGATCGAGCTCGCGCGACTCCTTCGACGTAACCCGCCGAAGCGCTCCGTGATGTTCGTCACGTTCAGCGGCGAGGAGCTGGGACTGCTTGGCTCGCAATACTTCGTCGACCACGCGCCTGTCCCGCTCGAGAAGGTGCGCGCGATGCTCAACTTCGACATGGTTGGCCGCATGCAGGACGACCGGCTGATCGTGTACGGAGTCGCGACGGCGCAAGAGCTCAACGAGTTGGTCACACGTGCGAACGCCGCCGCCCCGCTCCGCCTCACGGCCACCGGCGACGGGTTCGGTGCGTCCGACCACTCGTCATTCTACGCGAAGAACCTGCCCGTCCTGCACTTCTTCACGAACGTGCACGATGACTATCACAAGGCGACGGACGACGCCGACAAGGTGAACGCGCTCGGCATCGCACGCGTAGTGGCGCTCGCGGAGCGCGTAACGCGTGAGATCGCGGACCGTCCGCAGCCACTCACGTTCGTGCGTGCGGTTGCCGCCGCGCCGTCGACGTCATCGCGGGAGAACACGAGCGCGTATCTCGGTTCGATTCCGGACATGGGGGCGACGGAGGTGAAGGGCGTTAGGCTCACCGGCGTTCGGGCGGAGAGCCCGGCCGACAAGGCCGGACTCAAGGCTGGCGACATCATCGTGGAATTCGCCGGCAAGCCGGTGACGGACCTGTACGCCTACACCGACGCGCTCTACGCGCAGAGGCCGGGAGACACGGTCGATGTCGTCGTGCTGCGCGGCAGCGAACGCGTGACCGTGAAGGTGACGTTAGGTCGAAGGAACTAGGATTCAACCCCAATCGAGAAACATGAGAACCCTACTCGCGCTGGCACTTCCGAGTCTGCTCGCCGCCCAGGCTCCCACGAATCCGACCAAGGGATCAGGCACCGTCGCGCTGAAGGCCGCGCGCGTGATCGATGGAACCGGGGCTGCACCAATCCAGAACGGCGTCATCGTCGTGACCGATGACCGCATCGTGAGTGTCGGCGCCGCGGGGTCGGTCACGATCCCGGCCGGCGCGCGCACCATCGATCTCGGCAACGCCACGTTGCTTCCGGGCTTCATCGACGCCCACACACACGTCATCGGTCGTGCGCTCGGCGATCCCGCTGCCAACGAGGCCGGCGTCCGCGACGTCGAGTCGTTCGCCGCGATCCTCGGCGTGGTGAACGTGCGCAACACCCTGCTCGCCGGCTTCACGTCCATTCGCAACCTCGGCGCCGCCGACTTCGATGACATCGCGATGCGCAAGGCGATCAACGAGGGCTGGGTGATCGGCCCGCGCATGCAGACCGCCGCGCACGCGATCGGCATCACGGGCGGCCATTGCGATGAGAATGGCTACAAGCCCGGGCTCATGGATGGCGACTTCAAGACCGGCATCGCTGATGGTCCGGAACAGATTCGGGCGGCCGTTCGCTACCAGGCGAAGTACGGCGCCGACGTGATCAAGACCTGCGCAACGGGGGGTGTGCTGTCCGAAGGGGACGCGGTCGGCGTACCGCAGTACACCTACGAGGAGCTCAAGGCGCTGGTCGACGAAGCCACGAAGCTCGAGCGAAAGGTCGCGGCGCACGCGCACGGCACCGAGGGCATCAAGATCGCCGTGCGCGCCGGAGTGTCGTCGATCGAGCACGGTTCGTTCCTCGACGAGGAAGGCGCGAAAATGATGGCCGAGCGCGGCACGTTTCTCGTGCCCACGCTGAGCGCCGGAGAAGCGGCCGAGCGTGCCGCGAAGACCGGAGTCCTCAAGGGGCTGCGCGCCGAGAAGGCGCTTGCCGCGGCGCAGGCGATGCGCAACTCCATCAAGTACGCGATCGAGAACAAGGTCCCCATTGCGTTAGGCACGGACGCCGGCGTTTCTCCGCACGGCTCGAATGGCCACGAGTTCACGCTGATGGTGCAGTGGGGCGGCATGTCGCCAATGCAATCGATCGTCGCCGGCACGAGCAACGCGGCCAAGCTGCTGGGGTGGGACAAGAACCTCGGCACGCTCTCGACCGGCAAGTGGGCGGACATCGTGGCCGTCCCCGGCGACCCGATCGCCGACATCAAGGTCATGGAGAAGCCGGTGTTCGTGATGAAGAACGGCGTCGTCTACAAGGCGCCTAACGGCACGCCGGCGATGTGACGCTCCACTGCTGGACGTCCGCGCGCTATACGGTCCCACTCCCGGCCCATCACCGCTTCCCGATCGCGAAGTACGCGCTGCTTCGCGATGCGGTGATCGCGACGGGGCTCGTGCCGCCCGCCCACATCCACGAGCCCGACCGTGCGCCGGTCGAGTTGCTGCGGCTCGTTCACACCGACCGCTACATCGAGGCCGTTCGTTCCGGAACGTTGAGCGAGGCGGAACAGCGGCGGATCGGCCTCCCCTGGTCGGAGTCGTTGGTGGAGCGATCGTTCCGCGCGGTCGGCGGGACCCTCGAGGCGGCGCGCGCCGCGCTCGATCGTGGCCTGACGATGAACCTCGCCGGCGGTACGCACCACGCGTTTCCCGATCACGGCGAGGGGTTCTGCGTGTTCAACGACGTCGCCGTCGCGATCCGTGCGCTGCAACGGGACGGCCGCATTCGCCGGGCAGTGGTGCTTGACCTCGACGTCCATCAGGGTAACGGGACGCACGCCATCTTCACTGGCGATCCGTCCGTCTTCACGTTCAGCATGCACGGCGGACGGAACTACCCGTTCCACAAGGTGGCCGGGTCGCTCGATGTGGAGCTCGCGGATGGAACGGGCGATGATGCGTACCTGACGGCTCTCGCCGCCGCCCTGCCCGGCGTTCTCTCAGTCTCGGCGCCCGACCTCGCGATCTACCTCGCCGGCGCCGACTCGCACGAGGGTGACCGATTGGGGCGGCTGTGCCTGACGTTCGAGGGCCTCGCGCGTCGCGACGTGATGGTCCTGGACGCCTGCCGGGAGGTGGGAATTCCTGTGGTGATCACGATCGCGGGCGGGTACGGGCGGAATATCGAGGACAGTGTGAGAGTGCATCTCAACACGGTTCGAATCGCCTCGCAATACTGACTGGCGTAGCCATCAGCGATCAGCTAAGACCAGCGGAGCCTCGAACGGCGCGCTGCTTGAGCTGATGGCTGATGGCTAATGGCAGATGGCTATTTGCTGACTTTGAAGTCCGCGATGTGCACGTCGAGGTTGTGGCTCACACGAATCCCCGCGATGCCGTCCGTGGACGCCAGCATGTTCCCCGCACCAACCGTCTTCGCGCGGTCCATGCTGTAGACCTCCTTGCCGTTGATCATGTACTGGATCTTCTGCGCGCCCACGACCACCTCGAGCTTGTCGGTGCTCTTTCCGCTCGCATCGGCCTTGGCGATTGCGTCACTCGGCGTCCAGTTCACGATCGTGTGGATCAGCGAGTCCGCGTCACCGGCGCGATGCTTGATGAGGTACGTGCCGTTGCCGCCTAACGTGAAGTACATGTAGTTCTGGTTCGGACCGGTCAGGTCCTTGCCGGCGAAGATCAGCCCATAGGCCTCGGCGTGGCCGGGTGGCTTCGTGAGCGTGAACGTCGCGCTGACCGTGTAGTTGCCCGTCGCCACATCGCCGGGACGCCAGTAGATCGCGCGCGACCCGGATGTGGCGTGGAACCCATTCCCCATCGCGACGAACTTCGGCGGCGTACCGCTCCCCGCCCGTGGGTCCACCCGCATCTGCCACCCCGGCGCGAGCTCACCGCCGCCAGCAACCGTTTTTGTCGCGTCCTGCGCCGCCACGAGCGCCGGCGCGATCATCGCACCGATGGCAAGCGTGATCACCGACTTTCGCATATGACCTCCAAAGAGTGCGGTCCAGACCTGGGCGAAACGATTTGACATTATCAGCAGCGCCCGCTCCATGCCAACTTTCGCCGGACGTCTTCCCCCCTCGACATGCCCCCAATTCCGCCTCCTCGCGATTCCGGCTTCACAACGTCTACACCAGTGCCGCTGTACTGGTGCGCCTATGGCCCCGCTGGTGCGCGCCGGCTCCTCGTGCTCCACGGCGGTCCGGGGGCCGACCACCAGTACCTCCTGCCGCAGATGCTCGCCCTGGCCGAAGACCATGAGCTGGTGTTTTACGACCAGCGTGGGGGAGGCCGGTCGCGAACGGATGACCCGTCGCCCATAACCTGGCAGACCCACGTCGAAGACCTCGCCGCCGTCGCCACCGAGTTGGGCTGCGATCCGCTCGAAGTCGTCGGGTACTCCTGGGGCGGCCTCCTGGCGTTGTTGTACTCGGTAGCCACCGGGAGCGCGGTTCCCGGTTCCCTGTTCCCGGTTCCCGATTTTGCGGAGTCCCCCGCCGCCAGGCCCCAGTCCCTGATCCTGATCGATCCAGCTCCCATCACCCGCAAGTACCGCGAGGAATTCGAGGCAGAGTTTTCCCGCCGCCAGCAGGGACCGGCCATCCAACGAATGCGCGCGGAACTGGCTGCCTCCGGTCTCCGTGAGCGGGATCCCGATGCCTACCGCCAACGGGGCTTCGAGCTCAGCGTCGCCGGTTACTTCGCCGACCCTGCGCGGGCGCGCGAGCTCACGCCGTTCCGGGTCGTAGGCCGGGTCCAGCAGAGCGTCTGGAGCAGTCTCGGGGACTTCGACCTGACAGTGCCGCTCGCCCATGTCGCGATTCCGTCCTTGATCGTCCATGGACGAGAGGACCCCATTCCGGTGGAGTCTTCGCAAGCGGCCGCTCGCGCGCTGGGAGCTCGGCTCGTCATTCTCGAGGACTGCGGACATGTGCCCTATGTCGAGCAACCGCAGTCTCTATTCAACGCTGTACGCGACTTCCTGACCCAGACAACCGCCGTGCTGTGAGGGGACGCCTCATGACGACGCTCGAGAAGTTCGAAATGCCGCACATTGCTACCATCGACGTGGACGGGCGACGGTACAACGTGGCGCTCCGGATCGAGCACGACGGCGTCGAGTTCGTGGGCCGTCTCTGGTTCTCGGATGAAGCGTGGGCGGACGACGACGGCATCGTCGATCAGGGCGTGGTTCCGGGACGGAGCGCCGAGTTGGTGATCGGCCACGCCCAGTCGCTCGGGGAGCGTGAGCTCGTGCAGCGCTATCGGCGAGCACTGGCGCAAAAGCGGCGGTTCCACGCGCTGCGGCGGTTGACGGTCGAGGTGCTCGAG
Organism: Gemmatimonadaceae bacterium; assembly: GCA_036274195.1. Taxonomy (GTDB): domain Bacteria; phylum Gemmatimonadota; class Gemmatimonadetes; order Gemmatimonadales; family Gemmatimonadaceae; genus JAJKIV01. The sequence goes on along the minus strand of DASUGD010000393.1, from coordinate 34,463 downwards.
AACATTCGGCACCTGAACGCGCTCGCGACGTCGATGCGAGCGGGCCTGGTTGAGCTCGAGGAGGCCGCGACGGAGATCGATGTCACCGAAGACCGTCTGCATGAGCTGATCGATCGGCTTCGCTCGGTTGCAGGTGTGGAGCGATAGCGGCAGGCGGCTCGTTGGGCTAATTGCAGCAGCCCCGCAGCACGCGGCAGTAGCGCGCAGCACTCGGCTACCAGCCCAGCAGCCGCCCGCAGCGCGCAGCTCCTTGTGGGTCTGTCGATTGCGTAGCTTAGAGTCATGGACTCTCGTACCGCGGCTCACGTCCTGTCGGAGATCGCGGCGCTGCTCGAGCTTCGCGCGGAAAATCGGTTCAAGTCGCGTGCGTATCGCGGCGCCGCCAAGGCCGTCCTCGCGCTCGACGCCGACGACCTGGCGCCCCTGCTCCGCTCCGGTGAGCTCGGCAACGTCCGGGGAATCGGCCGCGCAACCCTCGCCGTCCTCACCGACCTCGTGGAGAGCGGTGAGTCGCGTTACCTCGAGCAGCTGCGACTCGACCTGCCCGACGGGATCCTCGATCTCATGCGGGTTCCCGGGCTCGGCCCCGAGAAGATCGAGCGCCTGCACGAGACGTTAGGCATCGCGTCGCTCGATGACCTCGAGGCCGCCGCCCGCGACGGCCGGCTCGCCACCGTGAAAGGCTTCGGCCCGAAGACCGCGGAGAAGATGCCCGAGGCGATCGCGATCGCTCGCAAGAGCGGAACCCTTGCGCTGTTCCCTCGCGCCTACGCCGAAGCCGCCCGCCTGGTCTCCGCCGTTAGGCGCCACCCGGATGTGACGCAAGCGGAAATCGCCGGTTCCGTTCGTCGGCGCAGCGAGGTGGTCCGCAACATCGACATCGTGGCCGCCGTGACGGGCAGCCCCGCCGAGGTCGCGGCGTCGTTCGCCCGCGTCGCCGGGGTCGTGGATGCAACCATCGTCGACGGATCGGCGGCCATTCGCTTCGTCGACGGCACCCTCCTCGACCTGCACTGCGTCCCGCCAGGCAAGTTCGCGGTAGCCCTCTGGCGTGCCACCGGGAGTGAGGGACACATCCGGCAGATGTCCGATGCGCTGGCGGCGCGTGGCTTTCTCGTCGACGACGATGGGGTCCTCGACACACGCGGCGAACGCGTCCCGCTCACGGACGAAAGCACCCTCTACGCGCTGCTCGACATCCCGCTCGTGCCGCCGGAGATGCGCGAGGGCGACGGCGAGCTCGCCGCGGCGGCCCGGGGGCTACCTGCGCTCGTCACGGCGGCCGATGTGCGCGGTATTCTGCACTGTCACTCGACGTACTCCGACGGTGTCGCTACCATCGGCGACCTCGCGCAGGCGGCGATCTCACGAGGATGGTCGTACCTCGGCATCAGCGATCACTCGCAGTCGGCGTTCTACGCCGGTGGCCTCAGCCGAGAGGCCGTAGCCCGACAGCATGACGAGATCGACGAGCTGAACGCGACGCTCGGCGATTTCAGGATCCTCAAGGGCATCGAGGCCGACATCCGCGTGAGCGGCGAGCTCGATTACGACGAGCGCACGCTGGACCGCTTCGATTACGTCATCGGCTCCGTCCACTCCCAGTTCAAGCTGAGCGAAGAGGCGATGACGGCCCGCATCGTCAACGCCCTCGAGAACCCGCATCTCACGATTCTCGGGCACCCGACCGGACGCCTCTTGCTCGCCCGCGAGGCGTATGCCGTGGACGTCGAGGCGGTCATCGAGAAGGCCGCCGAAACTGGCGCCGCGATCGAGCTCAACGCGGATCCGCGTCGCCTCGATCTCGACTGGCGCTTTCTGCGGCAAGCGAAGGACCTCGGCGTCACCATCGAGATCGGCCCCGACGCCCATTCCATCCCCGGACTCGACAATGTCGTCGTCGGCGTGGGGATCGCGCGGAAGGCGTGGCTGGAGGCGGGCGATATCTTGAATGCACGTTCGGCTGGTGACGTGCTGGCGTTCGCGAGCGGTCGTCGCGACCGCGCTCGCCTCACAGGCACGCCGTCGCGCGAGCGGCGCGTCACCGACTCGGACCCTGACGCCGACATCCCCTTCTGATCGCACACGCTCCATGGCAAGAAAACAGCAAGGCCCTCGGCAACCGCTCTCCCAGCGGCGGCCGAAGGTCGTGGCCGGAAAGAGGGCCGCGGTCCCGCGCATCGGACGAAAAGCCACGACCGTGCCGGCACCGAAATCGACATCGAACACGAAGCAGACACCGAAGCCCAAACGCGCGCCGAAGCTCCGCCGTCGTCCGGCGCCCGATGGGCTCGTGCTCTACGATCAGTTGTTGGCGCTCTACCCCGATGCGCACTGCGAGCTCGATTTCGCCACGCCGTTTCAGCTGCTCGTCGCCACGATTCTCAGCGCGCAGTGCACGGACAAGCGCGTGAACATGGTGACCCCGGTGCTGTTCTCCCGTTATCCCACGGTGGAGTCGCTCGCTCGCGCGAGACAGGAGGACGTCGAGGAGATCATCAAGAGCACCGGTTTTTTCCGGAACAAGGCGAAGAGCATCATCGCAATGGCGGGCGCGCTGGTCGACCGCCACGCCCAGGACGTTCCGTCGAGTCTCGCGGAGCTGGTGACGCTCCCGGGCGTCGGCCGGAAGACGGCGAACGTCATCCTCGGCAATGCCTTCGGGATCAACGAGGGCGTCGTCGTGGACACGCACGTCGGGCGCCTCGCCGGCCGACTCGGCCTAACGAGCGAGACGGACCCGGTGAAGGTGGAGCAGGATCTGATGAAGCTGTTTCCTCGGGATCGGTGGACGATGCTCGCCCATCTGCTGATCTTCCACGGCCGCCGGGTGTGCGAGGCGAAAAGGCCGCGATGCAGCGAGTGTGCACTCGCGGCGATCTGCCCCTCGGCTGGTATCGGGATCTAGCCCATCCGGCGCCGCTCGATTCCCGATTCCCGATTCCCGATTCTCGATTCCCGATTAATTTCCCGGCCATGAAGACAGCTACGTTCGAGACCAACCGCGGCACCATTGTCGCCGAGCTCTACGAGAAGGACGCTCCGAAGACCGTGGAGAACTTCGAGACGCTCGCGAACAAGGGCTACTATGACGGCGTGAAGTTTCACCGCGTCATCCCCGGCTTCGTCGTCCAGGGCGGCGACCCATACTCCCGCGACCTCCCGCCGGGCGATCGCCGGGTCGGGACGGGCGGCCCGGGCTACACGATCAAGTGCGAGACGAAGGGCAACCCTCGCACCCACGAGCTCGGCGCGCTATCTATGGCGCATGCGGGGAAAGACACCGGCGGCAGTCAGTTCTTCATCGTGCTCGATGAGAACAACACGCGCCACTTGAACGGCGTCCACACGGTGTTCGGGAAGGTCACCAAGGGCATCGATGTCGTGCAGAAGATTCAGAAGGACGATGTGATGAACTCGGTTCGCGTCTCCTGATTCCACCGACAACCAGACGACTCTCGACGATGTCCCTCTATCCGGAAGACAAGAAGGCCGCGTTCATCGGCCTGATCGTTACGGCGGCGCTCCTGTTCACGATGGCGTTCACCATCGTGAAGCTCACGAACGCCAAATACAACAAGCTCAAAGCCGAAGAAGCGAAGGCCGGCCAGACCAAGTAACGCAAACGGCGCAACTCACTGGTAACAGGTTTACTGGAACCGGTAACAGGTTACTGGAACTGGTAACAGGTTACTGGAACTGGTTACAGGTAATCAGAACCCCCGGGATGCCTCTCGAAAGCGAGATGAGCATCCCGGGGGTTCAAATAACCAATTACAAGTTCCAGTAACCTGTCACCTGTTTTGTTGCGCCCGTCGTTTTACGACCTTCTCAGCCTAACGCCTCCTGATCCGGTCTCGATCGAGATCTCGCCTTTTCCGTCACCGATCGTCCCGGAGAGATAGTCGCGTTCGGCCTTCTTCACCTGGATCGGGATGTCCGTGTCGATACCGCCGCTGCCGGTGTCGATGCGGATCGTGGCACCTAACGATTCCGGAATCCCGAGCGTCACGCCGCCCGACCCGGACTCGATGTGGACGTCGTCGACATCCGAGCGGAGATCGAGCTCCACGGACCCGCTGCCGCTATCGAGCTTGATGCGCTTCGATTGCACCTGTGCCAGCCTGACGCTGCCCGAGCCCGTGTCCATGTCGATCTCGTCGGCCACGATGTCCGAGCCGCGCACGCGCCCGGAGCCCGTGTCCATCTTGAGGTAGGGGCCGCGGACGTTCATCACTTCCACGCTGCCGGATCCCGTATCGAGATCGATCTCGCCCTGTGCGTCGCTCACTCGCACCTCACCGGATCCCGTGTCGAGCGAGAGCCTCCCGCGCGTGCGCGTCGCGGTCACCGGTGCCGCATTCACGTCGACGTAGAGGTCGCCGTCGACGTTGTCGATCTTCGCCTCGCCAACCCCGAGGAAGACAGAGACCCGTTTGCCTTTCGGGACGATGACGCGGACATCGGCGTAGGCTTCGAGCCCGTCCCCGCTCCCGACGATATCGACGCGCCGGCCGTCGTCGTGGTGGTCGTCGCCGAAGGTGCCATCATCGTCCACGCGGAGCGTGGTCCGCGAGCGACCGCGGTACCATTCGCCCTGCCGGTACACGATCCGGCGATCGGGATAGATGACGCGCAGCGTCTCTCGGCCACGAACGCTCCCCGTCTGAATGGTCAGCTTGGCAGCGTCGGCACCGCCGCGCGTCACTTCCACGGAGACGTCGGAGCCACTGCCGCCTTCGACGCGCATGACGCCAGCGATGTTGTAGATCGCCACGTTGTTGCCGGGAATCGTGCGACGCTCGGGCGTCTGGGCGATCGAGGCGGTGGGCACGATGACCACCATCGACGCGAGTAACCGGTTCGCGAGGCGCATGAAAAATCTCGGGGACTGGGGACGGACGACGGACGACGGACGACGGTTGAGACAGTCCCTACGCGTGCGCGGTTTGTATGCTTCACCGGCTCACAGTCACGTCGATTCCCGATTCCCGACTGGGTGCCGTTGCGAAGCAAGTCCGTGGCAACTAAGTTACCGACCAGTCAGTTATTTTGCCGCAGCCTCGCCATGCCCAGCCGAACAAAACGCCCCCCCAACAGCCCTGTCGCCCCGACCCAACGGTCCCCGCGCCGGGCCGGGCCACGCTGGCGACGGCTCCCCGAAGAGCGGCCCCGCCAGATCCTCCAGGCCGCCCTCGACGTCTTCGGCGAACGCGGTCTCGCAGGCGCCCGACTCGACGACATCGCCCGCCGCGCCGGTGTCTCCAAGGGCACCATCTATCTCTACTTCCCCAACAAGGAAGAGCTCTTCCGCGAAGTCGTCCGCGCCATCGTCGTCGATCGGCTCCGTCAGGCAGCCGCCGAGGCCGGCGACGACAACCCCGTCGAGGAGCTCAAGCGATACCTGCGCGCCCACTGGACGTTCGTTCGCTCTCCGGAATTCCAGACCATCCAGAAGCTCGTCATCAGCGAGCTACACAACTTCCCCGACCTCGCCGAGTTCTACGGCCGGGAGGTCGTGAAGCCCGCGAACGAGCTCATCGCCGCCAAGATCCGACGCGGCATCGACCGCGGGGATTTTCGTCGCGTCGATCCGATCCTCGCGGCGCGATTCATGTCATCCACCACGATCACCCATTCCACGTGGTGCGCCCGTCGCAACGTCTTCAAGCTGCTCACCGACGTGGACGACGAGCAGGTGTTCGAGAGCCTCTCCGACTTTTTCTTCCACGCAATCCGCGCGACCCCAGCGGCCAACCCCGCGGAGTCTGTGTCCACACAATGACCGAGAACGTACCAACCACCCGCGTGCGAGTGCGACTCGTGCGCGCCATGCTCCTGGCGGCGTTCACCGTACCAGTCGCCTTCGCGACCGGGCGTGCACAGACATCGGAGCCCCTTGTCCTCTCGCTCGGCGACGCAGCTCGGCTTGCCGCAAAGCAGAACGCGACCGTCGTGGCCGCACGCTACCGCGCCGAACAGGCGGGCGCTCGCATCACGCAGCGTCGCGCCGACATCATGCCGAACCTGTCAGCGTCGGCGCTCGAGAACGGGCGCACGCTGAACACCGCCACGTTCGGCATCGACTTTCCGACGGCGACGGGTCAACCGCCGGTGTTCAATCCCGATGGTGAGCTCCAGGGACCCGTCAACACACTCGACACACGCGCGCACTTCTCGCAATCACTGCTCGACGTTGGCGCGTTCGGTCGGATCAAGAGCGCACGCACCGCGGCTGCGGCGAGCGATTTCGACACCGAGGCCGCCGCGGATCAGGCCGCCGCGTCGGCGGCAAACGCATACGTGCAGGCCGCCAGGGCCGATGCCCAGCTCGGCGCTCGTATCGCGGACTCGTCGCTCGCCGAAGACCTGTTGCGCGTCGCCCGCCAGCAGCTGGAAGCCGGCGTTGGCGTCGCGCTGGACGTCACCCGCGCGCAGTCGCAGCTCGCTGCGGTTCGCGCTCAGCTGATCCTCGCCCGGAACGATCGCGGGCGAACCCGGTTCGCGCTTCTCCGCGCGCTCGGCCTGCCGCTGGATACACGCCTAACGCTGAGCGACTCGCTCGCCGCGATGCCGACGGACCAGGCCCTTCCCGACGAGAATACCGCGATCGCCCAGGCGCTGCGGTCCCGTGCGGACCTGCGTAGCCTCGACGAACAGTGGACCGCGGTCGGCCAGCAGGCGAGCGCCCTGCGCGCCGAGCGGCTCCCGACCGTCTCGGCGTTTGGCGATTACGGAACGATCGGGAAGAACGGCGGATCGTTACTGCCGACGTATAACTGGGGGGTGCAGTTGTCGCTTCCGATCTTCGACGGACTTCGTCGTGAAGGCCGCGTGGAGGAACAGACCGCGCTGCAACACGAGGTGGACGTCCGACGGCGCGACCTTCGCGAGCAGGCCTCGGTCGAGGTGCGAACCGCGCTGCTCGATCTCGCCTCCGCTCGCGAAGCGGTCGCGGCGACGGAAGAGCGAGTCAGGCTCGCCGAACAGGAAGTCGCCCAGGCCAGCGAGCGCTTCCGCGCCGGCGTCGCCGGCAACGCCGACGTCTTCACCGCATCGATCTCGTTGAACGGAGCGCGCACGCAGGCCGTCGATGCGCTTGCCGCCTACCAGACTTCCCGGATAGCCCTGGCCCGCGCGCAGGGCAGCGCCCGGGAGCTTCGCTGACTTCTGCACAACAGCTGACTTCTGCATAACGACAGATCCATGGCCACCGCAATCGACACCGAGTCCAGCCCATCCGATCTCCGCGTGGAGCCGACTACCGAGCCGCCCAAGCCCTCGCGCCGCAAGTTCATCGTTCTCCCGATCGTCATCCTCCTGGCGCTCGCCGGCATCGTCTGGGGCGTACGGAAGTGGACGTATGGGCGGTCGCATGAATCCACGGACAACGCCCAGGTCGATGGACACATCGTCCCCGTGCTCGCGAAGGTCGGCGGGTACGTCACCGCCGTCCGCGTCGGCGAGAACGACCACGTGAAGGAAGGCGCGGAGCTGGTCCACATTGACGACGCGGAGTACAAGGTCAGGCTCGCCCAGGCCGATGCCGATCTGGCCGCCGCGCAGTCAGTCGCCGGTGGACGCGGAGTCACCGGACAGGCCGAGGCCCAGGTGCAGACCGCGGCGAGCCAGCGGCAGGTCGTGGACGCCCAGATCGCCGCGGCCGAAGCGAATCGCCAGAAGGCCGTGTCGGATCTGGCGCGCCTCAAGGACCTGGCGGATAAGCAGATCGTATCGCGGCAGCAGCTCGACGCTGCGCAGGCGGCTGCCGATGCCGCCACGGCCAACCTCGAGGCGGTGCGCCGTCAGGCGAACGCTGCGGGGGCCGGCGTCGTCAATGCGGAAGCCGGCGCGCGCATCGCGCGGGCGCGAGTTGCTGCGGCGCAGTCGGCGCGCGACAACGCAGCGCTCCAGCTCTCGTACACGTCGGTGACCGCGCCGATGTCGGGCATCGTGTCGCGGAAGCAGGTCGAGATCGGCCAGCTCGTTCAGCCGGGCCAGCCACTCATGACCATCGTCGCCGACACCGGCGTGTGGGTGACAGCGAACTTCAAGGAGACGCAGCTGGCCGATGTGAAGGTCGGCAGCGCCGCGGAGTTCGACGTCGATGCCTACGACGGCTGCAAGGCGGAAGGGAAAGTGGAGAGCATCGGCGCGGCTACCGGGGCGAAGTTCGCGCTGCTGCCGCCCGACAACGCCACGGGGAACTTCACCAAGGTGGTGCAGCGGGTGCCGGTTCGCATTCAGGTGACTCGCGGCTGCGGCGATGGTCGGCCACTGAGACCGGGCATGTCGGTCGAAGCGCACGTCGTAACCCGGTGATGCCGTCGTGACCACGACGGTCAGGCCGGCCGCGGCGGCCGGCTCGTTGGGGGCGCGGGCGTCGTCACAGGCGGCGCACGCGGCCGCGCACCCCGAGGACAAGTACAAGCACAAGTACCTCATCGCCATCGCGGTCACGCTGGCGGCGGTGCTGGAGCTCATCGACACGTCGATCGTGAACGTCGCGATCCCGCACATGATGGGGAACCTCGGCGCCACGATCGACGAGATCTCGTGGGTCTCCACCGGCTACATCATCGCGAACGTCATCGTCATTCCGATGTCGGGGTGGCTGTCAGCCTACTTCGGCCGGCGCCGCTACCTCACGGGGTCGATCATGCTGTTCGTGGTGGCGTCGTTCATGTGCGGCGCGGCGACTTCGTTAGGCGGTCTGATCCTCTGGCGCGTGGTCCAGGGGTTGGGCGGCGGCGCGCTGCTCTCCACCGCGCAGGCGACGCTCTTCGAGTCGTTCCCGCCGGAGGAGGCCGGGATCGGCCAGGCGATGTTCGGCGTGGGGGTGATGGTCGGGCCGACCGTCGGCCCGACGTTAGGCGGATGGATCACGGACAACTACAACTGGCCGTGGATCTTCTACATCAACGTGCCGCTCGGCATTCTCGCCGCGATCATGGTCATGTCGTACGTCCGCGACGCCGAGCACCAGGAGCGGGCCGAGAAGATCGACGTCTGGGGGATCCTGCTGCTCGCCATCACCGTCGGGTCGCTGCAGTGGATGCTCGAGCGTGGCGAGCGGTACGACTGGTTCGACTCGCGGTTCGTGACCTCGCTTGCCGTCATCGCGGCCGTGTCGGGCGTCGCGCTGATCGTGCGCGAGCTCATGGCCGACGAACCGATCATCGACTTCCACGTCCTGAAGAGCCGGCAGCTGGCGACCGGCGTCACGTTCGCTGCCGCCCTCGGGCTCTCGTTGTACGGGGGTGTCTTCGTACTTCCGATCTTCCTCCAGCAGCTACACGGATTCACGGCGTGGCAGACCGGCAAAGTGATTCTGCCAGGTGCGCTGGCGTCGGCGTTCACGATGGCGTTCGTCGGCAGAAACGCGCGGCGGTTGGATGCGCGCTATACCATCGTCGTCGGGTCTTCGCTGTTCATGGTTTCCATGTGGCAGCTGTCCCGGATCACCCTCGACAGCGGTACGGGCGACCTGTTCTGGCCCCTCGTGCTTCGAGGCGTCGGGCTTGGCCTCATCTTCGTGCCGTTGACCAACGCGTCCATGGCCGAGCTCTCGGTCAGGCAGCTGGCTCAGGGCACGGGCCTCTTCAACCTGACGAGGCAGCTCGGTGGGTCGCTCGGGATCGCGCTCATGGCGACGCTCCTGTCGCGGTTCACGGCAACGCGCCACGCCGTGTTGACCGAGCACGTCGGGGCCTGGGATGCGGCCAGCGCGTCGCGCCTCGAGATGATCGCGCGCGGGCTCATGGCGCACGGCGTCAATCCCATCGTTGCCAAGCAGCAGGCGTTGTTCGTGCTCGACCGACAGATCTCGGCCCAGGCAAGCGTGCTCGCGTTCTCGAAGATCTACCTGCTGAACGGCATCATTCTGATGGCCGCGCTCCCGCTTCTCCTGCTCTGGAAGACCGGGCGCGGGCGTGGGAGCGTAGGGCCGTCGCACTAGCGCGTGCGCCAGTGCGAGGCGGCAGCCACCAGCCATCCTGTCAGACGACCGCGTGTCAGGCAATGACTGATACCGTCCCGCTCATCGTGGATCTGGATGGCACGCTCATCGACGCCGACACGCTCCGCCTTTCACTCAGGATACTGGCGCGAAGCCGGCCATGGCTCGTGCCGACAATCCCGATCATGGTTCTTCGTGGGCGCGCGCGGTTCAAGGAGTTTGTGAGCCGCCACGTGTCGCTCGACCCGGCGCGGCTGCCGTATCGGGCCGACGTCGTCGATTTCGTCAAACGCGAGCGCGCCACGGGTCGACGGGTCCTTCTCGCCACCGCAGCGAACCGCAAGGTGGCCGAGGCGGTCGCCGCCCATCTCCGGCTCTTCGACGACGTCATTGCGAGTGACGGTGGGCATAACGCCAAGGGCGACGGCAAGGTGGAATCGATCCGTGGCGTGCTGGGGGACTCGGAGTTCGACTACGTCGGAGACAGCCTGCCGGACGTTCCGGTCTTCAAGGCCGCACGCAAGTCGTACCTGGTCTGCCCGTCCCCGGACCTGGCGCAAGCGGTCCGTGGCCGTTGCCACGTCGAGGCTGTTTTCGCGACCGCTCGTCGCACGCACGCCCAGGTCGCCGGAGACCGTTGACCGATCCGGGTTTGGACCGCCCCGTGTTCACCCGTCATTTTACCCACTGGCTCATCGTCCGACCTTCATCCCATCACGCTCGATGACGACTTCCACGCTCCCGTCTCGTGACGCCGCCCTCGCGCTCATGCACGAGTACACGGCCAGTGATTCGTTGCGAAAGCACATGTATGCCGTCGAGGCAGCCATGCGCGCGTACGCCGCTCATTTCGGCGAAGACGCCGACCGTTGGGGTATCACCGGATTGATGCACGACTTCGACTACGAACGGTGGCCGAACGCCGCGCATTCCGCTACCGACGAGCACCCGGCGGCCGGCGTTCGGGTGCTCCGCGAGCGTGGCTACCCGGAGGACATGCTCGAGGCGATTCTGGGGCACGCGAGCTATTCGGGTGTGCCGCGTGTCACACGCATGGCAAAGACGCTGTTCGCGGTCGACGAGCTGACCGGGTTGATCACGGCAACGGCGCTGGTACGTCCCTCGAAGAGCGTCCACGAGGTGGACGCACGCTCGGTTCGCAAGAAAATGAAAGACAAGGCGTTTGCCCGGGGCGTGAGCCGGGACGATGTCGTGAACGGCGCCGCCGATCTTGGCGTCGATCTCGACTGGCACATCCAGTTTGTGACCGACGCCATGAAGGCCCACGCCCAGGCGCTCGGACTCGCGGGAATTTGAAGAGGAGGTCGACGTTGGCAGGTCAACGCTTCGCCCACGCGGCGCGTTCTAGAGGCGACCCGATCACCGGCCTCTGTGACGTCTGCCGCCCTGCCGCTCGCTGTTCCATCCGCCGTGCTCACGCTGCCTGAACCGACGGCGCGGGAGCGCGAGCACGCCCTCGTCGTCGCCGCCCAGCGCGGTGACACCGAGTCGTTTGCGGCGCTCGTGCGTCTGCATCAGCGACGGGCGTATGCCGTTGCCCGGGCGATCGTGTTGACGCACGAGGACGCGGAGGATGCCGTCCAGGAAGGATTCCTCCACGCATTCCGTGCGCTCGATCGGTTCCTGCCGGACCAGGCGTTCGGGGCATGGCTCAATCGGATCGTCGCCAATGCGGCGCTCGACATCACGCGGCGCAAGAAGGTGCGCGACGCGGATGCTCTCGCCGATACGATTGCGTCTCCATTTCGTGACCCGGCCGAATCGGCCGAGTTGCGACGCAGGTTGACCGGCGCGTTGTCGACGCTGAACGAGCGCCAACGCGCGGTGATCGTGTTGCACGATGTCGAGGGGTACAAGCATGCGGAGATCGGGCGGCTGCTCGGGATTCCCGAGGGGACCGCACGGTCGGATCTGCACCACGCGCGGGCCCGATTGCGGCAGGCGCTGAGCGGCGTACGGAGCGAGCTATGAGGATTCAACGGAACACGCCTCCCGAGTGGGAGGACAAAGAGGTGACGCGAGTGCTTCGCGACCTGTACGCGTCGCCGCCACCCAACGCGTCGTACTGGGACACGCTCGAATCGCGCATCATGGCGCGCATCGCCACGGCTGGCGAGGCGCCGGAGTGGTGGGGCGTGTTTCATGGCTGGATACGGGTGGGGCTCGCGGCCGCCGCGCTGGCGGCGGTGCTCACGGGTGCCGCGCTGCTGCGCGAGCGGGAGAGGCAGGAGCGGCTTGCGTACGAGACCGTGATCGAGTCGGCATCGGTGATCCCGGTCGCCGGGCCCACGATTGCGCGGGGCGAAGGCCGGAGCCGCGACGCGACCCTTCGCTCGCTCATCTCCTACTGACGAGGACCGGCAATGCAGCGCTCGAAGAGCCTCGCCATGATGTTCCTGCTCGGTGCCGTCGTGGTCGGCGGGGCACTCGGCTTCACCGCCGATCGTGTCTGGACGCGAGACGCACGGTGCGACGATCCGCGCGCGTCCAAGGAGCTCCTCTACGACCGGCTCGAGCTCAATACCGCACAGCGCGCGGCGTTCGACTCGATTCTGGACGACCGCCATCGGCAATTCGACTCGCTCTTCAAGCCGATACGGCCCCAGATGGACTCCATTCGCGCTCGGAGTCGCGCGCAGATGCGCGCACTCCTGAAGACATCCGAGCAACGAGAGCGGTTCGAGGCGATCATTCAGCCGCGGACCAACGAAAAGCGGGAGACTGCAAAGTGAATCGGTTGGTTTCAGCGACCCTAACGTGTGTTACCTCGGCCCTGATCTTCCTCCCGACGGCGCTCGCTGCTCAAGCGAGCGCCGATTCGGTAGCACGCCCTATTTCTTTGAACGAAGCGGTCAAGCTCGCCCAGCGTAATTCGCCCGCCACGGTCCAGGCGGCCGGCACGACGAAGTCGAACGCCGCATCGGTTCGGACCGCATACATGGCCTTCATCCCGACGCTGAGCTTCAACACTGGCGCGAGCAAGCAGAACGGCGATCGGTTCAACCCGCAGGGCGAGCTCGTGCCGTTCACCGGCGCGGCGTGGCAGTACTCGACCGGCCTCCGCATGAACGTCGACCTGCTCGATGGCGGCACCCGGTTCTACAAGCTGCACACGGCGAAGGCCAACGTCGATGCATCCGAAGCGAACGAGGTGCTGCAGCAGTACAACGTCGCGCTCAACGTCAAGCAGCAGTACTACGCCGTGCTCGCCGCGCGCGAAATGGAGGCCGCCGCCCAGGCTCAGCTCGACCAGGCGACGGAGCAGCTGAAGGCGGCGTCTGCCAAGGTCGCGGCCGGCGCGGCCACGAAGTCGGATTCGCTGCGCGCAGTCATCCAGGTCGGCAACGCGCAGCTCTCGCTGATTCAGGCGCGCAGCAATCTGAACATCGCGAACGCGTCGCTCACGCGGCTCGTCGCCACGCCGTTCGTCGTCACCGCGACGCCCGAGGACTCGACGGGCACGATGGAGCTCAGCGCCGACAGCACGGAGATCGCCGCGCTCGCGCTCCGTGGCCCGGCGGTCGTGCAATCCGAGGCCTCGTACGCCGCCGCCAAGGCCAACGTGCGCAGCTCCGTCTCGCTGTACGTTCCGACGGTCTCGCTGTCGTTCAACCGCGGCGGCAACGGGCAGGACAGCCGATTCGGCTGGGGCAACGATCGTTATGCATACTCGCAGACGATGAGCTTCGGCCTGAACTTCCCGTTCTTCAATCAGGGCGCGCGCGAAGAGCAGATCGTTCGCTCCCGCGTCGCCGAGGACGTCGCGCAGGCACAGCTGCGCGATACGAAGCTGGCGGCGCAACAACAGCTCACGCAGTATCTCAGTGCGTTCCGCAGCGCCGAACAGCGCGTGCAGATCCAGATCGCGTCGGTCGCCGCGGCGGAAGAAGATCTTCGCGTGCAGCAGCGACGGTACCAGCTGGGTGCGTCGACGTTCCTCGACGTGCTCAACTCGCAGGTCACGTTGAACCAGGCGCGCGCCGCGCTCATTCAGGCTCGTTTCGACGCGCGCGTTGCCAAGGCCCAAATCGAGACCCTGACCGGAAAGGACCTGTAGCCGCCCACGGCTCTGCGTCCGCCTCTCCGTACCTAACGAACGCCGTCTCCTTCCCAGGCTCACTCCGTTGAACCGCTTACGTCATCCTCTGGTTGTCGGTGTCGCAGCAGTCGTCGTGGGCGTCGTCGCCTGCACCGGCAAGAAAGCCGCGAGTGTCCCGATCCCTCTGGCGGCGGTGGAACGTCGGGACATCGTCGTCGATGCGTCGGCCAACGGCGCGGTCGAGCCGATCAACGTCGTCGAGGTGAAGTCGAAGTCGTCGGGGCAGATCACGCAGATGCCCGTGGAGACGGGGACGCTCGTCAAGCCGGGCGATCTCATCGTCCAGCTCGACACCCGCGACGTCAAGAACCAGTACGACCAGGCGCTCGCCGACGTGCGGGCCGCCGAGGCGAAGCTGCAGGTCTCCGAGGCCCAGAAGAAGCGTTCTGATGACCTGTTCGAGGGTCGGATCATCACGGCACAGGAACACGAGACCGCGGCGCTCGATTACGCGAACTCCCAGGCCGCGCTCGTCAGGGCGCGCACCAACCTGGACCTCGCCCAGCAGCGGCTCGAGGATGCCACGGTCCGTGCGCCGATCTCCGGCACGGTCATCGAGAAGACGGTCTCGTTAGGCCAGGTGATCACGTCGGGCACGAGCTCGTTCGGCGGTGGCACGACGCTGATCAAGATGGCGGACCTGAACCAGGTCCGCGTGCGCGCGCTGGTCACCGAGGCCGACATCGGCGCCGTGCAGCCCGGGATGAACGCCACGGTGACCGTGGACGCCTATCCGGATCGGCCGTTCCGCGGCTCGGTGGAGAAGATCGAGCCCCAGGCCGTCGTCCAGCAGAGCGTGACGATGTTCCCGGTGCTCATCACCATCTCCAACGTCGAGGGCCTGCTCAAGCCGGGCATGAACGGCGAGGTGTCGATCCTCATCGAGCGGCGCGAGAACGTGCTGGCCGTACCGAACGACGCGATTCGCAACCTGCGCGAGTCGGCGACCGCGGCCGCCGCCCTCGGCCTCAACCCCGACTCGGTCCAGGCCCAGATTCGCGCGCAGATGGCGTCGATGGGGGGTGGCATGGGCGGCAACGCTGGCCGCCCCGGCGCCAGCGGCACACCCGCCTCGGGAACGCCTAACGTCTCACGCGGCGAGGTGATGCTGGTGAGCGAGCCGGGCCAGGACGGACAGCAGCCCGGCGGCCGCCTCGGCCAGATGCCCGACGTGAGCGACAAGGATTGCGCCGCGGTGAAGACGACGCTCGCGAAGCATCCGGACGCCGAGCAGAAGCTGGCGGGCCTCCGCTCGCGCGTGCAGAGCGGCGAGCTCGATTTCCAGGCGGTGCGCGCCGAGTCGCAGAAGATCTATGAGTCCATCGGCCTCGACGCGCGGGTCGCGGGCGCCTGCCGCATGCGTGAGCGCCAGCGCGCGACCGGCGACTCCGGTCGCTCTGGCGGCAGGCAGTCAGCCAATGCCGGCCAGCGCGCTGGCGCTGCGTCGCAGGGCGATCGAGGCTTCGTGCCCGAGCGTGGCGGTGGCGTGTCAATGCCGGTTCAGGCCGGCGAGTTTCCGTCGCGCCGCGCGCGCCCGAGTCTCGTCTTCGTCGCCGAGAATGGCGTGTACAAGCCGCGCATCGTCCGGCTCGGCGTCGCGAATTTCGACTACACCGAAGTGCTGAGTGGCCTCAAGGAAGGGGAGCAGGTCGCGCTGCTCGCGGCCGCGGCAATGCAGGCGAAGCGTGAGGAACAGAACAACCGGATTCGCAGCATGGGCGGCGTGCCCGGCATGTCGCAGCCGCGCCCGGGCGGGGGCGGTGGCGGCGCGGCGCGCCCGAGCGGCGGCCAGGCCCGATAGGAACGGACATCCATGCTCATCGGCGAGATCATCACCGTCGCCCTCGGGGCGCTCAGAGCAAACAAGCTGCGCTCGCTCCTCACGATGCTCGGCATCGTGATCGGCGTCGCCGCCGTCATCGCCATGATCGCCCTCGGCAACGGGGCGCAGAAGGCCGTGAAGGACCGGATATCGTCGTTAGGCACGACGCTGCTGACCGTGATGCCCGGCCAGGCGTTCGGCATGGGTGGCATCCGGGTGGGCGATCAGACGAAGATGACGATGGACGACGCGAAGGCGATCGAGGAGCACGCCGAGCACGTCATCGCCGTGCAGCCGGAGATGCAGCGGCAGTTGCAGATCCAGTACAACAACCGCAACGCCAACACGGCCATCATCGGGACCTCGGCCAACTACCTCGAGGTTCGCAAGTACCAGCTCGACGCCGGCAAGATGTTCACGCCGGCGCACGACGCGGCGCGGGCACGCGTCGCGGTGATCGGGCCGGCCGTGGCGACGCTCCTCGGCTTCGACAATCCCATCGCGCTCGTGGGCGAGCAGGTGCGCATCAGCGGCATTCAGTTCGACGTGATCGGCGTGCTCAAGAGCAAAGGTCAGGGCGGCGGTTTCGGCAACCCTGACGAGCAGGTCCTCATCCCGCTCAACACGGCGCGCTTCCGGGTGATCGGCACGGACCGCCTTCGGTCGATCAACGTGCTGGCGAGCAGCGAGACCGACATTCCCATCGCGATGGCGGAGATTCAGAAGGTGCTGCGCCGGGAGCACCGGCTGCGACCGGGGAAGGAGGATGATTTCAACATCCGGAACCAGTCGGACTTCCTGAACACGTTAGGTGAGACGACGGCCGTGTTCGGCCTGCTGCTGGCCGGGATCGCGACGGTGAGCCTGGTGGTGGGCGGCATCGGGATCATGAACATCATGCTCGTGTCGGTGACGGAACGAACGCGGGAGATCGGCGTCCGGAAGGCACTCGGTGCGACGCGGATCAACATCCTGTCGCAGTTTCTGATCGAGGCGATCGTGCTCTGCATCCTGGGCGGGATCGTGGGCATCATGCTCGGCTCCGGGACCGCGTACATGCTGAGCCGCAGCTTCCAGTGGAACACGCAGATCTCGTCGTCGGCCGTGATCATGGCGTTCATGTTCTCGGCGGCGGTGGGGGTGGTGTTCGGGGTGTGGCCGGCGAGACGGGCGGCGATGCTGGATCCGATTCAGGCGCTCCGCTACGAGTAATCGGGAATAGGGAATCGGGAATGGTAGAACCCCCGGGATGTCACTCGCTCTGCGCGAGGCATCCCGGGGGTTTCGATTCCCTATTCCCGATTCACTATTCCCTATCGTCGTCCGCGTCCTGCTGTGCCTTGCCGAAATTCTTCTGAATCTTGCCCTCGAGCGTCTTGCCCTTCGCCTTCAGGTTCTCGCTGTCGTCACCGGTAATGTCGGCAGCGGCATCGCGGATCTTGCCTTCCGCTTCCTTCGCCGCGCCGGTCACTTGGTTCTTGACGCCCTTCGAGCGGAGATCGTCCGACATGCTGCCTCCTCATGCTGTGTGAAAGTGCCTACGACTCGCTTCGCTATTGCCCTCGTTCCCGCCGAGGCTGGCCGGGTAGAAGGCAAACGTTGTGCCCGTTAGGCACCACGGCTGAGCGGAAGCTCTGCCGTTTGAGAACGGCCGAGGTAGGCTCAGCAGTTAGCAACGCGATGTCCACCGAGTTCTTTCGTTGAACGGGAACGAAGAGGAAACGACCGGATGCCGCCTAACGAGCGCCCGCGTGACCTGCGAGATCTTTCGTCGGTCCCGCACGAAGAGGAGTAGGCGGAACGGCAGGACATGGCCTAACGGGAGGCGGGGGCGGCGCTGGTGTAGTGCCGCGATCAGGTGTTTCCGCCCCATCCGGCTTCGTGTCGTTTTGAAAAGGCGCCAACCCGCAGAGAAAGGATGAAATGCGAGTCTGACCCCATACGCACCCAAACATCTCTTGCGATATATCGTCAGTGACGATATATCTCACGATATATCGGACGACGAGGCCAGCTTATGTGGAACGGAATCTGGGTGGACTGCAGCCCCGGTGGCGGGCGGAACTGGGATTTCGACCGCGACTTCATGGGGTGGTTCGGCGGCGGCAGACGCGGGCGCGGCGGGCCATTCCGCGGCGGACGCATGTTCGAGCAGGGTGACCTCAAGTATGTCATCCTCCAGCTGCTGGAGGAAAAGCCCCGCCACGGATACGAGATCATCAAGGCGCTCGAGGAGCGGTTCGGCGGCATGTACTCGCCGAGCGCGGGGACCGTCTACCCCACCCTCACGCTGCTCGAGGACATGGGCTATGCGCGGATCACCGTCGAGGAAGGGGGCAAGAAGGTCTACTCCATCACCGACGAGGGCCGCGCCTATCTCGCGCAGAACAGGTCGGCTGTGGATGACATCTTCGAGCGCATCGCCGAGCTCGGCTCGACCTTCCTCAGCGATGCCGTGATGGATGTGAACCGCGCCATCAAGGACGTCGCCCAGGCGACCTATCGCGGCGCTCCCAGAGTGTTTCGCGACAAGGAAGCGGTGGCGAAGATTCGCGAGACCCTCGACCGTGCCGCCAAGGAGATCGAGGAGATCGTGCGCCAGAGTCGCGAAAGGGGTCAGAGTCAGACGTCCTGAGCTTGCTTTACGGCGCCCCCCTTGCGGGTACATTACCAACGGGCCGCGGAGTCGCTCCGCGGCCCGTTTGCGTCGCGGTATCTCCGGAATCGGCCTGACCGCGTTCGTTACTTCCCGGGCTGAGGTGCCTGTCTTCACTGTATGACCGCCAACCCGGCCCCGCTTCCAGCAGGCGGCCGCCAACCTTCCGCAGTCCCCGACGGCGAAGAGATTGGCGCTCGGCATCACGCCGAGGCCAACCCCCGCGGTAAGCGACTCCTGGTCCTGTCCCTCACGGCGCTCGGCGTCGTGTACGGCGATATCGGAACGAGTCCGCTCTATTCGATCAAAGAGGCGTTCAAGCCGTCGTACGGGCTCGCCATGAACGTCGAGAACGTCTACGGGCTCCTCTCCCTGATCGCGTGGGTGCTCGTCCTCATCGTGAGCATCAAGTACGTCGCGTTCATCCTCCGCGCCGATAACCGTGGCGAAGGTGGAGTGCTCGCGTTGCTCGCGCTCATCCTCCAGCAGCGTCACCGCAACGGCGACGCGCGCGAGCGCGGGTTGCTCATCGCGCTCGGGCTGTTCGGCGGGGCGTTCCTCTACGGCGACGGCGTGATCACGCCGGCCATCTCCGTGCTCGGCGCCGTCGAGGGGCTCGAGGTCGCATCGCCCCACTTGAGCAGCTTCGTCATCCCGATCTCGTTCATCATCATCGCCCTGCTGTTCGCGTTTCAGCGACATGGCACGGCGAGGGTTGGTGGGCTGTTCGGCTGGATCATGCTGCTCTGGTTCGCAAGCATCGCGGTCCTCGGCGTTCGCAGCATCATCGCGAACCCGACGGTCCTCAGCGCACTGAACCCATGGCACGCCGTCGAGTTCTACCTCGCGCACCCGTGGCGCTCGTTCATCGCGCTCGGCGCGGTGGTCCTCGTCGTGACAGGCGGTGAGGCACTCTACGCCGACATGGGGCATTTCGGCCCGAAGCCCATCCGGCTGGTGTGGTATTACTTCGTGCTGCCCTCACTCCTGCTCAACTACTTCGGGCAGGGCGCGTTGTTACTGCGTCAACCGGAAGCGATCGCGAACCCGTTCTATCTGCTCGCGCCGAGCTGGTTCGTGTATCCGCTGCTGGTGATTGCGACGTCGGCGGCGGTCGTCGCGTCGCAGGCCCTCATCTCCGGCGCGTTCTCGCTCACGCAGCAGGCGATCCAGCTCGGATACAGCCCGCGGATGCGAATCATCCACACCTCGAAGCACGAAGCGGGGCAGATCTACATCCCCGAGGTCAACAAGGCGCTCGCGGCGGGCACCCTGCTGCTGGTCCTCGGCTTCGGCACAGCCACCCGCCTCGGCGCGGCCTACGGCGTCGCCGTGAGCGGCACGATGGCGATCACGAGCATCCTGTTCTTCATGGTCGTGCGGCACCAGTGGGGATGGTCGAAGCTCAAGGCGGGATCGTTCCTCGTGTTCTTCCTCACGATCGACCTCGCGTTCTTCCTGGCGAACCTGGCCAAGGTCCCGCACGGCGGGTGGGTCCCGCTGTGCATTGCCGGATCCGTGTTCACGCTCATGACCACGTGGAAGGCGGGTCGGGCCATCCTCCGGGCGATTCTGCAGCGCGGCACGGTTCCCATCGACATGTTCCTGGCCGATGTCGAGCGGCGCAAGCCGGTGCGCGTGAAGGGCACGGCCGTCTTCATGACGTCTGACCCCGAGGGCGCGCCGGTGGTTCTCCTGCATCACCTCAAGCACAACAAGGTGCTGCACGAGCAGGTGATCCTGTTGTCCATCATTACGGCCGAGGTTCCGGAGGTGCCGTCGGCTGAGCGGATCCAGATCGCGGCGTTAGGCCAGGGCTTCTTTCGCGTGCAGGCGGCGTACGGCTTCATGGAAACGCCAAGCGTTCCTGCCGTCATGCAATACTGCGCCCGGCACGGAATCAACGTGAAGAAGACCGACGTGTCGTACTATCTGGGACGCGAGCGTCTGATCCCGAACCTGCCGAGGCGCTCGAAAGACCCGGACATCGCTCCGCTGGCCCGGTGGAGGAAGAAACTGTTCGTGCTCATGTCGCAGAACGCGCGCGGGGCGACCGAGTTCTTCGGCATTCCGCCCAATCGGGTGGTGGAGTTAGGGACGCAAATCGAATTCTAGCGGCGCACCCATCCAGCCACGCTCGAACGGGCTCGGCAAGCGGACTACCTCAAGGCGTTCCAGATCTCGGGATCCTCGGGGCCCAATACCCAGGCCGAAAATCCCCGGAGCTTCTTCTCTCGCATCAGCGCGAGCTTGGCCGAGAAGCTTCGGGCGTTCTCGAGGTAGAGCCACTCGAAGGTGCCGCCGACCTCGAATGACGCGTAGGGCACCTGCTGCACGTCGTCCCATTTGACCGTCGCGCCGTTCCGCTCGGCCAGGCCGGAGCCCCAGAACCAGCTCACGGAATTGGCGCTGGTGCGGGCGCGTTCGGGCGTCGGGTCCGATCGCGCCGACCAGTAGTCGCCGTACAGCGGGATCCCCATCGAGAGCTTCTCGGCCGGCACGGAACGCAGAAAGTACTCGACCACCGATCGCACCCATGGCATGCCTGCCACCGGGCCCGGCGGCGTACGCCGCGTGTGCTGATCGTAGCTCATCACACTCAGGAAATCGGCCGCCTTGGCTAAGGCTGCAAGGTCGAACGTGCGCCAGCTGTCCGCGAGGAAGCGGTGATACCCTGTCGGTCCCGGAAGGTCATCGGTCTCGTGTACGATCGCAGCGCTCGCAGTGAACCCGGCCGCGTGCAGGGTGCGTGCGGCGTCCGTGAACCACGAGGTGAAACGGTCACGATCCTGGATGTTGATGTTCTCGATGTCGAACTGGATGCCCCAGTAGCCGTGCCGACGACAGAGCTCGACGAGCGACGCTATGGCGCGCGATCGGGCCGCGGTATCGGCCAGTAGCCGGCGGAGCCCCGGCTGGTTGAATCCCTCGTTCACCACGAGCGGCATGACTTTTACGCCGTGCGCCTTGGCCAGTTTGAGCACGCGGCTGTCGAGCGACCCGAATACGAGTCCGAGGCTGTCGACCGTGTAAACCTGCGGGCCGACCACGGTGATCTGGTCCAAGTGGGCGACGAACGACCGGTAGCTATCTTCGCGGTCGACGTAGTAGAACAGCCGCTCGGGCGACTGCGCGCCAGCGCGCGCCGCGCCGATCAGCGCGCCAACAAGGAGAGTTCCGAGAATCCGTCTGGCCATCGACCGAACCCGCGAGGTGTGGGGAACTCACAACTTCGCGGGGCCGACACGATTGGCGGAAGGGGGCGGCCGCCTAACGTCCGACCGGTACGCTGACCGCAGTGGTCAAGAGCAAGACGAATTGTTTCGGTCGCACCGAGGTCAGCGCACGTCGAGCGGTACCTCGCGCTGGCGACCGTCGCGAATCACACTCGCCGTGTGGTCATTGCCGGTCCCGAGCGGGATGACTGCCGAGCTGCCGTCGCGAACCGGTCGGCCATCGATTTCGAGCAACACGTCGCCGGCCCGCAAACCACGCCAACGCCGGTTCGGCTCGAGCACGAGGAAGCCGCGCTCACTGCCACGACCCAGGTTCGCCGCGAGATCTTCGTTCACGCGAGCGAGCCGAAGCCCCTGCAGCGTGAACGTCGCGTCGTCTCCGTCGTACATCGCAACGCTGCTGCTCGACGGGGCCATGGGCGCGGCATATTCCGCCGGCTCGGTGTTCGACACGGCGATGGCTTCCGGCGTCGGCGGCGCGGGAGCGGCGTCGAGCGTGCTCGCATAGCCATAACCCGCGCCGGCTCCCATTCCTCGTGCAGCGGCGATGCGCGCGGAGCCGCGTGGGCGCGGGGTCGGCGCAACGACTGCACCAGCGTCGTCATCAGCCCGGCTGTCGATGTCGTATCGATAGTGCTCGATCTGCTCCAGCAGCTCGCGAGCGCGTCGGGCGGCGTCCTGGGCGCCCCGTTCGATCTCGATCCGTGCGCGCGGGTCGAGCTGGATGCGGACTCCGTCATCGAAGTTGCCGTCGAACTGGAAGATGCGCGGCGCGCGCGGCGCCAGCGGGGGCGTGGGCGGAATCGTGATGGCAGGCATTCCCGGGAACATGTCACCGAAACCGAAGGCGCCGTCGCCAATGATCATGACGCTGCTGCGATCCTGCGGCAGATCGCCAGCGCGGACCGGCTTGATACGGACGGTCTTCGCCTGCCCGTTCGAGACGACGCGCAGCTCTACGTCCTCGCCGACTGACGTCTTCGCGAGCTCGCGCCGATAACGATTCATGCGCGCAGAGCTCATGTAGCCGTCACCGGCATCTTCGGCCGCGACGCGCAGGCTTACGCCGTTGATGGCGGCAACACGATCACCTTCGACAATCCCGGCTTTTTCCGCCGGCCCGTCGGTCGCGACGCGAATCACGAGCATGCCCAGCGTGTCGCGGCGGCTGCCGGTGGCGCTCAGGCTCATGCCTAACGCCGGACGATCCTCGCGCTCACGGCGTGCGGTGCGCATGCGGCTCGGCAGATCCTCCATGGCGACGGTCTTCACCTTCACGGACTTCGTCTGACCACCGCTCCACACGCGGAGGTCGACGTCATCGCCGGCCTTCACCTTCTCGAGCTCGCGGATCAGGCGCCGACTGACGATGCCGTCCATGTCGCCTTCCTTGGCATCGGCGGCGGAAAGCCGCAGGCTCACACCATTGATCGAGACGAGGCGGTTGCCTTCCTCGATGCCGGCCTTGTCCGCGGGACCGCCCGCCGTGACGCTCGACACGAGCAACCCGAGCGTATCGCGCATGCCACCGGAGCTGGTCGAGATGCCGATCGCCGCGCGATCCCGGTCGTCATAACGACTATCGTAGGAATAGGTACGCGTAGGCCCTTGCGCCTGAACAACGCCGGCGGACAGGGCAATCGCGCCGGCAAAACAGAGAGACCGTCGCATAGAACCTCGTGAAGTCGGGTGTGTCGTCTATGCGGTCTGACACGCCAGGGGGCGCTGACGGTTTCCGCGCCCTCCGACTCCCGAGCTCGTCAGGACCGGTCATGGTCTCGACCCACTTCCGCGGATCGGCATATTTCTCCTCATGGCCACCGCATCGCAGCCGGACTTCCATACCTTCGAGCATCATTGGCAGGACGAGGCCGATGCGGCGTTCCTCTATCGTGCGCTGGCGGATGTCGAGCCTGACCCGAAGAAGCAGGACGTCTACCGGCGCCTCGCCGCGGTCGAGGATCGCCACGTCGAGATCTGGGCGAAGGTGCTCACGGAGCACGGTCACCCGCCGCCGCCATTTCGTCCGACGTCGCGCGCGCGTTTGCTCGCGTGGTTGGGCCGACGCTTCGGACCTGGTTTCCTGCTTCCGCACCTCCTTCGAGAGGAAGGCCGCGAGGTAAAGGGGTACCTCGATCTGCACCAGCGAACGCCGCGAGGCGCCCCCGGTGGCGGTGAAGCACTGCTGCTGGCGCGCGAGTCGGCGGAGCACGCAAGTGAGCTCGCGGGAATCAGTGGAAAGAGCTCGGAGCCGTGGCATCGCACCGAGTCGGGCGGGTTCCTTCGGAACGTCGTCTACGGCTTCAACGACGGGCTGACTGCGAACTTCGGACTGGTCGCCGGCGTCATTGGCGCGACGGCCGCGACGCAGCACCAGGCGGTGGTGGTCGCCGGCGTGGCGGGACTGATCGCGGACGCGCTCTCGATGGGGTCCAGTGGATACCTCGCCGCGAAAAGCGAGCAGGAGGTGTACGCCCACGAGATCGCCATGGAGCGGGACGAGATCGCGCTCATGCCCGAGGTCGAGCGCGACGAGCTCGCGCTGATCTACGAGTCGAAGGGCATGGAGCCCGAATCCGCGATGGCGCTTGCAACGCAGGTGATGGCCGATCCACAGCGGATGCTCGAGGAGCAGGTGCAGGAGGAGCTCGGGATCGCGGACCCGCACATGTCTCCCCTGCGCGAGGGGTGGGTCACGGGGCTGGCGACGGCGTTCGGTGCAGTGATTCCCGTGTTTCCGTTCTTCGTTCTAACGGGAACGCCGGCGATCGCGCTGTCGTTCATCCTGTCGATGGCGTCACACTTCCTCGTTGGCGCGGCCCGCTCGGTCTTCACCGGCCGTGGGCTCTTCCGCTCGGGCCTCGACATGTTCGTGGTCGGGCTCGGCGTGGCGTTGGTGGGCTACTTCGTGGGAGACTGGGTCGGGAAGCTGTTCTAGTCCTTTCCTGCAAACGGTATGGCCCGGGGCGGTGTCGGAAGTGAAGCCACGGCCTCTCGAGGACACTCATGCTTCGCACCGGTCTCATCGTCGTGGGCGCGTACCTCGGTGCCGCGCTCTTCGCTCCCCCGCCCTTCCACACCCTGCCGTTCCAGGGCAAACAGGGACAAGGGTCCGACCTCACGCGTCGGGTGACGAGCGCGCCCGACGGGCTCGTGAAGATGACCTACGCGGCGCGCGACGGAATCTGCGGTGATGGCAAGAGTTTCATCGCCGACGCGTCGACTGCCGGGCGCGGTTACGACGTCTGGTTCTCCGAGGGCAACTTCTCGACGACGTCGTCCATGTCCGACTTCGAGAGCCGCTGCACGCGTGGGCCCGTGCGACTCCTGCTCGTCGTGCGCGACCACCGCGTGGTCGATGTGCAACCGTTCGTCGGCCCTGCGAGCCGCGCGACGGAACGCGCCGGGACGGAGCTGGGCACCGTCCCGGTGAGCGACGTGGCTCGCTATCTCCTGGACCTCGCCACAGCCGGTCGGGAAGACGTCGCGCGCACGGCGATTCTTGCCGCGAGCATCGCCGACAGCGTTCGCATCGCGGGGCGCCTCGCAGACATCGCGCGCAACAAGTCCCTCGCAGCATCGGTGCGAGAGAGCGCGCTCAAGTGGGTCGGCCGCGTGGGCGCGCGCGAAGGCGATCGCGACGCGATGCGCGTCGCGCGCACGATCGCCGAGGACCGGCAGGATCAGGTGGACGTGCGGGAGCGCGCGATTCGAGTGATCGGAGAGTACGACGGTGACGTCGCCTACCTGCGCTCGCTGTACCCGCGGCTCGACGAGGCGACACTGCGCGAGCGAGTCGTTAGGGTCGTTGGTGAGAATGGCTCGAAGGCCGACCTCGACTGGGTCCGCGCGATCGCGCTCAACCGCAACGAGCGCACGGACATTCGCGAGCGGGCCGTCCGCGTGCTCGGCGAGAGCAGCGACTCGAGAAGCCTGCGCGAGCTGTACGAGAAGCTGGACGACCCGTCGCTTCGTGAGCGAGTAATTCGCGCGCTGGCCGAGATTGGCGACTCCGAGAGCCGAAAATGGCTGCGGGAAATCGTGGAGCGGAGCACCGAGCCGGCGTCACTTCGAGAGCGTGCGATCCGGTCGCTCGCCGAACAGGGCGACGACGCCTACCTCCGCTCGGTGTATCCGAAGCTCGACGACGAGAGCCTTCGTGAACGCGTGATCCGTTCGATGGCAGAAGCCGGCGGGTCGGAGACGACGGCGTGGCTGAAAGGAATCATCCGTGATCCGAAGGAGAGCTCTTCACTGCGCGAGCGAGCGGTCCGGTCGCTGGCGGAGTCCGGCGTCCCGACGGCGGATCTCGTCGCGATCTACGATTCGGTCACGGACCGCGATGTTCGCGATCGGCTCGTGAACATTCTCGCGGAGCGTGGCGATCGCGCAGCACACGACAAGCTTCGCGCCATTGCGAAGGACGACCCGGATGAGGATCTGCGTCGTCGCGCGACGAGGAAGCTGGCGGAAAAATAGGGATGAGGGATGGGGGATGGGGGATGCGGGATGAGGGTTAAAGGCGGACATCCTCGGGATGCATCTCGCAGTGAGAGGGGCATCCCGAGGGTTCTCGCTTTTCCCTCATCCCGCATCCCTCATCCCCCATCCCTCAGTACACTCCGAGATCCTTCGCCGAGATGACAGGCCCGGTATAGCCCGCCGCGCGGATCTCGCGCAGCAGGCCCTCGTCGTCCGTCCCCCAGAAGAGCTGGTGATACAGCACCAGCAGCTTCGGGTGCGCGCGCGCGGCGAGTGCGGCAAGCTCCGTCGTCGACGTGTGGGCCGCCCGGTGATACCGCTGCCACTCGGGCGGGCGCCTAACGAACCGCTCGGCCGAGTAGACCTCGTGCACGAGCAGGTCGCAGCCGTTGCACGCGCGAACGACCGCGTCACTGGGATGAGTGTCACCCGACACGACGATCGAGCGCCCGCCTCCGTCGAACCGATACCCGTACGCGACCTTCCAGTCGCCATGCGCCACGGCGAACGCGCGCACCACGATGTTCGAGTCGCGGTAGACGACGCCGGTATCGACCTCGTGCGCGATCACCTTGTAGCCCGTCTCGTTCGCCGGCTCCGCGCCATCCACGCGCACGTGAATGTCCTCGGCGTACGCAGCCTCGAGATGGTCGGTCATCGCCTTCACACCCGGCGGCCCGTAGACGGTGAGCGGCTTCTCGCGCTCGAGCACCCACGGCGTGAGGATGAGATCCGGCAGCCCGACCGTGTGGTCGCTGTGCAGGTGCGTGATGAAGACCTTGTCGAGCAGCTTGGGTGCGAGCGCCTCGACGCCCTGGCGCTGGGCCGCCGCCGCGCGACGAACGATGCCCGGGCCCGCATCAACCAGGTACGCCGTCCCGTTCACGATCACCGCCAGCGCGGGCCCGGAACGATCCGGGTCCGCGTTAGGTGTTCCGGTGCCGAGCACGACGAGGGAAGCAGTGGATGCTCGCGACACCGCCGGCGCCTGCGGCAGCGCGCGGCTCGTCAGGGCCGCGAGGAGCGCGGCGGCGCCGGCCGACGCCAATCGCCGCCGCGTCACACCACGATGTTCAGCAGTCGGCCCTTCACGAAGATCACCTTTTTCGGCTCGCCGGTCACGAACCGAGCGATCGACGGAGTCTCCCGGGCGGTCTTCAGCGCTTCCTCCTGCGTCACGTCCGGCCGCACGCGAATCGTTCCGCGCATCTTGCCCTGCACCTGCACGGCGAGATCGATGAGCTGCTCGCGCGCGAGCTCCGGATCGTACTTCGGCCAGCCCGAGTCGAACACGCTTTCCCGGTGACCGAGCTGCTCCCACAGCTCCTCCGCCAGGTGAGGCGCGAACGGTGACACGAGCTGCACGAGCGGCTCGAGCTCCTCGCGGTGCGGCGTACGCTCGCCCTGACGGACGACGTTGACGTACGTCATCATGGCCGCGATGGCCGTGTTATACGCGAGGCGCGGGATGTCGTCGGTGACCTTCTGGATCGTCTGATGCAGCTTTCGCAAGACGTCGACGTCAGGAGATCCTTCGGTCGTCGACTCCGCGACGGACGCCCACAGCCGATCGAGGAACCGCCTAACGCCCGAGATCGACTGATCGCGGAAATCCCCGCCCTCCTCGTACGGCCCCAGGAACATGAGATAGGTGCGGAACGTGTCCGCGCCCCACTCCTCGTAGTACTGGTCGGGGTTCACGATGTTGCCCTTCGTCTTCGACATCTTCGCGCCGTTGCGCGTGATGTGGCCGTGCGCGCGGAAGCGCGTGAACGGCTCCTCGAAGTCCAGGATGCCCATGTCGTGCAGCACCATCGTGATGAACCGCGAGTACATGAGGTGCAACACGGCGTGCTCGTTGCCGCCGATGTACGAGTTGACGGGCAGCCACTTTCTCGTCAGTTCCGGATCGAAGGGCACGTCGTCGCGGTCGGCGCTCGGGTAGCGCAGGAAGTACCACCCGCTGTCGAGGAACGTATCCGACACGTCGGTCTCGCGGCGCCCCTTCCCGCCGCATCGCGGACACGGGACGATGTACCACGCCTCGTGGCGCGCCAGTGGCGAGACGCCCGAGTCGTCGGGCCTGAAATCCTCGATGTCGGGCAGCGTGACCGGCAGGTCCTTCTCCGGAACGGGCTGCGGACCGCAGGCATCGCAGTAGATCATCGGGATCGGCGGACCCCAGTAGCGCTGCCGCGAGATGCACCAGTCGTGCAGCCGGTAGTTCACGACGGCCTGCCCGGCACCGCGCGACGCCAGCCATTCGGTGATGGCGCGCTTGGCCTCGGGCACCGGCATGCCATCGAACTGGCCGGAGTTCACGAGACGGCCCGACGTGTTGTCGATGAACGGCGCGTCGAGCGGGGTCTGCTCGTTGTCGTCGGTGTCGGCGACGACACGGACGATGGGAAGCGAGAACACGTTCGCGAACTCGAAGTCGCGCTCGTCGTGCCCCGGCACGGCCATGATCGCGCCGGTACCGTACTCCATGAGCACGTAGTCGGCGATCCAGATCGGAATCGGCGCGCCGGTCGCCGGGTTGATGGCGTGGCTGCCCGTGAAGACGCCGGTCTTCTCCTTGTTCACTTTCCGCGACACCAGGTCCTGGCGTTTCGTGCGCTCGCGGTACGCCTCGACGTCCGCTCGCTGCTCGTCGGTCGTTAGGCGCTCGACGAGCGGATGCTCGGGCGCGAGGACCATGTAGGTCGCGCCGAAGATCGTGTCGGGGCGGGTGGTGAAGACCCTGATAGAAGGGGAACCGGGAACTGGGAACTGGGAACCGGAGCTCCGACGAGCCTCTGTTCCCGGTTCCCGGTTCCCCGTTCCCATCACAGCAAACTCGATCTCGGCACCGTCGCTGCGCCCAATCCAGTTCCGCTGCGCGGTCTTCGTCGTCTCCGACCAGTCGATGCGGTCCAGGTTGTTCAGCAGTCGCTCCGCATACTCGCTGATGCGGAAGAACCACTGCTCCAGGAAGCGCTGCTCGACGATCGCGCCGCAGCGCTCGCACGCGCCGTTGATGACCTGCTCGTTCGCGAGCACGGTCTTGTCATTGGGACACCAATTGACGGCGGCCTTCTTCTTATAGGCCAGCCCCCGCTCGTACAGCTTGAGGAAGACCCACTGCGTCCACTTGTAGTAGCGCGGGTCCGTCGTGTCGACCGAGTACCGCCAGTCGACCATCAGGCCGCCGCGCTCGAGCTGCCGCCGGAAGTTCGCGATGTTCCTCGGGATGAGCCGCATCGGATGCTCGCCAATCCGAAGCGCGTAGTTCTCCGAGTGGATGCCGAACGCGTCGTAGCCGAGCGGCTCGAATACGGTGTGCCCCTGTAGCCGCTGAAATCGTCCAAAGATGTCGTTGCCCGTGAACGCGAAGAGGTTGCCGACGTGCAACCCCTCCGCCGACGGGTACGGAAACATCATGAGGGCGTAGAACGGCCGGTCCCCGCCCGCGAGGTCGGTGTGATTGGTGCCGCGCTCGCGCCACCGGCGCTGCCACTTGGCTTCGACGGTGCTCGGGTCGTAAGCGACGGGAGCGCTCACAGGCGTGGGCTCGTGCGGATTCGGTACAGTCATGTCTGGGCTCGCGGGCGCAGCGCCGGGGAGTCTCGAGCGCGCCCGAATTCGGAAGGGTTTGACCTGTAGGAATTTAGCGCTGGTCGAAGGCTGAACAAGCCGGACTGACCCTGGCCGCCATGACGCTCTCCTCCATCACTTCGACGCACGCGGTTCCGGGAACGCCGGGTCTTCGGCCCCGACGTCCGCCGTCCGGCGCCCCGGCACCGTCCGGCCACTCCAATTCGCTTCGACGCGGAATGGTCATCGGTGCCGCGGCCATCGCGGTCGCGATCGTCGCGATTGCGGTGCTCGTCGCCGTGCGGACCGCCGCGGACTTCCTGTCGGACCGTGCCGACACGAGACTCCGCGACGTCGCTCGCCGCGGCGAGCTCGTAACCGAGCAGGCTCTGCTCGAGCGGGCGCGGCAGGTCGAGCTCATCGGCGCTTCCCCCACCGTCGTGGACGCCGCGCGCGCGGGCGCTCAGCGGGCCGCGCAGATGCGCCTCGTCGGGCAACCAGTGGAAGCCCTCGAACGGCAGATGGCGTCAACGCGAAATCTTGCCGTGAGCGAGACCGCGGCCCGCTACCTCCAGAGCCAGCTCGCGCCCCTTGGCATCGCCGAAATGTTCGTCACCGACGTCAACGGCTTCACCGCGGTCGCAACCGAGATGACGTCGGACTTCGTCCAGAGCGACGAGGCGTGGTGGCGCGATGCCGTGCGCAAGGGACTGACCTCCGCCGAGGCGGAGTTCGACGAGTCCGCCCGCCAGACGGTCGTTTCGATGGCCGCGGCCATCCGTGAGCCAGGTCACGACCGGCCGGAAGGCGTCATCAAGATCGCGTTTGCCATCCCGACGCTCGATGCAGCGCTCGGCCGGGCTACCAACAGCGAGACACGCCTCGACATCCTGGATGGTCGTGGACGGCTGATCGCGAGCTCATCACGGAACGGCGCCCGCATGAAGGCGCTGCCCGGTGCAGACCAGCTTCCCGGCGCCGCTGGCGACACGATCGTGCAATTCACGGCGGCCGACACCACGCGCCGTGGGATGGTCGCCGCGGCGAACGACGGATCGTGGCGCATCGTGGCTTCGATGGACGAACGAAGCGTGCTGGAACCCTTGCGCGATGCACGCCCGATGATCGCGGCCACGCTCATCGCCGTGCTCTCGTTCGTCGTATTGACGCTGTGGGCGATGAGTCGCTTCCTCGATCGGCGTTTGAGCGTGCCGGTCACCGAGTTGGCGGGGGTCGCCGAAGCGGTCGCATCGGGAGATCTCTCCACGCCGGTGACCCCATCCGGCGCCAACGACGAAGTCGGGCGGTTGAGTCGCGCGACCGCCGGTATGGTGCACGATCTCCGACGCGTCGTATCGACGTTGCGCGACGCCGCACGCGAGACGACGGCGCGCGCCGCAGAGATCACGAGCGGCAGCGAGAACATGGCTGCGGCAGCCGAGGAGATGGCGGTCACGTCGGGTGAGTTGAGCCGCCAGTCGACCGAGATGGCCGATGCGATTCAGCGCATGGCCAGCGACGCGTCGCGGCTCCAGTCCATCGCCGACCAGCTCGCGTCAGGCGCGCACGATGGTGTCGAGCGCAACGCGGCGCTGGCCGTGCTCGCGAAGGAGAATCGCACACGGTTCGACGCCAGCGCCAGCGCGCTGCAACAGCTGGCGAGCGACGCGCGCGCGAGTGCGGACGCCGTGAAGGCCCTCGCCGACGCGTCCGAGGAGTTCGGTGCATTCGTGACGCTGGTGCAGAAGATGGCCAAGCAGTCGAAGCTGCTCGCGCTCAACGCCGCCATGGAGGCGGCGCGAGCGGGTGAGCACGGCCAGGGCTTCGCGGTCGTCGCCAGCGAAGTTCGCCGTCTCGCCGCGAACTCCGCGGATGCCGCACAGCGAACCGAGGCGCTCGTGCGCGGCGTGCTGACGAAAGTGCAGGAGTCTCGCGCGCTGAGCGCACGGACCATGGAGACCGTGCTCGGCGTCCTCGAGACGACCCAGCTCGGCATGCATCTGTTCGCCCAGGTCGAGGACGCGATGCGCGGCTCCGAAGCCTGGACGGCGTCGATCGAGCAGGCGGCGAGCACGTCGCGCGAGCTCGTCGCTGACGTCACCGCGCGGCTCGATGACGTGGCCAAGGCCACCGAGTCGTACGCGTCGGCCATGGAGGAAGTCGCGGCCTCGAGCCAGGAGCAGAGCGCGAGCAGCGAGCAGATCGCCGCCGCCGCCGCGACACTATCCGAGGCGGCCGCGCACATGTCGGGCCTGGTGGGCGGCTTCAGGCTCGACACATCCACGAGCGAGCTCACGGTCCCGCCAGCGCCATCAGGCGACGCGTCGCCTAACGCGGTGAGCCCGGCCCCGTCATTTCAGCCGGCCTGACGGCAACCCAGGCCGTCAGCCCACCGGCGGTCTCTACGAGCGCATAGTCCGCGAACTCGCCGATCACCGTCAGCGCCCCGCCCGGCGCCGTCGCAATGATGGCCGCGTTCGCCGCGGGGCGGTCGCGCAACGGTGTGCCCGTGGCGACGTCCGTGCGACCGACCGCACGCCGCGTCGACTCGACGACGCGCGAGGCGATGAACCCCGCCGTGCCATATGGCAGGCGGACGCGGAACCAGCTACCCGCGGCAGCCATCGATCTGAAGCGGCGTCGCCGCCGGTACGGTGGTCAGGGTCGCCGAGCGCGAATCGAGAGACGCGAGCACCGTGGCCTTCCGTCGGGAGCGCGC
Organism: Gemmatimonadaceae bacterium; assembly: GCA_036274195.1. Lineage (GTDB taxonomy): Bacteria > Gemmatimonadota > Gemmatimonadetes > Gemmatimonadales > Gemmatimonadaceae > JAJKIV01. The sequence goes on along the minus strand of DASUGD010000393.1, from coordinate 1,894 downwards.
GAGCTGGCCAAGCTCGGACGTGTCGGCGGTGATCTTCGCCGGGACGGCGGCGGAGCGGTAGATGAACGGGTAGGGATCGAGGGGTCCCTCGCCCCGCCGATAGACGCCGAAGTGGAGATGCGGCGGTGTGGTTCGCGCGTTGCCCGTGTTGCCGACGAATCCGAGGGTGTCACCGATCTCGACGTGTTGGCCGGCCGTGACATTTTGTGGCGGTCGAGGTGCGCGTAGTACAGCGTCTGGCCGCGATCGGAATCCGACAGCCAGACGACGTTGCCGCCGAGGTTGTTAGGCGCGATGGACCGCACAACCCCTCGCGTGGCGGCGAGCACCGGCGTGCCGCGTGGCGCGAAGATGTCCACGCCGTGATGCTGGCGCGCCCCTGCATCCCGCTCGGCGCCGAAGAATGTGCAACCCAATACGCTCTGCGACGATTCTCGGTTCCCCGTTCCCCGTTCCCCTTTCCCCGTTCCCCGTTCCCGCGATTCCCGATTCCCGATTCCCGATTCCCAATTCCCGACACGCTACGCGCGCTTCGGCCTTTCGCTCTCCTTGAAGAGATAGGCGCAGTCGACGTGTCGCGGCCCCTGCGCATCGCACACTGCGAACTGCGAGCCCTCATAGGCCGTCGCCGCGGCGAATCGGCCGTCCTTCGCCAACGCATAGAACTGCAAGTCGAAGTACGGCCTCCCTCGATCGTTCAGGAGCCGCTTCTCCGTCATCGCGAGCACCCGCTCCATGACCTTCATGATCGCCTGTTCCGGCGACAGCCCCTGCCGCATGAGCTCCACGGCGAGAAAGGCCCCGCACACCATGATGTTCGATTCGCCCCGGCCGGTCGACCCGGCCGCGCCAACCGTGTTGTCGCAGTACTGCCCTGCCCCGATGATCGGCGAGTCGCCAACGCGGCCCGGGACCTTCCACGCGATGCCGCTCGTGGTCGTCACGGAGCTCAGGTCGCCGTTGGCGTCGACGGCGTTCATGTTGATGGTCCCCCACGTGTGGGCCACGCCGTACTCGTCATACGTGACTTTCTCTCCGCCCCCGCCCCCGCCCCCGCCCCCGTCCGCGCCCCTGTCCTCGCCGCGCGACGGGTTGCGACGCGGCGCCGAGTTCGGGCGCGTGGACGGTTGCGACGGCAAGGCGGTCGTATCCGCGGGCTCGAGCCACATGTCGTTCCTGTTGAGACGCGACTTCCACTTGATCCACTCCAGCCGCGACTTCTCGGTCAGCAGATTCTGCTCCTTGAAGCCCATCTCGAGCGCGAAGCGCTTGGCGTCGCGGCCGACGAGCATGATGTGGTCGGTGTAGTCCATCACCGCCTTCGCCACGAGCGACGGCGTGGCGATGTCCTCGAGACACCCGACGGCGCCCGCTCGCTTGGTGGGGCCGTGCATGCAGCTGGCGTCGAGCTGCACGACGCCGTCCTCGTTAGGTAGCCCGCCGAGCCCCACGGACATGTCGTCGGGGTCGAGCTCCTGAATGTTCACGCCGGCGATGATGGCGTCGAGCGTGTCGGCACCGGCAACGATCATGTCGTATGCTTTCTTCACGCCGCGGATACCGTTGTCGGATGCGATGACAACGGGACGGGCGGCTGCGCCGGCCGAACCCGCGATGCCGGATGCGCCAGGCGTGATGCTCGGCGACTCGCCAAGCAATGAGTTGCCGAATGCGACGCCGGCGGCCGCCGTCGCGCCGGCGGCCAGGAAATCACGACGGGAAACGGACATGAGCGCTCCGCTTGGGGTTCGATGTCGTCCCAAAGATGCGGCCCGAGCCCACGCGGCGCGAGCGCGCTCGAGTTTCAGGGCGGCGCGACAATCCGCCCCGAATGGGGTCAGAGTCTTATTTCATCGTTTGAACGCACCACGTGGTGCGTTCAAACGATGAAATA
>DASUGD010000392.1:0-4294 GCA_036274195.1 Gemmatimonadaceae bacterium | reverse complement strand
CGTTCGAGCCAACGGGCACTGGGCTCCGCTCGTGGAGAGCTCCGGTGCCCCGTTGTCTCTCACTGCTCGCTCGACGCCGCCTGCGCCGAGCGCCCGCGCCCGACGGCACCCGGCTCGACCCAGAGAGTGCTCGTCACGGCGCACGGATCCCGGCACGGCCCTCGCGGCGCGAAGCGCCGCCCGGGCGCGCCTAACAAGCCGGCGGGGCGCACGCGCTCGGCGGGCGCTGCGCGCCCGTGCTGCTGGCTCCTGACGGTCAGCGGGAGTGTGGCCGGAGGCGGGGCGTCGGGGTGAGGAGGCGTCGCGCGGCGTCGCAGCGATCGCCGGACCTGGCGGAGCCGTACGGCAGACCGCTACACCGGTCCGGCGGCGCCGACTGCGAGCGCGTTCCGCCGACGAACCCGACGCCCCGCCGACCAGACCGCGATGCCGACCGTAAAGCCGTAAAGCAGCGAGCAGCAAGCAGCAAGCGGCCAGCCAGAAGCGATGCCTAGCCCGCGCGCAGCGTTTCGCGACGCTCCTCCTCGTCGCGCTGGCCCAGGAACTCGCCGATCGGGGCGAGCGACTCGATGTGATCGCAGAAGATCTTGAACGTGGCCATGAGCGGCACAGCGATGAACGCGCCGGGAATCCCCCAGATCCACCACCAGAACGCCAGACCGACAAAGAGCGCGACGGGATTCAGCGTTAGGCGCCGGCTGTAGAGCAACGGGCTCACGAGATTCGCCTGCAGCAGGTTGATCGCCAGGAACGCCGCCGGGATGAGCAGGGCGTGCGCCACCGCGTCGAACGTCGTGAGCGCCGCCACGCCGAGCACCACGATGATCGTCACGGCGCCGAGATACGGAACGAACTCCAGCAGGGCAACGACTGCGCCCCACAGCGCCGGGTTCGGCATCCCCAGGAGAGACAGCACCAGCGCCACCACGATGCCTTCGCCCACGTTCACCGCCAGCGCGGTGACGAGGTAGGTCGAGATCGACGATTCGGCCTTCCTCGCGATCTGCACCGCCCTCCGCTTGTCGCCGAGTTGCGGCAGCACCTTCACGAGCTTCTGCAGAAACAGGTCTCCCGCCGCGAGCAGGAAGTACAGCAGGATGATGACCTGAAGCGAGCCGGCCACGAAGCGCTGCGTCGTGCCGAACACGCGCGCGACGATACTGGGGCCGCGCACCACCACCTCGGTCGTTTTCGGCGGCACGGCCGTGCTCGTGGCGGTCTCCACCTGTTCCGCCGTACGCCGCACACGCTCGAGCGGCTTCGTGAGCTTCTTCATCCTCGCCTCGGCCTTCGCCAGCGTCGCCGGCGCCTCGGCCACCCACCGCTGCACCGGGGTGGACAGCTCGTAGACGCCGAAGCTGACGAGCGCGAGCAGTCCGACGACGACGATTGCCGCGCCTAACGGTGCGCCGATCCCGATCCGCGTCAGCGCGCGCACCACGGGGCTGAAGAGCAGGTCGAGCAGCAGCGCTATCACGACCGGCATCAGGAAGTCGCGTGCGAAGAACAGCGTATACAGCAGGGCGAGAATGGACAGGATGGTGACGCCGATCGAACGGGCGCGGACGGTCCGAATCGCCGACGCCGTCTTCGAGATATCGGGAGTGGGCGCGCCAGGCTCGACAGGCGTGGCCTGCGCCTGTTCGTCGACATCCGGGTCGAGAACCGAGCGATGATCGGCAGCGCGTGCTGACATCCGAGGGGAGCCTCGTGTGGTTATCGTGGGGTAGTCACGAAGGCAACAGTTGTGCCCGCCTCAGCGGCGCCGGGGGTTTATCGGGGACTGGCGCGGCAAGCTGGCGGACGCAACTTCTCGGGCGACGGCACCCGATCGCCTTCGGCACTGGGCCGAGGTCGACCCTTCCTACTTCACGAGGCACGCCATGTCGATGTGGAACGAATTCAAGGCGTTTCTGCTCAAGGAAAACGTCCTGGCACTGGCAATAGCGGTGGTGGTGGGTGCGGCACTCAACAAGCTGGTCACAGCCGTCGTCGATGACTTCATCATGCCGATCGTCGCGGTCGCGACGCCCGACCCGAAAACGTGGCAATCCGCCGTCACGCCGGGCCCGATCCCGTTCAAGATCGGTGACTTCGGCAGCGCGCTGCTGAACTTCCTCATCATCGGCTTCGTCGCCTGGCGGATCAGCAAGGCGTTCATTCGCCCGGCCCCGGCCACGGCGCCGGCGACGAAATCCTGCCCCTTCTGCAAGATGACCATCGATGTCGCGGCCACGCGGTGCGCGCATTGCACGAGCCAGTTATAGGCCTCCTTCGCACCCCAACGCAGAACGACCCGTGGCAGACAATCAGGGCTACGACCGAACGCCCCTCTGGGGCTGGGTACTCATCGTGATCGCGCTCGCGATGTTCATCGGCCTGCTCATCAGGACGCTGAGCACGGGCAGCTGACCGCAGGCGTCCTCTGAGCTGCGGGGCCGCGCCGGTCCGCAGCTCAGAAGATGCACCCCGATCGCGGCGGGATCACGATCGTGACCATCCCCGCTGCAATCGTGGGGCGTGCACACACGCCTAACGCATCGCTCGGAAGGCTCGGGAGCGGAAGCCGGATCGTCGCAGCGGCGGTGTCGTTGTTGAGCGCGACCACCGTCCGCCCGCGTCGATACACGAACGACTGTTCGCCGGCCTGAAGGTGCTCCATCCGCCCGGTGCGGAGATCGCGCCGCTCCGCGCGGAGTTTCAGCAGTCGCTGGACGTGCGACCACACCGCCTGCTGCCGAGCGGTACGTCCGCTCGCCTCGAATGCGTTGCTCGAGTCGCTCGGCCAGCCGCCCGGAAAGTCGCGTCGGTTGTCCGGATCGCCGCCGCCGGGCATCGCGATCTCATCGCCGTAATAGAGGAGCGGCGTGCCGCGGACCGTCAGCAGGAACGTGTAGGCGAGCTTCAACCCGTCGGTCGTCGCGCCGGGCTCGTTCATGAAGCGACCGACATCGTGATTGCCCAGGAAGGTCATGAGCGACGACGCGTTCGGGTAGAGATGGTCGCGTGACAGCATCTGGGCGACCTCGCGAAGCGACTTGCCTTCCGCGAACGCTCGACGCAGCGGGAAGAGCAGCGGGAAATCGAACAGCGCATCCACGCGCGTGTCGATCCCATCCCAGCCTCGGCGTCCGCCCTGGAAGAACGCGACGAGCGATGGGTCGCCGTCGAAGACTTCGCCCACGACCGTCATCGACGGATACTCGCGCTTGATCGCGGTCATCCAGTCGCGCCAGAACGTGCGCGGCACGTACGGCCACGTGTCCTGCCGGATGCCGTCGATGCCGCTCACGCCCGCCCACCACAGCGTGTTCTGGTTGATGTAGCGAGCGACCTCGGGGTCGCTCTGGTTCAGGTCGGGGAGAATGTCGATGAACCAGCCGTCCAGCGTCGCTTCGCGCATGGCTGGCGTGGAATACGGGTCGGCGAGCGTCCACACCTGCCACGTGTTCGCGAGGTGTTTTGCGGCGGTGCCGTGGAACCAGGTGGGCGTCGGCGAGTCGCTGACCCAGGGGTGATACGGGCCGGTGTGGTTGGCGACCATGTCGAGGATGACCTTGATCCCCGTCCGGTGCGCGTCGTCCACGAGTTGCTTCAGCTCTGCCAGTGTACCGAGGTGCTCGTCGACGGCGTAGAAGTCCACGGCGCCGTAGCCGTGGTAGTCCGTGATCGCCTGGCCGTCGTACGTCTCCTTCTCGTTGAGCCTGTCGTTGTTGTCGTAGACGGGGTTGAGCCAGATCGCGGTGATGCCTAACGACTTGAGGTACGGCAGGCGCTGGCGAACGCCGGCCAGGTCGCCGCCGTGGTAGTACCGGCCCTTCGACCGGTCGATGAGCCCCGGAGATTTCGCGGGATGGTCGTTCGTGGTGTCGCCGTTCGCGAACCGGTCCGGCATGATCAGGTAGACCACATCCTGCGGCCCGAATCCCTGAAAGCGGCCGCTGCGCGGCAGTGCAGGGGACACACTGAACGGCGCAGCGACGCTCCCGGTCGCCGTGCGCAGTGTCAACGGGTACGACCCCGGTGCCGTGCCCGCGGGAATGGTGACGTCGACGAACGCGTACGTGCCCGCCGCGTTGACCTTCCGGGCCGCGCACGTTAGGCGGCCACAGGTGACGCGGGCTCCGGTGAGGTTCTTCCCGCGCACGAGCACGCGCACGGGGTTGATCGAATGCCCCGCCCACCAGTTCGGCGGCTCGACCTTCTCGACACTCGGGGCTTGGCCCTGGAGGGCGGTTGCCGCGACGAGCGTGGCCAGCAACACAACGCTCCGTAAGGGGTCAGCGTCGAATTT
>DASUGD010000391.1:0-3892 GCA_036274195.1 Gemmatimonadaceae bacterium | reverse complement strand
GCCGGAAAGCGTACTTCCTCGGCCAGCTCCGGGCGCTCGTTGCGCGCGTGCAGATGCTCCGCGGCACGAGCTTCTCGTTCGACGAGGAGGCGCGAGCGCTGTACGACGTCACGCCGCCCGTCCACACCGAGCAGCACTTTCAGTACATCGTTTCACGGCTCGATGGTGCGCTCCCCGGTCGCGGGCCGGTCCCCGAGCGGTATGTCGGCTATCGCAACCAGTTCGTGATTCCGCCGGCGAGAGTCGACGCCGTCTTCCAGGCCGCGATCGCCGCCGGGCGGGAACGCACCGCACTCCACATACCGCTTCCACCTAACGAGAGCTTCGTTGTCGAGTACGTCACGGACAAGCCGTGGAGCGGATACAACTGGTACCAGGGAGGCTATCGGAGCGTCATCCAGGTCAACACGAGCCTGCCGATCTACATCGATCGCGCCATCGACCTCGCGTGTCACGAAGGGTATCCAGGCCATCACGTCTACAACGCGCTGCTCGAGCGAACACTCGTGCGCGAGCGCGGATGGCTCGAGTTCACGGTGTACCCGCTCTTCAGCCCGCAATCGCTCATCGCCGAGGGGACCGCGAACTACGGCATCGAGCTGGCGTTGCCGGGTGCCGAGCGCAACGCGTTCGAGCGTGACGTGCTGTTTCCGCTCGCCGGACTGCCCCCATCGAGCGTGGACGAGTACTACGCCATACAAACGCTCGTGCGCGAGCTCTCGTACGCCGGGAACGAGGCGGCACGCCGATACCTCGACGGCCAGATCGACGCCACAGCCGCGGCCGAGTGGCTCGAGCGCTACGCGCTCATGGCTCCGACCGCGGCCCGCCAGCGCATCAGGTTCTTCGACAAGTACCGCAGCTACGTGATCAACTACAACCTCGGCCAGGACCTCGTTCGCGCGTACGTCGAGCGCATGGCGGGACCCGACGCAGACCGCCGTTGGGACGTCTTTGCCGAGCTCCTCGCATCACCAACGCTGCCGTCGTCGCTTTCCAGCCTTCACGCCTAACGCGCAGCCATCGGCTCGGAATTTCCGGTTCCCAGTTCCCAGTTCCCTGCTGTTACCGATTCCCGACGATCAGAACGGAGAGTCCGGGAGGACGATGGTCGGCTTGCGACCGCGCAGCGCACCGTCGAGGCGAAGCATCGACAGCCCGACCCCCGCGGCGCCCTGCATGAGCCCCGTCTGCGCGAGCACCACGCCCGGACTCACGCGGTTCTCGGCCTGAATCCACTTGGAGCCGTCGCCTTCGGGCGTGGCGCGGTCCAGCGTGTCGTCGGCCACTCGCCGAGCAAACGCGAGGTACGACGGGTCTCCCGTCACGCCATGCAGGGAAACGAAGAAGTCGGACACCCCACAGTTGCCACAGCACTGGCTGATGTTGTTCCAGAAGCCCGGGCTCCGCTGCGGAACGCCACTGCCAACGATGCCCTGGGCGAGCCGGGGCACGTACGCCGACCACGACCGATCGCCCGTCATGGTGCCAAGCCGATGGAAGAGTCTCGCCGTCCCCGCCGGCCCGTGACACCAGCTCAGGTAGAACAGGTCGTGCCCATCCGGATCGTTATGGAAGATGCGACGGCCATCGCCATCGGTTGGTGTCGCGATCGACTGCAGATACTTCGCGCCCCGTATCGCCGCATCGGCGAAGGACCGGTCGCGCGTCTCCGACGCGAGCGTCGCCAGGAAATACGCGACCCCCGCGGTCCCGTGGGAAAAGTTCGGCATGTTCCGCGGAAAGCTGGACGACGCCATCCAGAAGGACCTGTCGCCAGACCGGAACTCGCGCTCCACGAGCCGCCGACCGGCACGGATGGCAACGTCACGAGCCTTCGAGTCCTGCAGTGTCGCCGAGGCACGCAGCAGATACAGCCCCGTCCCTGCACTGCCGCTGATGATGTCCGTCGAGTCGTTCCATTCGACGCCCGCGCCAGCGTCCCGGGCGCCGGCCACGATGTCGCCTAACGCTTTCCGGATCGCAGCACGGTAGCGCGACTCACCGCGTGCCCGGTCGGCTTCCTCCAGCGTGAACGCAATTCCCGCCAGCCCGCTGTACAGACCGGCCCCTTCGTCGCCCGCCTGCGATTCCGGAAGCGACGCCGCCAGCTCATCGGCCCCCTTTGTCGCGAGGTCCAGCCAGGCTCGCTCACCGGTGGCCCGATGAAGCTCGATGAAGAACAGGATGACGCCGGGAAATCCCGTATAGAGATCATGCTGAACGCTCTTGGTGTCCGGCGGGACGGCCGGCCAGCTCGCACCAGTCGGCGTCTCGATCGCGGTGGCCCGAAGCCAACGGGCCGCGGCCATGGCGGCGTCGAAGTATCGAAGGTCCGGTTCCCCAGCGCCGTGCAGATGTGCAATCCGCCGCACGGGAACGGGCAAGGTCGCAAACAATGCAGTGCCCAGCCCAATTCGGAGCACGTCGCGCCGAGAGGGCGTGAACTCTGGCTCGAGCGTCTTGTCGTCGCGCATCGATCACCTCCGCCAGTTCACCTAGTTCACCTTGAACGAAGCGAGCATACCACGCTGATAATCGCGCTCGCGCTGCCCCGCGTGGCGCATCGTGCAGAGCACGACGTGCATGCCCGTCTGCAGAACAAGCCTGGTCTGCGCCGTGAACCCACTCGACATGGGCGTCAGCCCGCCGACGTAGACGAATGGCGCCGGGTCCGTCCGATCGCGGTCCCACCGCCGCACGTCATCCAGCGTCTTCCCGGGCTTGAGCCGGCCGATGAGCGCATCATGCGGCACTCCACCCGCATTTTCCACCTGCACGACGCGCTGGCCGGTCCGCACCACGCCTGACACATCGATCTGTCCACTCTTGATGCGCATCGTCAGGTCCGGCACCGGGAAGCGCGCGGGAATCAGCACGGACCCCGCGATCACGGCCACCTCTCGCCAGATGAACCTGTCTCCTCGCGGTCTCCCACTGGGGTCGACCTCGTAGGCCACGAGCACATATCGACCCGGCCGGAGATCGAGCGTGGCGGACGCGTCCGACGTCGAGTCGCGTGGCGTCGATGGACCACCGAAGCTCCAGTCGTGAAACCATCGCTCCGGCCGCCCGGCGGCTGCGCGGGCCGACTCCTCGGGTGTCGTTCCGGCTGGCACGCGATGAACGACCAGCTCGCGTTTCGACTTTCCCTTGAGCGCAAGGCGGACCGTCGTTATGCCCGCCGGCACCGTCGGCGACGACTCGAGCGAGGTGTCGTGCGCGACCACGGTGAGCACGCGTTGCGCGCTGGCGCGCGACACTGGCGCCGCGGCGAGAAATGCGATCGCCGCAGTCACCGCGGTGAGCGCTGACGCGAGGCGGGAACGTTCGAAGCGGCTCGTCAGGCTGGGTACCACGCTGCAGACAGCTCGAGTTTCTCGGAGCGCGACCCTCGTGTCGCGCTGCGGTGATGAAGCAACTGTGCGAACTTATTCGGCGAGCCGGGGGCGCGGGAGCACCGGGAGCCCGCCGGAACCCGCCACCTCATCACCCACGAGTCACGGAGCATTTTCATGGCACGCCCACGCACAGGCATCGTGTACATCGGCCTCAAGGCCATGGTCGCCGCTCTGGACCGGCGGACCGGCGCGGAGGTCTGGCGTACTCCCTTGAAGGGTGGGGTAGGTCGCTCGAGCTCGTTCGTCACGCTCCACCGCGATGGCGACATCCTCTACGCCGGCGTGGGTGGCGAGCTGTGGGCGCTCGACCCGAAGAGTGGAGCAGTTCTCTGGCACAACCCACTCAAAGGGTTCGGCTACGGCATCTCGAGCATCCTCGGCGACAGCGACGAGATGAGCAGCAGCGCGCTGCCAGGCGCTGCGGCCGAGTACCAGCGTCAGGCAGCCGCGGCGGCAAGCGCGGGGTCGTAGGCCGGTTTGGGGTCAGAGTC
>DASUGD010000390.1:0-2904 GCA_036274195.1 Gemmatimonadaceae bacterium | reverse complement strand
AAATTCGACTCTGACCCCACCGCTGCGATACATTCGCGGCGTCCCGCGAGCTCACCCACCCCTCCGCCCCGACGCCGCATGACCGTTGCCCAGGGAGAGCCAACTGCCGACGCCGGCTGGGTCACCGCCCGCATCGGTGCGGACGGCTACCGAACCGATGTCGAGATCGACGGCTACGCCCTCGTTTCCGACGAGCCCACGAGCGTCGGCGGGACGGGACTCGGCCCTACCCCGTACGAGCTCCTGCTCGCCGCGCTCGGATCGTGCACCGCGATGACGCTGCGCATGTACGCCTCGCGAAAGCAGTGGCCGCTCGAGAGCGTCGTCATTCGCCTCCGCGACACACCGCCTCACATGAAAGACTGTGAGGAATGCGTGACCACGGCGGTCGGGGTGCGCAGCATCGACCGGATCGTCGAGCTGCACGGCCCCCTGGCCCCCGAACAGCGCGCGCGACTCTTGGAGATCGCCGACCGCTGCCCGGTGAAGCAAACGCTCGCACGCGGCGTTCAGATCCGAACCGTGGAATAACTTCGAGATTCGACTGGCTCGGCCACATGGGTGCATGCAGATTCCCGGCGACCCGATCCGATGGTTGGACCTCCGGGCGGCTACCCTGCCCCTCCGCATGCATCCACACAGCAGCTGGCGATTCGGCCGCCGCGGGATCTCCTGCGCGGCGGCAATGCTCGTTTTCGTCGCGACCGTTCTCGGCGCCCAAGCTGGCGCCGCTGATTCATCGCTCGCGACCAAACGCGCTGGCCCCGCCCCCGTCGCGCGTGCCCACCCTACCCAGAAACCTCCGGTCGTGAACGGCCGCCTCGACGACGAGGCGTGGCGGGACGCCGAACCTTTCTCCGGGTTCGTTCAGCGCGAGTTGCATGAAGGCGCCGCGGTCACGGAACGGACCGATGTGCGCATCCTGACGGATGGCCAGGCACTGTACATCGGCGCGTGGCTCTACGACCGCGAGCCGTCGCGCATCGTGCCTGGCGACAAGGTCCGCGACGTGGATCTCACGAAAAGCGACTACTTCGCGATCATCCTCGACACGTACCTCGATCGCCAGAACGGCTTCGTGTTCGCGACCACGCCCGCGGCCATCGAGTACGACGGTCAGGTCGTGAAGGAGGGTGAGGGCGGCGGCGTCACGCAGACAGGGCAGACGCGCGCCCAGACCGGGTCCATGGGCGGCTTCAATCTGAACTGGGACGGGAGCTGGACGGTGGCGACGTCCGTCGACTCGTTAGGCTGGTACGCCGAGTTCCGCATTCCATTTTCGACGCTGCGCTACGGCGGCGGCGCGACCCAGACCTGGGGGCTCAACTTCGCCCGCGGTATCCGCCGGAAGAACGAAGAGGCGTTCTGGGCCTTCATTCCCCGCCAGTTCAACCTCTATCGTCTGTCGCGTGCCGGGACCATCGTGGACCTCCAGGTCCCGGTGCGACGCGTCGCCACCGTGACCCCCTACGTCCTCGGCGGCATGCAGCGCGCGTACACCCTCGACGACGAGACCGGTCGCTTCGGGTCCGAATCATCTCGCCCCAGCGAGGTGGGCGCCGATCTCAAGTTCGGCCTGACGCCGAGCCTAACGCTGGACCTCACGTACAACACGGATTTCGCGCAGGTCGAGGTCGATGAGCAGCGCACGAACCTCACGCGCTTTCCGCTGTTCTTTCCCGAAAAGAGGCCGTTCTTTCTCGAGAACGCCGGCATCTTCTCGGCAGGCACGCCGCAGGCCGTCGAGCTGTTCTTCACGCGCCGCATTGGCATCGACTCGATCGGACGACCCGTGCCCATCATCGGAGGCGGGCGCATGTCAGGTCGAGTCGCGGGCCTCACCGTGGGCGCGCTGCAGCTCTTCACCGAGGACGTGGACGATGGTCCGCCGACGACGTCGTACAGCGTCGCGCGCGTGTCGCGCGAGTTGTCCGCGAGGTCCCGCGTGGGCGCGCTTGCGGTGCAGCGCATGTCGACGAACGACACGCGTGATTACAACCGCACGTACGCGCTCGACGGTCGCATTGGCGCAGGACAGAACTGGACGTTCGACTGGTGGGGAGCGAAGACCGAAACCCCGGCGCTCAGTGGCGACGAGTTCGGCTACAGCGCTCGCGCAGGATACACGACGGCGGACTGGAACAACACGCTGCGCTACATGCAGGTCGGCGACGCGTTCAACCCGGAGGTCGGGTTCCTCAATCGATTCGGTGGCTATCGCTATTACGAGGTGGCGCTCATGCGGTTCGTGCGCCATCGGGAATGGCCGTGGTTCAAGCAGTGGAACCCGCACTCCAGCTTCCGCGGCTACTACGGGCTCGATGGTTTCTATCAAAGCGGCCAGTGGCACGTCGACCTCACCGAGGTCGAATTCGCGAACGGCGGGCTGTTTGGCCCCGAGCTCAACATCTATCACGAAGGGTTACAGCGCCCATTCGAGATCTCGCCGGGCGTCGTCCTGCCGATCGGCAGCTACGACTACCCCAGCATCGGGCTGGACGCGTCGACCAACCCGAGCGCTCCCATCTCGCTGGCGCTGCGCGGCGACTTCGGCCCGTTCTACAACGGGCATCGGAATGGCGGCAGCGCGACGATCGTCGCACGTCGCGGCGCGTCGTTCACGTCATCGCTGCTCGTCGACTACAACGACGTGCATCTCGATCAGGGCGATTTCGTTCGCTATCTGATCGGAACCCGCTTCGCTTACTTCTTCACCCCGCGGATCCTCGTCCAGTCGCTGATTCAGTACAACAACCAGGCGCGGGCATGGACGGCGAACGCCCGCTTCGGCTGGCTCAATACCGCCGGCACCGGCCTCTTCGTTGTGTTCAACGAAGGTCAGGTTGCCGACGGGTTCTTCGACTGGGTGCACCCGCAATCGCGCTCGTTCATCGTGAAATACAC
>DASUGD010000389.1:0-2285 GCA_036274195.1 Gemmatimonadaceae bacterium | reverse complement strand
CGTTCACGAGTCGCGTGTTGCCCTGCCTGCCGTCGTGCTGCTCGATCCACCACCCTGGCGGCTTGATCTGTCCCTTGCGATCCAGCGCCACGTCATCGAGCACGAGCACCCGCTCGGCGTCGAACGTCGGCTCGTCAGGCTGGCGCACGACGATGGCTCCATACAGGCCGCGCTCGAGCTGGACGACCTCGTTGGTGTGGGGATGATACCAGAACGTCCCGGCGTCAGGCAGCCGGAACCGGTAGACGAATGTCTCGCCCGGCGCTATCGGGTGCTGCACCATGTCGGTGCCGTCCATCGCCGCCGGTATCTGGAGCCCGTGCCAGTGAATCGTGGTCGGCTCCGGAAGCCGGTTGGTGAAGCGAATTTCCAACACGTCGCCGACGCGAGCCTCGATCGTCGGGCCGGGGATCTGGCCGTTGAAGCCCCACGCCCGCGTTAGGCGGCCCGGGCTGAACTCCCAGTCGACCTCGCGCGCGTCGAGGTCTACCTGCACGACTGCGCCGCCGTCGGCGGGAATCGCGGCGTCGTATGCGTCCGCGTACGCAGCAGGCGCCTCGTCGGCAACGCCGTGCACCACGGGCCCGTGGCCGTGCCCGTGGCCGCCATGGCCGTGGTCGTGATGCGAGTGTGCGGCGTGATCGGTGTGGTCGTGATGCGAGCTTCGAGACATGAGCTCCTCCCGCTATGCGTCTATGGTTCTCCACGATAAGTTAGCGGATGAACCGGGCGACGCCCCGACGCGAACGGGAGCGGCAGCACGGCCACCGACCGGGCAACCTGGCTACCTGGCGAAGTGAGCGGTCGATTGACCAGGTTATTCGCATGCGCAACTACATTGCTCTCGCCCTCACGTCGCTCGCGGCGTGCACCAACGCTCCTGCGAAAGAGACGGCTTCCTCCACGCCCTCGGCCCCGCCGACCGTTTCGGTTCCGGCGATCGACGTCAACGAGGTCGATTCGCTCATCCGGCGCGTCGTCGCAGAGAAACGACTCGTCGGACTATCCGTGGGCGTAATGCAGGACGGAAAGGTCGTCCTCGCCAAAGGCTACGGCTTCCGATCGCTCGAGCCGAAGCTGCCAGTGACCCCCACCACGATGTTCGGCATCGGCTCCGTCACGAAGCAGTTCACGTGCAGCTCGGCCCTGCTGCTCGAGCAGGAGGGCAAGCTGTCAATGAGCGATCGTGTCGCGAAGTACGTCCCGTCGGCGACACGGGCAAACGACGTGACGCTCCTGGACCTCGGTCAGCACGTGTCGGGCTACCGGGACTACTATCCGCTCGACTTCGTCGTGCGAGAGATGGCCAAGCCGGAACCGACGGACACCGTCATCGCGCGTTATGCGACCCGGCCCCTCGACTTCGAGCCGGGATCGCGCTGGTCGTACAGCAACACGAACTTCCTCATCCTCGGCAAGGCGATCGAGGCGGCATCGGGGAAATCCGTCGGCGAGTTCATGAAGGAGCGGATCTTCACGCCGATCGGCATGACGCGCACGGCGTTCGACCGAATCCCGAACGATTCCAATACCGCGTTAGGCTACACCTCGTACGCCCTCGCCGATCCCACGACCGTCGCACCCGAAGCGCAGGGCTGGATCGGCGCGGCGGGCGCGATCTGGTCGACGCCGACCGACCTGCTCAAGTGGGATCTCGCGCTCATCGATGGCAAGGTGCTCAGTCCCGCCTCGTATGCCAAGCTCACGACGCCGCGCGTACTCACCGACGGGCGAGTGACCACCTACGGGTGTGGGCTCGGTGTTCAGAAGACGGGCGATGCCGTGATCCTCTCGCATGGCGGTGGGATCGCCGGCATCGTGACGCAGAACATCGTCATCCCCGCGACGCGCTCGGGCATCGTCACGCTCGCGAACGCGGACTTCGCCGCGACCGGCGAGATCACCTCGGCGCTGACGCGCAAGCTCACCCCGCACGCCGACGTGCCGAAGATCGCCGGGCCAACCGCGCTCGAGGCCGCGAAGGCATTCCTCGCGTCGGTGGAGCAGGGCAAGGTCGATCGATCCACACTCGGCGATGACTTCAATGCGCTGTTGACCGACGAACATCTCGCCAGGGATCGCGCGTCGCTGGCCGCCAACGGCAAGGTTAGCGATGTCGTCGTCAGGCAGACGGTCGAGCGCGGCGGCATGGAGGTGGCGATCGTCGAGTACAAGGTCGGCAAGACGCCAGCTCGCACCGCCATGTATCGCTCGCCGGACGGGAAGATTCAGCAGTTCCTGATCAACCGGCAGTAAGAAGGCGCGGCGGGGTCAGAGTCGAATTT
>DASUGD010000388.1:0-3116 GCA_036274195.1 Gemmatimonadaceae bacterium | reverse complement strand
AAATTCGACTCTGACCCCTAACTGGGCGTAATAATGCCGCGCTCTATGTAGACCGGGCGCACCTGCGCCCGGAACTTCGGAAGCGCAACGGCGAACCGGATGCCTCCTGCAATGCAGGCCACGCCGCCGAGCGCGATGGTGGCGGTCGGGCCGATCCGGTCCGCGACCACGCCGGCGATCAGGCTGCCGATCGGTGCCGTCCCGAGAAACGCCATCGCGTAGAACGCCATCACCCGCCCGCGCAGCCGCTCCTCGACGATGGTCTGCAGCACCGTGTTCGTCGATGCCATCGTTACCATCATGCCCGCGCCGGCGACGGGCAGGACCAACAGCGAAAGCAGCGTATTCCGCGAGAGACTGAACAGCACGAGGCCGGTGCCGAACGCGCAGGCCGCGATGGCGATCACGCGGCCCAGCCCGAGCACGGTGCGACGGGACGCGAGGTAGAACGCGCCAGCGAGGGCACCACAGCCGGACGCCGTCATCAGAAATCCGAGCGTGTTCGATCCGCCGTGCAGCACCTTGATCGCGACCGCCGGCATGAGCACGGTGTACGGCATGCCCATCGTGCTCACGAGCGCGAGCAGCAGGAGCGCCGACCGCACCGGGGGGAACCCCGACACGTAACGGAACCCGTCGACCAGCTCCTCCGAGATGCGCTTGGGCGAAGACTCTCTCGGGCGCACGGCGACGCGCATCGCGACCAGCGACGCGATGACGGCGATGTACGACACGCCGTCGATGAAGAAGCACCACGCCTCCCCGACCGCCGCAATGACGACACCGCCAATGGACGGGCCGATCACGCGGCTCAGGTTGACCATCGACGAGTTCAGCGCGATGGCGTTAGGCAGGTCGGCTCGGTCGTTCACCATCTCCACGACGAACGATTGCCTGGCGGGCGTGTCGAACGCGTTGATGATGCCCTGGGCTGCCTGCAGGAGCAGCACGTCGGTCACCGTGATGATTCCGGCGAGCGACAGCCCGGCGAGCGCGAAGGACTGGAGCATCGACAGGACCTGGGTGACGACCAGGATTCGATGCCTGTTCCACCGGTCGACGAGGACGCCCGAGAACGGCGCGAGAATCAGGGTCGGGATCTGGCCGAAGAAACCGACGACGCCGAGGAGCAGCACCGAGCCCGTGAGGCGGTAGACGAGCCAGCTCGTGGCCACACGGGTGATCCACGTGCCGACCAGTGAGACGGTCTGACCACTGAAAAAGAGTCGGTAGTTCCGGTGCCGGAGCGCGCGAAAGACGCCGAGGGCCGGCGGCGAGGCTGGCGAATCGGGTGTGGCGGAGGTCATGCTTTCTGCATGACCGAGACCCCTACCACCGCCGGAAAGAGCGAACCGCATCTCGCCGCTCCCGATGTCAACCCGTCCTTCACGAAGAGCGCGTTCCTGGGAGAGATTCGGGAGGAGCTGGTCTTCCCGTTCCCGGCGCTGAGCGACGACGAAAGGGAATCGCTCGCCGCGATCCTGGACTCGATGCACGACTGGGCACAGGCATCGGTCGACTCATCGAAGTTCGACCACGACGCGCGTTTCCCGGACGACGTGCGGCACGGGATGCACCAGCTCGGCCTGATGGGTGTCAGCATCCCCGAAGAGTATGGCGGCTTCGGAGCCTCGGCCAAAGTCTACAACCGGGTTTTCGGCGAGCTCGGCTCGATCGACCCGGCGCTCACGGTGTATTTCGGCGCGCACCAGTCGATCGGGTGCAAGGGGATCGTCCTGTTCGGGAACGAAGAGCAGAAGCAGCGGTTTCTGCCGAAGTGCGCGAGCGGCGAGTCGATCGCGGCGTTCTGTCTCACCGAGCCCGGCTCCGGCTCCGACGCGCAGGCGATGCGCTCGACGGCGGTGCCGAGCGCCGACGGCTCGCACTACGTCCTCAATGGCACCAAGATCTGGATCTCGAACGCGGGTTATGCTGACATCCTCACCGTGTTCGCGAAGGTGCCGGTGGAAGTCGACGGGGTGCGGAAGGCGCGGGTGACCGCGTTCGTCGTGGACGCGCACGCGGACGGCGTGAAGCTGGGAAAGCTCGAGGAAAAGATGGGGATCAAGGCATCGGACACTCGAGCCATCTCGTTCGAGAACGTCCGCGTGCCGATCGAGAACCGGCTTGGCGATGTGGGCCAGGGCTTCCGCATCGCGCTCGAGATTCTCAACTCGGGCCGCCTGGGTCTCGCGGCGGGCTCGGCGCGCGGGACGCGCCGGATCATGCGCGAGGCGATCGCGTACGCGAAACAGCGCGAGCAGTTTGGGCGCCCCATCGGGTCGTTCGAGATCATCCAGCGCAAGATCGCGACGCTCGCGGCCGAGTGTTACGCGCTCGATTCCGCGGTCATGGTGACGGCCGGGATGGTGGATCGCGGCGGCATCGACTTCTCGCTCGAGACGGCCGCGTGCAAGGTGTTCGGGTCGGAGCTCGCGTTCCGTGCGTCGAACGAGGCGCTGCAGATCGCGGGCGGGATCGGCTACTCGAAGGAATACCCGTACGAGCAGGCGGTGCGCGACTCGCGGATCAACCTGATCTTCGAGGGGACGAACGAGGTGCTGCGGGCGCTGATCGCGCTGATGGGGCTGCAGCAGCCGGGCGAGCGGCTCAAGGCGTTAGGTACGGCGTTCAAGGCGCCGATCCGTTCGCTCGGTGCCATTGGCGAGTATCTCGCGGGGCGAGCGCGCCGGCAGATCACGAAGCAGCGCTTCACGCTCGTGCACCCGTCGCTGGAGCGAGAGGCGGGATTGATCGAGACGGCGGTGCATAGTCTGGCGCTGGGCGTGGAGGACGCGATTCTGCGGCACGGGAAGGGGATCATCGACCGCCAGTTCCTGCAGGAGCGCATGGCCAATGCCGCGATCGACATCTACCTCGCGACGGCAGTGCTGTCCCGCACGACGTGGGAGATCGAGCGTGCCGGCGGCGAGGAGGGCGCGAAGGCACAACTCGATTGCGCGCGGATCTTCATCCCCATGGCGTACCGGCGGGCGCGGCGGAGCATTCGTGCGCTTCGGAAGAATCAAGACGCGCGGATGAAATCGATCGCGGAATCGTCGCTCGAGACGGGTGACCTGGGGCCGGACTATTAGCTCCTTTCATCGTGTCATCGT
>DASUGD010000387.1:0-59382 GCA_036274195.1 Gemmatimonadaceae bacterium | reverse complement strand
GGCGCTGAATCAACGCTCTGGATGGACCTCCCGCTTGCCAACTCCCGGCTGCCCCCTGACTTCTTGTTCGGGGACCGGTCGATGCCGCCCTCAATTCTTGCCATCCCCTGCAACCGCCCACGGAGGTCTCGTGATGAACTGACATTCGTCGACAGCGAGGAGGTTCGCAACCGACCGAATGATTGGCGTGATGACCGCCGGCGTGTTGGCGGCTGCTCTTGGTGTGCTGAGCGGCACCGGCGTATCGTCTGCAGAAGGGATCAACAACCACGGTGAAGTCGTTGGGCTCAGCTCGACGTCGGATCTGTCGTGCGCCCCTCTCCCGTTTATCTGGAGACGCGGCGTCATGAGGGCGATCTCACAACGCCTGGGCACGTGATCGGTGGGTTCAACAATTCCAACGCCTGGCAGCCGTGGATCTGGCAGGATGGCGTGTCAGTGAATCTGTCGGGCGCCGCGATCGACGCGGGCGTGTTCCGCGTGAACTCCTCCAGGCGAGACGGTCGGATTCGCGCTGCAACCGGTCAACTTCGGCCCCGCCGTGCTCTGGTCGGTTGGACGGAAAGGGCCGTAACAGCCGGCGACGGGTGACGGGCGACGGGTGACGAAGGGAACCGGGAGCGGGGAACAGTGACTCCTCGCGGAACCTCAGTTCCCTGTTCTCAGTCCCCTGTTCCCCCTTCCCCGTTCCCCGTTCCCTATTCCCGACCAACGATCGGCAACCTCACATGCGACGGATGCGCCGCATCGTGCACGATACGCTGATGGGCGATGACGAACGTGCTGTCTCGCTCGTTGTTGCCCCCCGTGTTCAGGTTGCGGTCGTACTTCGGGAAGAGCGCGGATGATACGGTTACGCGCAGTCGGTGCCCCGGCTCGAACACGCGCGACGTGAACCACAGGTCGATGTCGTAGCGCTCGACGCTCCCCGGCGCGAGCATCACTTCCCTCTCGAACCCGCGCCTGAATCGCCCCCGCGCAACGCCGTCCTGAACGCGCTCCGCGTGCCCGTCCGGGAAGACATCGAGCAGCATGACGTTCCAATCCGTGTCCTTCGCATCGGTCGCTGCCCAGAGCGTCGCTGACATCTGGCCCGTCACTTCGACCGGCCTCGCGAGCGGCTTCGAGGTAAAGACCAGCGCGTCCCGTCGTGTCGCGTTGAGCGATGTGAAGTCCTCGTTGAGCGAAGTCTCGAGCTCGCGCGAATCGATGAGATAGGGCGTGGGATTCGCCGGATCGTACGTGAACGTGTCTGCGGCTGCCGCCCGTGGAGGCACCGTGTCGAGCACCCCGTCGCCCGCGCTGGTGTTCGCGTGGCCGGCGGACATCAGATACCACTTGGTCGGAACGGCCCGCGCGAGCGGCCACGCCGCCTCCTTCCGCCAGATATTGTCGCCAAAAACGAACAGGTCCACCGGCGACTCACGGTCGACGCCGTTGTCCCGGCCTAACAAGTAGTGATCGAACCACCGGAGCTGCAAACGCCGCGTGTCCACGCGCGACTGTGGCCCGAACTCACCGGCAACGTAGTCGACGCCCTTGTGCGCACCCGGCCCCATGACGAGCCGCACGAACGGATGGCCCGGCACCCTGGTCAGTGCGTTCGTATAGTCGATGGGTCCGCGCGAATCATCGTACCAGCCGGAGATCTGGAGGACCGGCGCCTTGACCTTCGCGATGCTCGTCGTCACCGCGTGGGCGCGCCAGTACGCGTCGAGCGTGGGATGCGCGATCCATCGATCCCACAGCGGAACCTTTCCACACCCGAGCTGTTGCGGCAGATCGCTGAGCGGGAGGTGCGTGAGCGCGCTGCCGATGTCGAGGTCGCTCACGTCCTGTAGCGTGCGCGCGCGCATGAGACACGCCCACGCGACGTTGATCGGCGAGAACACCATGTCCTCGTACGGGACGATCCGCCACGGGTCGCCCGTCGCCGCCGACGGCGCCAGCGCTGCGAGGTGCGGCGGAGCGCTCACGGCGGCGTACCACGCGAGTCGTCCTTCATCCGAGTGGCCGATCATCCCTACGCGACCGTTCGCGCCCGGCAGCTTGGCGGCCCACTCGACGGCATCGTAGCCGTCGCGAACGTCGGTGTCGTAGTCGCCGAAGTCCTTCCCGTCAGATACGTCTCGTCCGCGGACGTGCTGCGCGACGAAGATGTAGCCGCGCGAGGCCCAGTAGCGCCCGGCCGGGTGTAGAATGCGCGTGTACGGCGTGCGCTGGAGGACGACACCGAACGGCCCCGGACCGACCGGCCGAGCGACGTAGCTCGCGAGCTTCGCGCCGTCGCGCGTCGTCATGAAGACGAGCGTGTCCTCGGTGACGGCGTACTGCGAGTCGGACACTGGCCCTGGCCAGAGCTCGTAGAACGGTTCGGTCACGAACGGCGTGGCCCGACGAACGAGGCGGATGCGCCGTCCGGCCGGTTTGCCGTCTGCGAGCATGAGGCCGACGAGCGTGTCACCGTGCCAAGTCCCGGCGACCGACTGTCCGCCGTCGCCGCCTAACGTGATGGAGTCGCCGCGAGTACCGACGCGCGAGACTTCGACCATGGGTTCGCCGGCGCGCCGCCTGACGGATCCGGTGACCCCAGAACTCGTGGCCGAGAAGTGGGCGAAGCCCATCCGACGCCACCCCTCGAATCCGGGCCGAGCGGTCACGCCGTTCGCGAAGTAGGCATCCCAGTCGCCGGAGATTTTGGGAGGTGCGGGCTCAGTGGCGCAGCCCGCACCGGCGACCAGGCGCGCAACTGCGGTGGCTCGAGCGTATATCGATCGCATGCCCCCTCGGGACTCGGGAATCGGAATCGGGAATAAGAAAACCCCCGGGATGCCTCGCGTCGAGCGAGTGACATCCCGGGGGTGCGAACGATTTCCGATCCCGATTCCCCTCGCGTTGAACTGTTTTTGTCAACCAATTGAACGACAAATTTCCGGAAATTTGTACGTACGATTGATTCCACTTTTCCGACCGAACGTCGACGGGCGCCGCATCGGTCACGTTCGCCATTTACCTGTCGCACCCGCTTGCCGACCTTGTCACCGGGTACAAGCCGCTGTGGTTGGGCGGGCCCCGGCTGGTCTCTGGTTCATCGATCGACCGATTCCCGACTTCGTCGTCCAGGGCTCGCTGTGCCTTCTCGGCTGGCTGGTGTACCGACGGTCATTGCCGCCCGGCCGCGGGCGGGTGATCGCCGCGGCACCCCTCGTGACGCTGCTGGCGCTCCAGGCGGTGTCGGACCTCGTCGTGTTCGTGCGCAGGCGGTTCAACCCGACGACAGCGAGCGCCGCACTGGCCGGGACCGGCGACGAACTGCCGGGGTCGGGACAGCCGGCGGGCGGGCGCCGGTGAGCCCCGTGCTCGTCGCCGAGAAGTGAGCCAAGCCCATACGGCGCCATCCCTCGAAGCCGGGCCGGGTGGTCACGCTGTTAGCGAAATACGCGTCTACAGCGGTTTGTAGGCGTTCCACAAGCCATTGAGGATAGCGTCCCCGCGTCCCCACGGCGGAGGGCAAGGTTTGAGGTTCTCCCAACACTGAACTCGTGCATTCACATCCGGGTCTTTACGATTTCGATAGATCCAGCGGAGCTCCGCATTCGTGATCGCGCGGTTCTTCTTGTCCCACGCAACCTTCACGGTCGGGTCAGAGTCCTGATCGCCAAACGTCTTCGTGGTGATGGCATGCTGGATGAGTGGATCTGTCATACGATCCAGGCAGAAGTGCACGTTCTTCTTCCGAACCTTGGTCTGCCACTCGATCCCTCCCTTCGACTTCTCTCTCCAGTGGCGCCAGCAATCCGCGAGTGGCTTGTTGTAGACAGCACTACCAGCAGATCGGCTGTACTTCTTGTGCTGGCCAAGCCACTCAGCGAAAAACGCGTTGTCTTGCGGGCGTTGCTGGGTCGGCTCTTTCACGTCGCCGACGTCGAAGAAGTTGATTTTCGCGCCGACACCATATTCAAAGGACACGCCCAGGTGCTTCATCAGCGCATCGCGGTCTTTCGCGAGTCCGTAAAACAGGTCGCCTACTTCCCACTTGGAGTCGAAAGGTGGTGTGAGTGGCATTGGATCACCTGCGTCTGACGTAAGAGGGACAAACAATCGGTCGCAGCACTCCTGGCCGCGTCGGATGGCGCGCTAGTCCGTCGACACCTTTCGGGCATAACGTATGGCGGCGTACATGCTTCGCAAGATCCGCACTCCGCGCGGAGCGCAGCCAGCTCCCACTGGCGCTGAGCCCCCACCAAAGCCGAAACGCCGGTCCCAAAGGGACCGGCGCTTCGCTCGAAATTACCGAGTTTCTTCCGCGCACGCACTGCTGCAGAACGAACGTCGTTCCCCGCGCAATTCTCGATTTCGCGATGCGCAGGTCAGTAGAAAGCGGGTCGCTATTGCACGGCGTTGATCATGTCGAAGATCGGCAGGTACATGGCGACGACCATGCCACCGACCACGATGCCGAGGAACACGATCATCACCGGCTCGAGGAGGGAGAGGAGCCCGCTGACTGCAGCGTCCACTTCCTCATCGTAGAAGTCGGCGATCTTCGAGAGCATCTCGTCGAGACCACCCGTCTGCTCGCCGACCGCGATCATCGAGATCACCATCGGCGGGAACACCGCCGACTTCTGCAGCGGCGCGGCGATCGTGTCGCCACCCGCGATCGAGGCGCGCGACGCCATGATCGCGTCCTGAATCACGCGGTTGCCTGCGGTCTTGGCCGTGATCTCGAGGCCGTCGAGAATGCTGACACCGGAGGAGATCAGCGTGCCTAACGTCCGCGTGAAGCGCGACACCGCCGACTTGCGGAGCACGTCACCCAACACCGGAACCTTCAGCATGGTCTTGTCGATCTGCAGCTTGCCGCCGGGCGTCGCGTAGTAGCGCTTCACCATGACGATCGAACCGGCGATGCCCCCGCCAATCAGGTACCAGTAGCCCTTGAGGAAGCGCGACAGCCCGATCACGATGCGCGTCGGAAGCGGGAGCGCGAGACCCACCGACCCGAACATGCTCTCGAACACCGGGATCACGAAGATGAGCAGCACGCAGATCGCGATCACCGCGACGCTCATGATCACGCCGGGGTAGATCATCGCGCCCTTCACCTTTCGCACGAGCGCGTCGTTCTTTTCCATGAACGTCGCGAGGCGCATGAGGATCGTGTCCAGAATACCGCCCGCCTCACCCGCCGCGACCATGTTCACGTACAGGTCGCTGAACGCGTTCGGATGCTTGGCCAGCGCGTCGGCGACGGTGTGGCCGGACTCGACGTCGAACACGACGGCCCGCGTCACCTCCGAGAGCGTCTTGTTCTCGGTCTGTTTCGCGAGAATGTCGAGCGCCTGCACCAGCGGCAGACCGGCGTTGATCATCGTCGAGAACTGCCGCGTGAAGATGACGATGTCCCGCATCTTGATCGAGCCTTTGGTCTTCGACTTCTTCGCCGACGACTCCTCGTCGACCTTGACGACGCTCATGCGCTGGCGCCTGAGCTGCGCCACGACCTCTTCGCGCGACGGCGCGTCGATCGTCGCGGTCTTCAGCTCGCCGTTCACCGCCCGCGCTGTGTACGTGTATGTCGGCATGTTCTACCCGTTAGGTATCGCGTTTCGTCAAGTGGGAACCGGGAACTGGGAACCGGGACTCCGCGTGAGTTCCTGTTCCCGGTTCCCTGTTCCCCGTTCCCTACCGCTTGCCAGCGCCAGCCTTCTCCCGATTCAGCCCGCCAGTCAGCGGGGGACGTTCCTTCTCCCCGCCGCCATCATCCAGCGGCATGCGGCCGATCATCCGCAGGAACTCGTTCGGGTCGCTCGACACGCGAAGACACTCCTCGTCCGTCACCTCTCGGCTCATGTACAGCTGGTAGAGCGCGTCGTTGAGCGTCTGCATGCCGTACTTCTTCCCCGACTGCATGAGCGAGTAGATCTGGTGGATCTTGTCGTCGCGGATGAGCGCGCGGATCGCTGGCGTCACGACGAGGATCTCCGCCGCCATCGCGCGCCCGCGGCCCTTCGCCTTCGGCAACAACGTCTGGGTAATGATCCCCTCGAGCACGAACGCGAGCTGGGCGCGAACCTGCGACTGCTGATGGCTCGGGAAGACGTCGATGATGCGGTTGATCGCCTCCGCCGCCGAGTTCGTGTGCAGCGTGGCGAACGCGAGGTGGCCCGTTTCGGCAATCGTCAGCGCCGCCTGGATCGTTTCCAGGTCACGCATCTCACCGATGAGGATCGTATCGGGATCCTCACGCAGCGCGTACTTGAGCGCGTTGGCGAACGACTTCGTGTCCGTGCCGACCTCGCGCTGGTTGACGATGCAGCCCTGATGCCGGTGAATGAACTCGATCGGGTCTTCGACCGTGATGATGTGGCCCTTGCGCTCGCGGTTGATCTTGTCGAGCATGGCCGCGAGCGTCGTCGACTTGCCGGAGCCCGTCGGCCCGGTCACCAGCACGAGCCCGCGCGGCTTCTCCGCCATCTTCGCGATCACGCCCGGCAATCCGAGGTCCGTGAACGAGCGGATGTTGAACGGGATCTGCCGAATGACCATCGAGACGCAGCCGCGCTGCTTGAAGCAGTTGCCGCGGAAGCGCGCGAGATTCTGGATGCCGAACGAGAAATCGAGCTCGTCCTCCATCTCGAAGCGCTTCTTCTGATTCTCCGTGAGCACCGAGTACGCCAGTTGGAGCGTGTCCTTCGGGTTGAGGACGTACTCGAGGTTGGCGTTCGTGATGTCACCGTCGATGCGAAGCTTGGCGCGCTCGCCAGCGGTGATGTGCAGGTCCGACGCGTCGCGCTCGATCATCTCCTCGAGCAGCGCCCGGAGGTTCACATTGGTCGAGCCGTTGTTGCTGGCTGCAGGAGCGGTCATGGAGCCGTGGCGTGTGATGATTGGTCGTGAGCTGATGGTCGCGACTCGTTGACGATCAACGACGGCGGCCTGACGGCTCTCTGGCGCGGCGCTCAGCTATCAACGAGACGTGCCGAGCCGCGCGCGCGTAACTGAGGAATCCGGTGTGCGTTAGGTCACTGCTTCGCAGCCGCCCGAAGCGCGGATGGGCCGATGGCTCCCCTATTGAGCGCCGGTCTCCCGAATGACCTGTTCCAGCGTCGTAATCCCCTTCAACACCTTCAACCAGCCGTCCATCCGCAACGTCAGCATGCCTTCATCGATCGCGGCATCGCGGATCTCGCCCGCACCGACGTTCTGCAGAATCAGGCGGCGAAGCTTCGGGGTCATGGTCATGACCTCGTACAAACCCTGACGCCCCTTGAGCCCCGTGCCGGCGCACGTGTCACAACCCTTCCCCTTGAAGTAGGGCAGCTGGCCAATCGTCGTGTCGAGCGACAGGGTCTCGAGATGGGGCGCCGCATCGGGCATCGCCCTCGCGCGCGCGTTGTCCAGCGCTTCCTGCGTGAATCTCAGATCGCCGAGCGTTGTGTCGCGCGTCACCTTCGCACCGGAAAGCTCACTGTCGTCCGGTGTGTACTTCACCCGGCACTGCGGGCACACCCGCCTGACGAGTCGCTGCGCCAGCACCAGGTTGAGCGCCGATGCCACGTTGAACGGCTCGAGTCCCATGTCCAGCAGACGCGTCACCGTTTCGGGCGCGGAGTTCGTGTGCAGCGTGGAGAGCACGAGGTGCCCCGTGAGCGCTGCCTTGATCGCGATGCCACCTGTCTCCAGGTCTCGAATCTCACCGACCATGATGATGTTCGGGTCCTGGCGCAGGAACGCCTTCAGCGCCGCGGCGAACGTCATCCCGATCTCGGTGCGCACCTGCACCTGATTGATCCCGAAGAGGTTGTACTCGACGGGATCTTCCGCCGTCATGATGTTGACATCGATGTTGTTGATCTTCGACAGCGCCGAATACAGTGTCGTCGTCTTTCCGGAACCCGTGGGGCCGGTGACGAGCACCATACCGTACGGGTTCTGCACGGCCTCCATGAGCTCGCGCTCGGCCCGCATCTCGATGCCGAACTTTTCGAGGTCGAGCGTCAGGTTGCCCTTGTCGAGAATTCGGAGTACGACCTTCTCCCCGAACAGCGTCGGTAGCGTCGAGACGCGATAGTCGATGACCTTGTTGCCGAGCTTCAGCTTGATGCGACCGTCCTGCGGGACGCGGCGTTCGGCGATGTTGAGCGACGCCATGATCTTGAAGCGCGAGATGAGCGCCGCCTTGAGCTTCGCGGGCGGCTTCATCACTTCGGTCAGCGCGCCGTCGACCCGGTAGCGAACGCGCAGCTCGTGCTCGAAGCACTCGAAATGAATGTCCGACGCGCCGCGCTTCACGGCGTCGCCCATGATGGCGTTGATCAGCTTGACGACCGGGGCGTCATCCACCGACGCCGCCAGCGCAGCCGCGCTGACGTCGTCATCCTGATCCTCCACCACCTCGATGTCGCCGAGCGCGTCGGCGGCAATGTCTTCGAGCAGCGCCGCCATCTGGACGTCCGACCCTTCGTAGTGCTTCTCGACGAAGTTGCGGAGCGTGAATTCCCCGGCGAGCACCGGGAAGATGTCGTAGCGCGTAATGAACTTCAGGTCATCGATGACGGCGATGTTGCTCGGATCGGCCATCGCAACCGTCAGCGTGCGACCGTCGCGCTTGAGCGGCAGGATGATGTGCTTCGTCGCGAGGTCGTTCGGAACGAGCTTGAGGATCCGCTGATCGACCTCGAATCGCGCCAGGTCGACCGCCGGCATTCGGTGCTGGCGGGCGACGACCTTGGTGAGCTCGTTCTCGTCGATGAAGCCGAGCTTCACGAGGCAGTACCCGAGCCGCATGCCGCTCTGCGTCTGCTCTTGCAGGGCGCGCGAAAGTTGCTCCTTGGAGATGAGCCCTTCGCGGACGAGCACTTCGCCGATTCGGTCCTGGGTCGCTACCGGAGCTGCCACGTTAGGTGTTTCGCGGGAGGAGTGAGCGTGGTGACGCGGTAGTGTTCGGTGTCGACGTGCGGTCGCGGTCCGGGCACGCGAAGTCCCGGCCTGCTACGGCCTGCGGCTGCCCCGGGACGGCTTCGACAGCGGTGAAGAACCCCTAAGTTGCGGTTCGACAACTGCATCGCTATGACGCGCTGTGCCCGAAAAAGTCACCCGTCTCTCGAGGAGCGCGACGAGCCCGGGACCCACCCCGCGAACGCGCTGGAATCCCTCGAGAGATCCGAACGGCCCATTGGCGGATCGGTCGCTGACGATGCGGCGCGCGAGCACGCCGCCGATGCGTGGCAGCGATTCGATCTCACTCGCACTCGCCACGTCCAGATCCACCACGCGCCCCGGATCGCGTCGCGGATCTGCTCCTACGGCGTTCGATTCGCCAGTGACCACGCTGAGCGGCTCGCTCACCCAGCGTTCCGCCGAATCCGACCGCGAGGCGGAATCGGCCGCAGACCGAGGTCGCCCGCGTCGCGAGGCGGTCCGTCGGTCCGCGGTTCGCCCGCTCGCTCTCGCCGAGCGGCGCGACCGAGCATCGGTGCCGCGCGCCGAATCGACGGCGGCGATCTGTCGCGCGAGCGCCTGACTGGCGGCGGCATCGGGGGCGCCACCACCTCGCGCCGCCCGCACGA
This sequence comes from Gemmatimonadaceae bacterium, assembly GCA_036274195.1. Classification (GTDB taxonomy): domain Bacteria; phylum Gemmatimonadota; class Gemmatimonadetes; order Gemmatimonadales; family Gemmatimonadaceae; genus JAJKIV01. Next base: position 49,807 of record DASUGD010000387.1, on the reverse strand, counting down.
CGCGCACGCCGGCGCCGAGGACAATGACACCGGCGAGGAACAACAGCGCTTTGCGTTCGGCGGGTGTTGGCATGGCGCCAAGATCGCACCGCCGCCCACCAAACGACTCATCTGTTTATTCCCGACTCGGCTCTTTTTACGCACGGGTCTGATTATGTTACACCGGCCGGTGCCACCCCGAGAGCCAAGTGGCTGCGATCTCCCGGGCACGCCAAGCATGAATCGATGATCGTATTTTCCGTTCGCGACGTGACGCGGATGCTCGCTCTCGCCGCGGCGTACGCTGTCACCGCTTCCGTCAGCCTGCACGTCGGCGCGACGGTCCACGACACACCGCCACTCTGGCCCGCGGCAGGCATTGCCATCGCCGCGTTATGCATCGGCGGCGTGCGCCTGTGGCCGGGCGTCACCCTCGGAACGCTGATCGCATTCGCGGGACGCGGTCATGGCGCCGTGCTCACCAGCGCCATCGTCGCATCCACGACGCTCGAAGCCATCGTCGGCGGGCTGCTCCTCAACCGCGTGGCGAGCTTCGTTCCCAGCCTTCGGCGCACGCGCGACGCGGTCGCGCTCGTGCTGGCGGGAGGGATCGCGGCGCCCGCGGCCGGGGCACTCGTGGGAGCAGGCGCGTTCGCGCTCACGCGGGCGATCCCCGTGTCCTCCTTCGGTCGCGAATGGCTCGAATGGTTCCTCGGTGACGCGATCGGCGTGGTCACCTTCGCGCCCGCGGTGCTCGTGTGGGCCCAATCGCGAGCGCCGCGCGTCGCGCTCCGGATTCACGTGACCGTAGTGGCCCTCGCGGCAGTCGCAATCAGTGTTGCAGCGATCAACCACGTCGGGCCATTTGCCCAGAGCGGCGGCGAGGTCGGCACGCTCGTACAGGCCTACCTGGCGGCGATTGCGACCACGGCCCTCCTCGTGGGCGCGTCCGTTGCCGAACGACGGGATGCGCTCGATCGGCTGACTGACAGCGAGCGTCAGCTTTCGCTCGTGTTCGACAGCAACGCCGACACGCTGCTGCTGTTCGCCGTCGAAGGAGCGGACAAGTACCGCTTGGTCATGGCAAACCGGGCGCTCACCGATCAGCTGAAATGCGTCCGGCCCGATACGGACGGCCGGGACATTCGCGGAATCCCGATGGAGAGCTTTATCACCGACGTGCTCAAGCTCCCTGCCGATCGCATTCCGAGGAACATTGAGCTGTTTCGACAGTCGATCGAGTCGAAGGCGCCGGTCTCGTACGAGAACATCGATTGGAATCGCGCCGATCAGGTGGCGGAGGTCACCCTCGTTCCGGTCTTCGACGCCGCGGGCAAGTGCACGCACGTGCTGCGGACATCTCGCGACATCTCGGCCCGCAAGGAGGCGGAGCGGTCGCTGCGGCTGCACGACTTCGTGATGACGAACGCCCCGTTAGGTGTGCTGATGGTCGATGCCTCCCGCCGGGTCGTGCTCGCGAATGACATGGCGTGTACGCTGCTCGGCAACACCCGCGAGGAGCTGCTCGGAGCGCCGATGGATGCGTTCGACGAGCCGGGGTTGGCGCATCACTGGCAGGAGCTGCTCGAGAAGGGGGCGCTGGACGACCACGACAGCATCGAGGTCGAGCGCGTGGCGGACGATGGCAGCCGCCGTCCACTCGAGCTGTCGATCGCGCATCTCGCGTACAGCGGCCAGGACATGTCGTGCGTGTTCGTTCGAGACATTACCGAACGGCGTCGCGCCGAGATCACCCGGCGCCACCTCGAGGCGGAGCTGTTCCACGCACAGAAGATGGAAGCCGTTGGGACGCTGGCCGGCGGGATCGCGCACGACTTCAACAACATTCTGGCGGCGATCGTCGGGAATGCCGAGATGGCCCAGACCGAGCTTCCGCCGAATCATCCCGCCCGCCAGGACATCGCCGAAGTGCAACGGGCCGCCCGCCGTGCCCGCGAGCTCGTGCAGCAGATCCTCACGTTCAGCCGCAAGCAGTCGCCCGAGCGCCGCCCGGTGCGCACGGCCGAGGTAATCGATGACGTGTTGCGACTGCTCCGCGCGACGACCCCATCGACGATCGACCTGCGGTCGCAGATCCTGGACTCGGGGCTGCAGATTTTCGGCGAGCCGACGCAGCTGCAACAGGTGCTGATGAACCTGGGGACGAACGCCGCGCACGCGATCGGCGATCGCCACGGGATCATCGAGATTCGGCAGACGCTGGTGGATGTCGGGAGGGACGCCGTCCATCCCGACCTGCTGCCGGGTCGGTACGTCTGCCTAACGGTCAGCGATTCCGGACATGGCATGGACCGTCAAACGCTCGAACGCGCGTTCGAGCCATTTTTCACGACGAAGGAGCCTGGCGTCGGCACGGGGCTCGGCCTCGCGGTGGTGCACGGCATCGTGAAGAGCCACGAGGGCGTGGTGGTCGTGGAGAGCAGTCCGGACGACGGCACGACGTTCAAGCTGTTCTTCCCCGCGATCGCGGGCCAGTCGCTCGGAGATTCCGTGCCGGCGAGCGACGTCCCCCGCGGCGCGGGGGAGCGCGTGCTGTTCGTGGACGACGAGCCCTCGCTGACCGACGTGACGCGCCGGATGCTCGAGCGCCTGGGCTACAACGTCGTGGCTCATGCCTCGTCGACCGATGCGCTGGCTGCGTTCCGCGCCGACCCGTCGGCGTTCGATCTCGTGATCAGCGATCTGACGATGCCGGGCATGACCGGAGCGCAGCTCGCGCTCGAGATGCGACGGGTCCGCGCCAACGTGCCGGTGATCCTGTCGACGGGCTATCTCGACCGCCTCGATCCGGACACCGCCCGCGCCCTACACGCGCGCGAGCTGCTCATCAAGCCGTACACGACCGAGGACCTCGCCACGGCCGTCCGTCGCGCACTGGCGGACGCCGCTGCCTAACGGCTCCATCTGACGGCGCAACAGAACGGGTAACTGGTTACTGGGATTGGTTACAGGTAATCGAACCCTCGGGATGCTTGTCTCCAGCCAGATGAGGATCCCGAGGGTTCAAATAACCAATCACCAATTCCAGTAACCAATTACCTATTCCAGTAACCAATTACCAGTCCCCAGTAACCAATTACCCTCACCCAATAACCACTGAGAGTCAGTCCTGTGCCCCCGTAATGAGGGCATAGGCCACATCGCCGACGATCTTGAGCGACTGCGCCGAGACCTTGTCGAGGGTATCCTCGGGCGTGTGGTGATAGTTCGGCTTGCCCGACCCCGGTGGCCCGAGGTAGTCGAGATCGATCACGTCGATCACCCGCAATCCCTTGTCGAGCAGCGGAATGTGGTCGTCGGTCACCTCGTAGCCGAGGCTCGGCGGGAAGTAGCGCTGGTATCCGAGCTTCGCGGCGGTGTCCCACACCCGTGACACGACTTCCGGCGCGCGCTTCACGGAGTTGGACTCCTGCGGAATCGAGAGGTCCGCGTCGCCGATCATGTCGAAGAGCACGCCGAAGATGGGTTGGTACCCCTCGGGCATGTGTGCCGCGAAGTACGTCGAGCCGAGGAGGACGTCGACGTCGGGCGGGCCGAACGTGCCATAATCCTCTCCGTCCACGAACAGGAGGTCCACGCCCACCGTTGGCGGCGTTTTCTTCAGCACGTCGCCCAGCGCAATGAACAGCCCCACGCCCGATGCGCCGTCGTTGGCGCCCGGCACCGGGAGCGAGCGCTTCGCCGGATCCTCCGCCTGATCGGACACCGGGCGCGAATCCCAATGAGTCACGTACAGGATTCGCGTGGACGCCTGCGGACGAAAGCGCGCGAAGATGTTGCGCAACGGCAACGTATCCCCCTTTGCCGTTACGTGGTTCCACCGCTGCTCGATGACGGTGTCGGCGCGCGCGCGCATCTGGGCAACGATCCAGTCGCCGGTCCTGCGCGCGGCCTCGGTCCCCGGAACCCGCGCGCCGAAGTCGAGCTGCGTCTTCACGTAACCGCGCGCGGTCTCGCCGTCGAACGGCGTCGTGGGCGCCCCGGACGAGCGTTCGCAGGCGCCTAACAACAGCAACGCGCAGGCGAGCAGGTTCATTCTCACCTCAGGTCTCCGGCGAAGAACTGCATCTGAAGGACGGCCGTGACGACCGTCTGGGTCACGCGGCGGTTCAGGTTACGATCGAAGTTCACGATGCGGGCACCCTGGATGCTGAAAGTGGCATTCTCGGCGACGTCCGTGTCGGCGTTCAGCGTGATCGCCTGCCGGCCATTGTCGGTGAGTCGACTGCGATTGAGGGCAGCGAAGAGGTTTTCAACGTAGCTCTTGGTGTGGCTCTGCTGGAAGCCGACGCGGGTACGCAGCCCGCTCCTGAATCCCCAGTCGGCCGGCAGTCTGAACGAGCGGCCCACCTCGGCGCTCGCTTCGGCGGCGTTCCCGTTCGTGACGCTGCCGGGCAGCGAGTCCACCTGCGTTCGATAGGAGTAGCCGGCGGTGGTCGTCAGGTCACCGGGTCCCCACGTGAGCGACGCGTTCAGCGGAAATGACTGCACGCGGGTCGCTCGCCGCTCGGCTTCGTCTCCGATGACCACCGGCGGGACGACCAGCGACTGCCGCGTGTGCAGGAACCGTCCATTGAACGACGCCGCCTTCACCACGCCGCCGAACAACGGACCGCGCGGGCTCCATCGCACGTTGAGGTCGGGGAACACGGTCTGGTCCCCGTCGATCGTCGTCTGGTCCGACTCGAGGCGTCGCGCCCAATTCGTCGTCATGGTCCGCTGCACGCGGTTCGTGAACGTGACTGCCCCCGGCAGATTCAATCCGCTCGTGATGGCGATCTGAGAGCTCTGGCCCGCGCTGTTCGCGAGCCCGCCGTTGAGTTCCCGGAACCCGTTGATGGATCCGATCCCGAGCTGGTACCCGAGGCCGGGCGATTCGGTTGCCGCGTCATACGAGCTGAGGATACCGCGCGTCGCGGACACATCGATGGGCTGAACGTATTGCGCCAGGCGTGCGGTGACTGACGACGGACCCGCGTACTTGGCGCCCGCTTTCGCCACGTCGATCCCCGTGCCGAGTGTGATGGTCCGCGTGTTTCCCAACCGTACGGCGAGGTCGCGCCGAGTCGTGTCCGGCGATGGGGTGGGGCTGAGCGGCGTGGGGAATACGAGCGGCGCGTTCGGATCGCGCGTGAGCGAGAAGGTCGACGCGAAATCGACGCGAGGCCGAAGCCAGCCGGCGATCTCCGGCGCGTAGGTGATCGAGCTGGCAAGGTTCCGCTCGCGCTCGATGCCGGCGTCCATGCCGAGGAATGTCCCGCGCGCCGCATCGGCCGCTTCGCCGTTAGGCGTCGTGGGGTCGTAGTCGCGCAGGTCGCGCGTCACGACCACGTCGGCGCGGGCGGTGAGGTGAGCCATTGGCTGGAGCTCGAGCGATCCGGTGTTCCGCCACAGGTTGCTCTCCCCGGTCGACACGCGGCCCGAATCGTCAGGCGCGGCGGCGGGCTTGAGGAAAGACGCTCGCCGCTCATCGTCGCGCGCGAGCCCGCTCGTGAACCGGATGGACGTCGGGCGAAGGTTGAACGCCCCGGCGGCCTGCCCCGTGGTGGAGAGCCAGGACGGCATGAACGAGCGAAGGCCGCGCGGGGTACCGTCCGGCGTCGCGACCACCGGCTGCGTGACGAAGTAGTCGCCCACGAGGGTGAGACGGTTCCGGCTCCCATCCTGGTACTCGGACCGGTTGCCTAACGTCAAATAGGTTCCCGTCACCCCCAGGTGATTCACCAGCGGCGCGTACCAGCGGCCGGACAGCGGCTCCGACCGCCGCACCGACAGCGAGTACGTCGTCGCGGAGGTGCGCGGCGTCCGGAGGCCATCGATCGCGTCGGCGGCGACGTCCGATTGCGCGAGGAAGGTCGGATCGACCGTTGCCGTCGTGTGACCGATCGTGAGCGGCAGGGAGAGCCCGAGCTTCGGCGGCAGGAACTGGTCCAGCCTGACCGTGGCGGAAATGTCCAGGTCGTTGTTCGTGGCGAACGAGGGCGCTTCGGCCAGCTGGCGGAAGTTCGGGTCGCGTCTCGTGGTGGAAATCCGAAACGTTCCGAGGTTGCCTAACGCGATGGACAGGCCGATCTGCCCGGCGAACCCCGTCGCGCTCACCACGTCCGCCAGCCGGATGTCATCCACCCACACCTCGAGCGTGTCGCCCGGCGCGATCGGCGATGCGCCCGTCGCCGAGTCCACGCGCACGATGCCGACCGCCAGCTCCTGCACGCTGCCGAGGTTCGGCGGCGCCACCGCGGGATCGGTCGTGTACACCATGTACCCCTGATCGCAGGCCGCGAACCGGCTGATCGCCGCACCCGTGGGCAACCCCGATCGCGCGATCAAGGCGGAGTCGACCCCGGTACACGTCACCGAGTCGCGCGCCGCGCGCAGGTACGCGCTCTCCAGCCTCGCCCGGAGCGCGAAGAATTGCTGGAACGCGACCCTGATCTCGGGCAGCCACGCCGCACGCGACGATCCGGAGTTTATCGGCGTGCGGTACATGTAGAAGTTGTTCGGGTCCCGGCCGATCTTGACGAAGAACTGGAGCTCGCCATCCCTGCCCCATCCGTTGCCGCGACCGCGAGCCCACACGCGTAGCTCCTTGTATCCGAGATAGCTCTTCTGGCCCTCGGGAAATCGCTGGTACGATTCCGCCCGGTCGTACTTCTCGAGACCGCCGGCCTGCAGTCGCAGCGACCGCTCGTTGACCTGCACGCGCGTTGGGTCCAGCGGCGTCTGGAGATTGTCCGCCTCGTCCGTGACCCCCGGAGGCGACTCGTAGACGAGACCGCGCGTCGAGTCCCGGCTCTCCGTGCCGATCAACCCCGAGATGACGTAACCAGTGCTGGTGGTGACTTGTTCGCGCTCCCCGGCAATGCCGGTGAGCGGGTGACTGCTCCGCTTGAGCCACGGCGCGCCCACGAACGCCAGTCGCGCGATCGCGGTCGTGATGAACGCATCGTCGCTGGCGCCTGGTGTCGAGATGGCGGTGATGCGCATCGCCTGGATGCGCCGCACGAGCGGGCCGCCGTTGACGGAATCAGTCGGCGCGGCGAACGGCAGCCTCACGTGCACCCAGCATAGGGTGCTCGTGGGCGGCCTCGCGCCGTTGGGGTCATCGACGCGCGCGCCACATTTCCCGCGCCGATCGTAGCTGGTCGTGTCCGTGAGATCGACGATGTAGCGAAGCAGGCGCTCGTCGGTGCGTAGGGCGTTGTCCGCGTCGAGATCCTCTTCATCCAGATGACTGTTGGCTACGGTGCAGTTCACCCGCGAGTCGCCTAACGGGCGTTGCCTCACGTCGCCGCGCGTGCAGACGCGGACGCCAGTGTCGGCCCTGGCGACACCGCCGCTCACGACGACCAACGTGTCCACGACGTCGCCCGGCAACCCCGTATCGTTGACGTCCACGTTGAACGCGCGGGAGAATGCGTCCCGTTCGGAATCCAGCCGCCCGTACCCTTGCAGCTTCTTCCCGCTATAGGTGCTATCCGAAGCACCGTTCCCGACTCCCTGTTCCCGGTTCCCGACCGTCAAGGTCTCCGGGGCAAACGCCACCGAATTCTCCGATACATCGCCGACGTCGACGACGAGGATCGGATTCGAGGCTCGCCGCACCGCGCTCGTATCGATCAGCGTCCAGAACTCGATCGTCTCCACGCCCGTGAGGTCCTCGCCCGACGGGCCGAGCGACGTGCGGATCGAGCGCCACCGCCGACCGGGCAGCGGGTTGGCGACCGTCCAGCGGTACTGGCCGGTATTCGGGTCGCGCTGGCCGCCGACACCGAGTGGATAGAGCGTCAGCCACAACAGTGTCTCGGGCGACGACACCCCTGTCCCGACGAGCGCCGTCTGCGGATCGATCGAGTCAATCGTGAATCTCAGGTCGTTGCCGTTGCGGTCGGTGGCGTTGGTCTGCCACGCGAGCGTGGTCGCGCGCTCCAGGTCCAGGCCACGCGGGCCAACCAGGCCCGCCAGGCGCGTGCCTAACGTCGGCTGGCTGCTGAAGTACCAGTCCCGGTCCAGCAGGGAGACCGGAGTCCCGCCCTGGCCGTCGAACGCCTCGATGTACGCCTGGCCTTTCGAGTTCGGGCGCGGCCGGCTCACGGCGAACTCGCCCTGCAGCTCGATCGTGGAGGGGCCGACGATGCTGTCGCGGAACGGCAGCGACTTGCCGATGAGGCGCCCGAGCGGCGACGCGTCGAACGTGAACGCTCCGTTGACGCCGGCGACCACCGCCGACGCCGGCTCGAAGCCGAGCGGCGGTCGCGTGAACGTCGTGTGCTGCGATTGCCCGATCGCCGTGAAGTTCAGCGCGCCATGCTCGCCGGCGAACTGAGTCGTGACGCCGAAAATGGACGTCGGGATCGTGGTGAACAGCGGGTTCTCCTCGTAACGAACGCGCACACGTCGCGCGAACGGGAAGAGCGCCTGCGGGTTCAGGAACGTCACGCGCCCCAGCTCGTAGTCGACGTCGTAGTCCACCCCGCGAATGAGCTGACGCCCATCGATCGTGATGCGCTCGGACCCCGGCCGGAGCTGGACGGCATTCAGCGACAGCGCCCCGACCTCATCGCCCACCTGCGACTCGTAGCTCACGCGAATCCGGTAGAACGACTGCGGGTGCCGCGTCGAATAGAGGTACTCGCCCGGTGTCCGGTAGATCGAGTCGTTCGCCGGGTTCTCGAGCCCACCCACGAGCCCCGCCCTCGCAAATGGCTGCACGGACGGGAAGATGAGGAAATGGTCGCGGAAGACGTCGGCAATCCCGCCGCCTTCGGCGACGAGACGGTTCGGATCGTTAGGCCTCGGCCACAGCCGGTTCTCGTTGTCGAACCGCGCATTGTTCGTGGGCTCGGCGATGCGGAACTGCTGGATGTACGTGTCCGCGCCACCGGCCGACGGCTTCTCCTGGTTCGCGCTCCCGCCGGTGAAGATCTGCAGCTGAACCGTCTCGCGGCGAATGTCGCTGCCGCCGATCCGATAGGCGGAGCGGATTTCGCGTCGGAACGCGGGATCGTCAGGCGTGGTACGCGGGTCCCAGAGGAGGTTCGCGAACTGGTCGCGTCCGGGAACGAATTGCAGGTCCGGGGTGCCGCCGGTGCTCGCGATCGTCGTGTCACGCCCGTTGATGCGCACGTTGTACGCGACGACGAGCCGCTCGGTGTTCTGGCTGAGCGGCGCCACCAGCGCGATCCACAGGAGCGACGGATCGATGTAGTAATCGACGTGCTCGCGCAGCAGCTCGTAGATCTGCCCGCGCTGCGACGTCGGGTCACCGATGATCTTGAACTGCGGGCCGTTGGGGTTGCGGGGTTGGCCGCCTAACAACAGGCGGTAGACGAACACCTTGGACGGCCGGACCGAGTCGGGCAGCGACGCCGCCAGCGCCGTGAGCTGGCTTCGGTTCAGGATGTCGATGTTCGGGTACGCCGCGCCGAACAGCAGCGGGTCCACGGTGAAGAAGAACCGCCTCGGCTCGACCTGGTAGTCCTCGATGTCGCGCGTCTGCTGCTGGACGGTCCGATCGCCGACGACGAACTCGACGTCCTGGACGACGTTGCCTTTCTGCTGCGCCGCGATGGCGGAGAACCGCATCGGACCGAAGTGACCGGCGGCCTGAACGCCGTAGTTGCCGCTCGGGATGCCGGAGGTGATGAATCGGGACGTGGGCGGCGCGAACGAGACGTTCCCGACCTCGAGACGCTGGAGTACCTCGTTCTCCTTCCCCTCGTACCGGATGGAAATTCGGTTCGAAGCGTCGAACTCCCGCTGCGTGTCGTAGTCGACGTCCACGTGCACGCGGTCGGCGACCGTGCCCTTGGTCTGGAGGTTGAACTGGAAGTTGAACGCGGGCTGGAAGCTGCCCTGGCAGGTGAAGCCCGACGCGAACAGCTGCACCGAGCCGCAGCGGTCATTCCTGACCTGTTCGCCCTTGGCCTCGAGCCGCGAGTTCAGCCGCAGGTCCAGCTTCTCGAACCCAGGGGGCAGCGATCCGGAGAGGTTGCCGGCGCTGTCGGCGCTGGCGCGGGTCGTATCACCGGGCGTGCGGGGCGCGCGAATCGTGTCGCGGGGCTGGCGCGTCGTATCTGCCGGAAGGCGACGGCCAGTGGTATCTCGCCGTGCCGTGTCCTGGACCGCTACCCACGGCCGTCCCGTCGCCATTCCCCACGCGGCCGACGGGGCACAGGCGAGAAGGGCGGCCACACCGACCAAGAGGGCGCGCACCAAATGACGAGACGAGGGTAGCAGCTAAGGCGTGCGAGACTGGAGGGAGCCGACCTGCGGCACCGTGGCGCAGATCGGACCTTGAATTCCCCCTCTGAGCGGGTGGAATATTCTGGCTGCCCTCCGCACTTCTACGACAGGGGCTGAGTCAGGTTCCCTCCGGCTCTGGTATCCGCACCGCAGCCACCTGACGTTCAGAGCGAGCTGATCGGCTGACGTGAAGATAATCAACAAGTATGTGATTCGAGAGCACGTTGGGCCGCTCATGTTTTCGCTGACGGCTCTGACATCGCTCCTGCTCCTCAACTACATCGCCAAGCGATTTGGCGACCTCGTTGGCAAGGGGCTCGGCTGGCGGGTGATCGGGGAGTTCTTCATGCTCTCCGTACCGTTTACCGTGGCCATGACGCTCCCGATGGCCGTGCTGGTCTCGACCCTGTACGCGTTCAGTCGACTGGCGGCGGAAAACGAGATCACGGCGCTGAAGGCGAGTGGGGTGGGGATGGCACGCGTCCTCATCCCAGTGCTCGTGGCAGCGGCCGGGCTCGCCGCCTTCATGTTGTTCTTCAACGACCAGGTGCTGCCGCGGTCGAATCACCGTCTCAGTACCCTCCAGCAGGACATCGCCCGCAAGAAGCCGACGTTCGCGCTTCGGTCGCAGGTCATCAACGAGGTCTCGCCGGGCCGGCTGTCGCTCAAGGCCGACTACATCGATCAGGCGACCAGCTGGCTGCACGTGGTCACGATCTACGACATGTCCGATCCGGTCCGCCGACGGACGATCAACGCGGACAGCGGGAAGATGGAGCTGGTTGGCGACGATCTGCTCCTGACGCTGTACAGCGGGACGATGGTGGAGGTGCCGAAGAGCGACCCCACGCAACTGCAGCGCCTGTTCTACGACATCGACCGCATCCGTGTGCGGAATGTCGTGAACGGCCTCACCCGTACGGACAGCACGAACACCTACAAGGGCGATCGCGAGATGTCCATCTGCGAGATGCAGAAGGAGTACAGCACGCACGAGCTGGACTTCGCGGTCGCCCACTACACGCTGGAGCAGGCGCTCGTACTGGCGACTCGCCACCTGACCACCGGTGCATCCCCGGGCGCGCTGCCGGCGACGACATCGATGCCACCGTCTGCGGGCCTCAACGAGGCGAGCTCACAGGCCGGCTACACGATCGTACCCGCGGGCTTCAAGCCGAAGCTGCCGCTGACGATCGGCCGCGTGTACTGTGACGCGCTGAAGCGGGCAGAGAACATCAAGCTGCCGGGCCTCGTGAAGTCGGCGCGGGCGGCCGAAGCCGCGGATCAGCAGCCCGCCGTGCAGCGGTCGACGCCCGCAGTGGCAGGCGACACCACGCCCAAGGCTGTCGCGGTCGACTCGGCGAGCGCGCCTGTTCCTCCGACACTCCGCCCGTCGGGGCCGACGTCGGGGTTCATTCCCCCGCGCGGAACGGTGTCGTCGACCACCGGCGAGATCGATGTCGTCGGAGCGATCGAGACGGCTCGAAATCGCATGCTCGAGAATCGGACGACGATGAACCGCTACGGCGTCGAAATTCAGAAGAAGTTCGCGCTGTCTGCCGCCTGCGTGGTGTTCGTGCTCATCGGTGCACCGATCGCGCTGCGCTTTCCGCGCGGCGGAGTCGGGCTCGTGATCGGGGTGAGCCTCGTCGTCTTCGCGATCTACTACGTCGGGCTCATCGCCGGTGAATCGCTCGCCGACCGCGCGTTCCTCACACCGTTCTGGGCAATGTGGGCGGCGAACGTGATTCTGACGATCGTCGGGCTCGTGCTGCTCGCGCGGATGGGCAAGGAGGGCGCGACGTCACGCGGCGGAGACATGTCGGAGTTCCTGGAAAGCCTCAGGACCAACCTCGCGAAGGTCGCACGCCGGTTTGGCTTACCGGCGGAGCGCCGCCACAAGCCTGCCTGATGCGACGACGACACCTCCTCCGTCCGCTCGATCGATACGTGCTGTCGGAGTTCTGGAAGATCTTCACGATGACGGCACTGGGCTTCCCGCTGCTCATCATCATCATCGATCTCACGGACAATCTCGACAAGTATCTGAACCGGCAGCTGCCGCGGTCGCAGATCGCGCTCAGCTATCTGTATTTCATTCCCGATTCGATGTTTCTCGTGATGCCGGCGGCCGTGCTGTTCGCGACGGTGTTTTCCATCGGCGCCCTAACGCGGCATTCCGAGATCACCGCGGCGAAGGCATCGGGCATCAGCTTCTATCGACTCACGCTGCCGATTTTCCTCGGCGCAATCTTCGCCGCGGCGTTGGCGGTCGGGCTCGGGGAGCTCGTGCCGATCACGAACAACAAGCGTGCGGATCTCCTCGAGGAGAAAAAGTTCACGCCGGGGAGCGACCGCTACAACTTCGTGTTCGCGGCGGAACGCGGTCGCGTTTACAAGATCAGCTCTCTCAACGCCGAGCGCGGAAAGCTGGAAGGGATCGAGATCGAGCGAAAGGGGAAAGGGATCGACTATCCGACGTACGTGCTCACCGCGGATCGGGGCAACTACAACCCTCGTCGCGGCTGGGCGCTCGCGAAGGGAGCGCTTCATGTCATCCCATCGGACACGCTTTCCGACGTGACGTTCGCATTCGACTCGCTGCACGATGCCGCGATGCGTGAAGCGCCCACCGAGCTCATGGCGACGCCGAAGGCGCCGCAGGAGCTGGGGTATCGCGCGCTGAGCCGATACATTGCCGCGCTCGAGCGATCGGGCGGCGACGCGAACGAGCTTCGTGTCGAGCGGGCGCTCAAGCTCGCGATCCCCGTCACCTGCATCATCATCGCGCTCTTCGGCGCACCGCTGGCCACGAGCACGCAGCGCGGCGGGGCGGCGTACGGCATCGGCATCAGCCTTGCTACGACGGTCATCTTTCTCATGCTCATCCAGCTGACGAAGGCCGTCGGAGGCAAAGGCTTGATCCCGCCGGACGTCGCGGCCTGGGTGCCAAACGCCGTGTTCGCGCTGCTCGGGTCGGTCATGCTGGCGAGAGTCAGAACGTAGTGATCGCGAAAGGGGAGGATGGGAACCGGGAACAGGGAACCGGGAACCGTGCACCCGTTGGGAGATCCTGTTCCCGGTTCCCTGTTCCCCGTTCCCGCTTTCGTTCCCGATGACTTTCGGCGCGCACTACGAGCACCGCCCCACCGAGGCCTACCCCGTCATGCAGCGGACGGGGATCAAGTTCTTTCGGAACGTCGCCCGTGCGAACCGAACGCTGTTCGCTGGGATAGGGCAGCGCGGCTTCTTCATCCGTGACATCGGTCGCGCGTTCGCCGAGCCGGAAACGTGGGGAAGCGAGACGATTCGGCAGATGCGGAACATCGGGGTCGACTCCGTGCCGCTCGTCATGATCGTCGCCGGCTTTCTGGGCGCGGTCACGGCGTTTCAGGCGTTCTATCAGTTGTTCGCCGGCGTGCAGCTCTCTGTGCTCGGTCTGCTCGTGCGCGGCAGTATCGTGCTCGAGCTCGGGCCGCTGCTCACGGCGCTCGTCCTGACGGGACGCGTCGGCGCACGCATGACGGCGGAGATCGGCACGATGCGAGTCACCGAGCAGATCGATGCGCTCGAGACGCTCGCATACGATCCCATCGCGTATCTCGTCGTACCGCGGTTGTTGGCGGCGCTCGTGATGCTCCCGGTCCTGACGGTGCTCGCGAACGCGACGGCGATCGTGACGGCGTGGCTCACGCTCATCACCGCGACGACCGCGACCACGAACGACTACGTGACGGGCCTCCGGCTCAGCTTCACGTCGTTTCAGGTCATCTACAGTGTCATCAAGGCCGTGTGCTTCGGCGGCGCCATTGCGATTGTCTGCTCGTACGAGGGCTATGTGACCGCGGCGGGGGCCGAGGGCGTCGGTCGGTCGACGGCGAGGGCCGTGGTGATCGCGTCGACGTCGATTCTCGTGTTGGACGCGATCGTGGCGGCGGTGTTTGCGAAGTTCATTGCTGCCTAACGGTCCGTGTCAGATCGAGACGGTCGTGTCAATTCCCTGGCCGCGTGCTAGGATTCGTCTGGGCTCTGGAACTCACCGCGATCAAAGAATCCCGTTATGAAACGACGCGACGAGGTTCTCGTCGGAATCCTGCTCACGATCGGCGCCGTCATCGCCGTGCTCGGAACGATCTGGCTCGTGCGTGGCGGCTTCTCGCGCGGCTACCCGCTGTACGCGCGCTTCCAGTGGGGCGCCGGCGTCAAGCAGGGGCAACCGGTCCGACTCGCCGGCGTGCAGATCGGCGTGGTGTCGGACGTTCAGCTCGACCCGAAGGGCACCATCCTCGTCGTCATGAGCATCGAGAAGAAGTATCACGCGCCGCGCAACTCGGTTGCGGCCGTGGTGCCGGTCGGGATTTTCGGCGATCAGGAAATTGCGCTGCAGCCCGCGTCACCGAGTCCGGTATTCTTCAACCCGGGCGACAGCGTACCTCCTGCCCCGCCGAAGGCGGGCATCCCCGAGCTCACTGCGCGGGCGGACACGATCTCGCAGCGGCTCGATGATGTGGCAAGGACGGTGCAGCTGGAGCTCGTGCAGGGCGGCGGCATCGCCGACCTTCGGAAATCACTCAGCGCGGTGAACGAGCTGGCGCGCTCCCTCGGCACGATCGCGAACGAGCAGTCGAAGCAGCTGACGTTGACGCTCGCGCAGTTCCGCAACACCGCCGCGGCTCTCGATTCGGTGCAGCTCGACTCGACGCTCCGGAATCTTCAGGCGACGTCGCGCAACCTCGCGGTGTTCACGGACTCGCTGCGCGGGACCGCGCAGCAGCTCAACGGGTTGCTGGCGAAGGCGAACAACGGCGACGGCACGATGGGGAAGCTGCTCAACGACCCCGGCCTGTACTACGACCTGCGTCGCCTAACGACTCGCCTCGACTCGCTGACGTTGGACTTCAAGCAGCATCCGAGGAAGTACATCAATCTCGAGATCTTTTAGGACTGGTAACTGGTAACTGGTAACTGGTAACTGGTAACTGGTAACTGGCAACTGGTAACGGCGGCTGGTGGCTGGCTGCTCGTGCTGGTGGCTGGCTGACGCTGGCTGCCGGGAGATGAGCCTCCCGAGGGTGTACACTGTTTCACCGTCGCCCGTCGCCCGTCCCCCGGCAGTCGCCAGTCGCCAGTCGCCAGTCGCCAGTCGCCAGTCGCCAGTCGCCAGTCGCCAGTCGCCAGTCGCCAGTCGCCAGTCGCCCGTCAGAAGCTGTACTTCAGCGTGAACTGCATCTGGAAGAAGTTCGCGGCGAGCGTCTGCTGCTGCACGAACTCACCGCCGTTAATCAGGTTCGCGTTGAAGTTGAAGGTCGGGTACGACTCGTTGAGCGGACCGGGCGTCCGGCCACGCACTTGGAGCGCCTGCTGCTGCGGGAACGTCGGGCTCAGGTTCGGGCTGCGCTGCTGGCCCCAGTCATCCTGCCCAATGATGCGACCCACGAGGTTACCGAAGTTGAAGATGTCGAGCTGCGCCGTCAGGCGCTGGCCGGCGATCACCGGGAGCCCCTGGCGGACGGAGAAGTCGAAGCGGTTCGTCCACGGGGCGACGCAGCTATTCCGCTCCATGATCTTGCCGCGCTGGCTGTTGAGGCAGTCGTTGCCCGAGATGAACTTCTGGAACGCCTCCGCCTGCTGCTGCGCCGTGATCAGCGTCGCGCCGCTGCCCTGGTCCACGAACTGGATCTCGTTAGGGTCGGTCGCGTCCCTCGGGATGTAGATCGGGTCGTTCCCGTTGAAGCCGTCGCCGTTGAGATCCCCGTTCGCCGTGTACATGTACCGGATTCCCGAGGAGCCGGTGTAGTAGAACGAGAGATCCGTCGGCGCCTTCTTCCACGGCATCGAATACGTGCCCGACGCCAGCACGCGGTGCGGTCGGTCGAACACGGACGGCGTCAGCGCGAGATCCGTCTCGAGCCCGGCGTACTGCGCACCGTTCCGCCAGTTCGAGATCGCGCGATCCGACGTGAGGCTCTGGAGGTCGTACGACCGCTGGTACGTGTACCCGGCCGAGAGATCCAGCGCCTGCCCAAACCGGCGGCGGAGCTGCGCCGAGAGCGAGTAGCTGTAGTCCTTCGACTCGTTCGTGACCTGAATGACTCCCTCGGTGAAATTCACACGGGAATCGACCGGGCCGAGCGCAGTGATCACACGCTGGCCGGCGTTCGTGACAGCGCCGGTGGCCGAGATGGTGTCGGCATAGAGAACACGGCCGTTCCGATCGCGATAGGGTTGGCCACCCTCGAGCCGCGGCCCCTTGAGGTTCAGGTCGCGCACGCGGATGCCGTTGATCGCCTTACGATACAACCCCTCGAACGTGAAGATGAAATCGTACGGCAGCTGCCGATCGAAGCCGAGCGACCCGGTGAAGTTCTGCGGGTTCTTGAAGTTCGGGTCGTTGACGTTGATGCCCGCCGTACCGGCCTGCCCCGGTGCCGGCGCGTCCTGCCCCCTGCACGACCTGGGAAGCTGCTTGATGTCGGTGACGAAATCCGGCGTGAGCGGACCCGAGCAGTTCAGCGTGACGAGACCGAGTCCGGTGTTCGCGTACGCGTTGCCGATGAGAATCCCCGGGGTCGGGCTCGTGAACACGCCGACCGTGCCGCGGAACTGGTTCCTGTTGTCGCCGGCCGGATCCCAGTTGAACCCTACCCGCGGAGACCAGTACACGCGCGACTTCGGCTTCGCGCTGGTGTTGACCGCCGGCAGGCCCGCCGCGGTGAACGCCGCCGCGATCGCGTCGTTCTGCACCGGGCTGTCGAGGTACTGCGGTACGTCGGCGCGCAGCCCGTACGTCACCGTCAGCTTGTTCGAGACATTCCACCGGTCCTGCGCGTACAGGCTGAACTGGCCGATGTTGAAGTCGGCCGCGATCGGGCCGCCGTTGCTGTACCCGTACGAGTAGTTGAGCGGAACGCCCTTCTCGAGCGAGTCGATGTTCTGGAACGCGTACACGCCAAACGCGCGCTGCGCGAAGTTGTTGAAGATGTGCGTGTGCTCGTACCGGCCGCCTAACGTCACCGTGTGGGCGCCGATCGGCATACTGTAATTGTTCGACAGCTCGATGATGTCCTGCTTGAGCAGGTTCCCCGGCGAGAACTCCTCCGTGCCGAACGTGGCGGCCGCGTTGGTGCTCCCCTGCAGGTTCGTCACCTGCACGCTGACCTCGGGCGTCGACACCGGGATGACGCGCTCGTCCTTGATGTGGTTGTAGCCAACCAGGAACTCGTTGGACGACCCCTTCGCGAACTGGCTGAACAGCTGGAGGACGCTGGAGATGTTGTCGTCCTCCGTGGTGAACATGTTCGACGTGTACCGGAACCCGCTGTTCTGGTTGCCGACCGACGAGTTGAACGTCCGGTTGTTTCGGCTGAAGTTGTCCTGCTCCGCCTTGTTGTAGAGCTGACGGAAGACCACACGGTTCCCGGCGTTGACCTGCCAATCGAGACGACCCGAGAGGTTCGTCAGCGGGTTGCCGGTGCTCACGAGTCCCGTTCCGCCGATCGGAAACAGTGGATTGATCGCGTTCGCGATGCGCTGCAGGGTGTCGGGGCTGATGTTTCCCGCCTCCGACGTCGGACCACCCTCGTACGGACCGATGGCCGGCTGCGACCGCGACTGCCACTCGGGGGCGATGAAGAAGTGCAGCTTGTCCTTGATGATCGGGCCGCCGAGGTAGAAGCCGTACTGATTGACCTTGAAGTCGCTGTTGCGGAGAAAGGGCTCGTCCGCCGCCATGTTCGGGTCGCGATAGGCCCACGTCGCTCCGCCCGACAGCTTGTTCGTGCCGCTCTTCGTGACGGCGTTCACGAGCATCCCGGCGAAGTTCCCGTAGCGCACGTCCGCGGGCGTCAGCAGTACCTGGAACTCCTTGACGGCATCGATCGAGATGAGGCGGCCGGACACGGCACCGCCGGGAGTCCCGTTTGACGACGCCAGGTTGAACCGGTCGTTCTGGTTCGCACCGTCGATTGTGAAGTTGTTGAACCGATTGTATGCGCCCGCCGCACTCGGCCCTTGTCCGGGCACGGGGCTCGACACGTGTGGCGAGAGCTTCACGAGGTCCGTGAAGTCGCGATTCAGCGTCGGGATGCGCGCGATGGTCGAATCGCGCACGGTCGTCGAGACTCCGGTCCGTGTGGACGCGAAGTCGGCCGTCGTCGCGACCACGGCGACGCCGGAGAGTTGTGTGGCCTGCACCGAGAGCCTGAGATCCACACGCGTCGTCTGCGTCAGCGACACGAACACGTTCTCGAGGGTCTGCGGCGCGAACCCGATGCGGCGCGCGGTCACCGTGTATGGACCGCCGGCCTCGAGGCCCGGAACGAGGTACCGCCCGTTCTCGCGCGTCAGCGAGCCGGCGACAAACCCGGTCTCGACGTTCCGCACTTGTATCTGGGCGCCGGCGAGAGGAGCTCCCGCCGTGTCCGTGACCAAACCGCCGATGGCTCCAGTAGTGATTCCTTGAGCGTGAACGCGAGAGAACTGGCCGACGGCCGGAACCATCGCGATTCCGGCGAGCACCGACATCCAACGATGTATGCGCATGGGTGAGGGAAAGAAGGTTTCATTCCTCGAGTCGAGACATCGCAACCTGACCGACACGGTGCATCTAGGCACCACAGCCGTGGCGGTCAAGGAAAAATTGTGATGTATCTCACCCGTGACCCGGCTCAGACGTACCCAGCCATTTCGTCAGAAGGCGTAGCGCACGCCGAACTGCATCTGGTACGCGGAGCCGATATGGCGTCGGTCGTATTTCTCGGTCGCCGGATCGAACGTGAAGATCCCTTGAGACCCGTCCGGCCCCGTGAGCCCGCCAGACGTCTGCCCCACGTGGGTCAGCAGCGGGACGGACCCGCCGCCGTTCGGCGGGAGGGGCTGCTGGCCCCAGCTCGCGTTCAACAGATTGAGGAAATTGAAGACGTCGAGCTGCGCGGTGAGCGTCTGCCCGAAGATCGACGGCAGTGCCTGTCGCAACGAGACGTTCACGGTGTTCGTCCAGGGCGAACGACAGCTGTTGCGCGTCATGATGCGGCCGCGCTGCCGCGTCAGGCAGTCCGTGCTCGTGATGTAGCGCTCGAGCCCCGCGCGCTGCTCGGCGATGCGCTGCTCCTGCGCCGCCGGTGAGTTGTCGGCGCCCGCCACCGGCGACACGCCGCTGAAGCGGATCTCGCTGTCCTTCGCGATGTCGGCGGGGATGTAGATCAGGTCGTTCCCCTGGGCGCCGTCGGCGTTGAGGTCCCCCGCCCCACCACTGCCGCCGTAGACGAAGTCGTAGTTCGACCCCGACTGGCCGATGTAGATCAGCGACATGTCCGTTCGCGTGGAAAGCGAGAACGTCCCGAATGCCACCACGCGATGCGGGAGGTCGAAGCGCGATCGATCGAGATGCTGCGAGTACTGGTCGCCGGAGATCGCGCGCCCGAACCTCCAGTTGGACGTCGCCACGCTCGACGTTAGGCTCTGGACATCCCGCGCCTGCGAGTAGGTGTACGATCCGTGCGCCTCGAACCAGTTCGTGAACCGCCGGTTGAGTGAGGCCGTCAGGCTGTACGAGTAGTCCTTGCCCGCGTTCTGAACGTCGATGACGTTGCGACGCGGTCCCGAGAGCACGGGAGTCGCCTCGCCCGTTGTCGCGATCGTGCCGTACACCACGCGGCCATTCCGGTCGAAGCCCTGCGAGCCGGCCAGCGCGAGGTTCGTGTAGAAGAACGTGGACACCGCACGCGTATACATCGCCTCCACGGACGCGATCCATGCATGGCCAAAGCGATGGTCGTACGCGAGTGACGCGCGGGCGAACTGCGGAAAGTGGAGGTCCTTGGACAGGAGCGCGATGTCACCCGTTGTGGCTGCGGTCCCGCCATCCGCGCACTCCGCCGGCGGCGACGCGGCACTGCTCGGCGTGAAGCGAGGCACGGAGCCGGTGGACGCGCATGTGAGCTGGGCCAACCCTGTCCCGGAGTTCTGGAACGCATTCCCGAGCCACACGAATGGCGGCCGGCCGACGAAGAGCCCGACGCCGCCCCGCAGCTGCTCGACGCGGTCGCCCGACATGTTCCAGTTGAAACCGATCCGCGGCGAGAATTGCAGGTTCCCGGTCGGAACCTCGTCGGTGCGCCGCCCGTAATCCGCCAGCACCACCGGGTTCTCCTTCGGCGTGTCCAACAAAAACGGCACATCGAGTCGCAGGCCCGCAGTGAGGACGAAGCGATCCGACGGTTGCCAGCGGTCCTGCACGTAGAGGCCGAGCTGCGCGGCGTCGAACCGGGCATCGATCGGCCCACCAAGCCCCACGCCCGCCTGGTAGCGACCGGCATCTCCGCTCTCGAGCGAGTCGAGGCTCGAGAATTCCCACAGGCCGTACGAGTTCTGGGCGAAGAGATTCCGGATGCGATACAGCTCGTTCTGGGTCCCGGCCGTCAGGCGATGTTGCCCGAGCGGCACCGTGAAGTTGTCGGTGAGCTCGACGACATCCTGATCGACTTCGGTCCCCTGCGACGAGTTCTCCGAGCCCGCACGCAACCGCGCCGTTCCGCCGCTCACGGTCGGAATGTCGACCTGGATCTGCGGCGCGACGACCGCCGCATGGCGGCGATCGCGGATCCGGCTGTACCCGACGATCAGCTCGTTGCCGGCCCCCCCGTCGAAGCTCGTGAAAAGCTGCGCGACCGCGCTTCCCTTCACCGACGTGAACGCGTGCGCGTTCGACGTTAGGCGGAGCAGCGTCGGGTCGCGTGCCAGAACGTCGTCTTCGGCGCGGCCGTAGTTGTAGCGCAGCACGAGCCGATTGTTGACCGTTGGTGCAACGTCCAGCCGCGTGAAGATGTTCCGAAGCGGATTCGCGTTGCGCGCCGGACCCGCCGACCCGGCGTCGATACCGTAGCCGGCAAGTAGCGTCTGGAATCGCTCGATGTCCGCGGGCGATGCGGGGTACGGCACCGAGGTCTGACCGAGGTAGGGACCAGTGGCCGGCTCGTACCGGCGCTGGAACTCGGGCGCCACGAAGAAGTGGACGCGATCGCGCACGATCGGGCCGCCGAGCGAGAAGCCAAACTGCCGTTGGCTGTACTCCTGGTCGCGAACGTAATCGACGTTCCGGGCGAGTCCCTCGCTTCGCGACGTGAAGAACGCGGAGCCGTGCAGCTCGTTCGTTCCGCCGCGGGTGACCGCGTTGACCAGTACCCCGCTGAAGTTGCCCTGCTGTACATCGAACGGCGCGAGCAGCACCTGATACTCGCGCACGGACTCGAGCCCGATCGATTTCCCGCGCGCCTGCCCCCCCGGCTGGCCCGTCTCACCAAGCCCGAAGAGGTCGTTCTCGCTCGCCCCGTCGATCTGGATGTTGTTCAGGCGGTTGTTCACGCCGGCACCGGACAGGCCCGGCCCCGCATCCGACACTTCGGGTGACAGGACGACGAAGTCCGTGAACGTCCGATCGAGCGTCGGCAGACGCCGCAGCGCCGAGTCGGAGATGATCGTCGCCGCTCCCGTTCGGTCGGGCGACAGAATCGGATCCGTCTCCGTCGTGACGGACACGGTGCTGAGGATGATCGTCTGGCGCTCGAGCCTGAAGTCCAGCGTTAGGTTCTGACTGAGCGTGAGCACCTGGCCGTCGCGCATCTGCGACTGGTATCCGGGATGCCGTACGGTCACGGAGTAGGGTCCGCCCACGTCGAGCCCCGTCACCAGGTAGCGACCGTCGCGTGCGGCAACCGTGCGCGACGCGGCGCCCGTCGCCGTGTTCACGACCGAGATCGATGCGCCGGCGACCGGATTCCCCGATTCGTCGATGACGCGCCCGCTCACAGCGCCGGTCGTAACGCCCTGTGCGCTGCCGATCGCGAACGGCCAGAGGGCAGCGCAGAGCGCGACGAGAACGGCGCGACGCGTCACGCCGTCTCGCTCGCGGCGCTCCGGGTGCTGTCGGGAGGCGCGACGCGCTTCCCTACGGTCGCGTAGTACACGGGGATCCCGAGGGCGATCACGCCGAACACCGCAATCGTCGGCCATCGCGTGCCTGGGTCAATGACGGCATTAACGAGCAGATACAGCGTTGCCAGGATGAACAACGACGGAACAATCGGATAGCCCGGCGAGCGAAATGTCGGCGCATACCCCGGGCGGCGGCGCAACACGAAGATGGCCGCGACGCCGAGAATGTAAAACGGCAGAATCGCCGTCACGAACGCGTCAGCCAGGTCCTCGAACTTCCTGAGCAGCACGAACGTGACGCCCAGAACCGCCGCGAGCGCGATCGCGTTGACCGGCGTCTTGAACTTCGGGTGCACCGCGGCCATCGGCCGGAAGAAAAGACCGTCTTCGGCCATCGCGAAGAACACGCGCGGATTCGCGAGCATGGTCGCATTGAGCGACCCGAACGTGGACAGCATCACCGTGATCGCGACGAACGTCACACCCGCCGCCCCCATCACGCGCTCACCCACGTCCGCCGCGACGAGCTTCGACGTCCGGATCTGCTCGACCGGGAGAACCGCGAGGTACGCGAGATTCGCGAGCAGATAGATCAGCAGCACGGCCAGCGATCCGAGAATGATCGCGCGCGGCAGGTTCCGCTCGCCGTTTTTCACCTCGCCGCCGGCGAACGTGAGGTCCGCCCAACCATCGAACGCCCACAAGACCGAGACGAGGGCCAGGCCGAACGGAGCGATGGAGAACGTCCCGGCGGGGAAAAGCGGCGTGAAGTGTCCGCCTGTCTTCGGAAGCCCGACCACGAACGCGAGCAGAATGACGAACAGGAGCCCGCCGTATTTTGCCAGCGTCGTGGCTCCCGTCACGACCGCGCTCCATCTGATCCCGACGATGTTGAAGGCGGACGTGAGAATGATCGCCCCCGCGGCCGTGTAGCGCGCGTAACTGTCGTACGGAGCCTCCAGCGGATTGTAGCCGAGGACCCGGAGGAAGTACTCCGCGAACGTGATGGCGAGGGCACCCACCGCCGCCGCGCGAATGATGACGAGCTCGGCCCACCCAAAGAGGAACGCCGGCAGTCTTCCCCATCCCTCGCGGAGGAAGACATAGATTCCACCGGTTTTCGGGAATGTGCTGGCGACCTCCGCGAGCGCGAGCGCGCCGCACATGGCGAGCAGGCCACCCACGACCCAGACCGCCAGCATGGCTCCGGGCCCGGGCAGCCGATTGGCGATTCCCGCCGGCGATCGGAAGATCCCCGATCCGATGGTGATGCCGACGACGACGGTGATCGCGCCGAACAAGCCGAGGCGTCGAGGGAGGCTCTCGTTTCCGGTTGAAGTGGCTGGCATGTGCCTATGGTATACCGGGACGCACCTCGACGCGAGCCGGCAGAAGTCAGAAAGGTTGCAGCGTCCGGGACGGTTGAATCGAGGGCGAGCAGCGTACACCTTTCGGCGTGACTTTCGCACATCATGTGGCTATTTCGCGCGGTCGGACACGGCTGCACGTCCACCGGGTTCCTTGAATGACAATGCGAGCCGCGCTGTTCTGGATAGCCACCGCCTGCTGCCTATTCGCCGAGGTCGCCATTCTTCGTTCCCTCCTCTTTGGGCGCGCGAGAAAGGCCGAACAGGAGAATGGCGGGGCGGTCGTTGGGCGCAGCAGCCGGCCGGTCGAGGTGGCGTGGGCAGTGCTGCCTGCGGTTGGGCTATTCGTCGTCCTGTACCTGACGTGGCGAGCCGTCGAGCGACCGTCGACGCCGCCCTTGGACATTGGTCGCGCGAGCGCGACCATCGGAGCATGAGATGAACGCCTTACGGCGTCTTTCCATTCTGTCGCTGATTCTCGGCGTTGGTCAGGTCGTGTTCGGCGCCATCGTGCGGATCACCGGTTCGGGCCTCGGCTGCGGCGACCACTGGCCGAAGTGCGAGGGCCACTGGTTCCCACCGCTCGACCGACCTGACCTCATCATCGAGGTGTCTCACCGCTACATCGCGGCAACGCTGTCGGTCGCGATCGTCGCGCTGCTCGCCGTCGCGGTGTTGCGACGGAGGGTGCCGGGCGTGGGCGGCCGAGGGGGTGTGCTTCGCGCTGCGGCGCTCGCCGTGACACTGGTGGTCATCGCAGCGCTGTTCGGCGCCGTGACCGTGAAGCTCGAGCTGGGAAACAAGCTCGTGATCGTGACCCACCTGGCTATCGCGATGACACTGCTTGCGGTGCTCGTCTCAGCGGTCATGCGAGCCGGGGGCCTTGGCGCGGCGAGCGCCGATTTCGGCACCGCCTCGGCGAAAACGTGGCGCTCGGCGCGCGCAGCGTTGGCGCTGACCTTTTTTGTGCTCGTCATGGGCGCGTTCACCGCCCACGTGCCGGGGGCGAACGCGTCGTGCATTGGCTTTCCGCTCTGTCGCGGGTCGCTCGTACCAAGCGGCACACAGCATATCCAGCTGACGCACCGCATCCTCGCGTTTCTTCTGTTCTTTCACCTGATGGGGATCGCCATCGGCGTGACGCGCCGGCGTGAGGCACCGTTGATCGTTCGGGCGGCGTTCACGGCATTCGGCCTGGTGCTGGTGCAGCTCGTGGTGGCCGCTGCCCTGGTGGAGATGCAGTTGCCGGCGCTCGTCCGCTCGCTGCACCAGGCGGTGGGGACGCTCGTGTGGGTGGCGGTGGTCGTGCTGGCGATGCTGAGCCGTCGTGGGGCCCTAGGCGTCGGCGTCCCGGCGCGCGTCCCATCGCCCCGCCCGGCGCTGCGGGCGGCCGAGGTCGCGACGTGACGCATACCACGATCGAGCAGACGCGTCAGGGGAGCCTAACGCGAGACCTCGTCGCGCTCACGAAGCCGCGAATCATCTCGCTGCTGCTCGTGACGACGATCGCGCCGATGTTCGTCGCCGGGACGCCGTCCCTGACCCTGGTGCTGCTCGTGGCGGTCGGCGGGTACCTCATGGCGGGTGGCGCGAACGCGGTGAACATGTATCTCGACCGCGACATCGATGACCGGATGGCCCGGACGCGACTTCGTCCGATTCCGAGCGGGCGTATGGCGGCGCCCGCCGTGCTGGCGTTCGGCGTCGCGCTGTCGTGCGCGGCAACCTGGATGCTCGCGCGTTTCGTGAACGTGCTCACGGCCGCGCTCGCCCTCGCCGGCTTCTATTTTTACGTGTTCATCTACACGCGGTGGCTCAAGCGGTCGACGCCGCATAACATCGTGATTGGCGGGGCCGCCGGCGCGTTCCCGCCACTCGTCGGCTGGGCGGCGGTGACGAACCGGCTCGACCTCGCCGCGCTGTACCTGTTCCTGATCATCTTCTACTGGACGCCGCCGCATTTCTGGGCACTCGCGCTCCTCAAGCAGCGCGACTACGGGAACGCGGGCGTTCCAATGGCGCCACTCGTGTGGGGCGAGCGGGAGACGAAGGATCAGATGCTCTGGTACACGCTGATCCTCGTTCCGCTCACGCTGCTGCCGGTGGCGTTCGGTGCGTTCGGGTGGTTCTATTTCGTCAGCGCGTTCGCGTTAGGCGCGATCCTGCTCGCCGGCGTGCTGCGCGTGCGCTCGCTGCCACAGTGGAACAAGGCGGCGTGGAAGGTCTACAAGTTCTCGCTGCTGTACCTCGCGCTGTTGTTCGTCGCGATGGTGATCGACCGGAGAATCTGAACAGACACTGGTAACAGGTAACAGGTTACTCGCAGTTGAACACCCTCGGGACGCCTCTCTTAACGAGACGTGCATCCCGGGGGTTCTGATTACCTGTAACCAATCCCAGTAACCAATTGCCAATGCCAGTAACCAATTACCAATGCCAGTAACCAATTACCTGTCCCGGTAACCAATTACCAATCCGGGTAACCAGTTGCAGTCAGCGACCGCTCTTTGCCCGTAGCGTGAGCGTGGCGGTTTTCCCTGCCTCGATCGTCACCGTCTCGTCGACCGCCTCCAGCCTGGGGTGCCATAGGCGGAGCCGATAACGACCTGGCGGAACGGAGTCGATCGCGAACGAGCCATCTGCGCCGGTCATCGTGAAGTATGGATGGTCGAACACCGCGATCCACGCATGCGTCCAGGGGTGCACGTCGCAGCTCAGGCGCAGCACGCCCGGCGTCGCGAGGACGTGCTCGTTCGGCACCACCTGGCCTTCGTCCGTTTCGCGGATCGTCGCCAACACCTCGCCGGTCCCGCTTCGCGTTATGCGGGTTCGATGCTCCGCGGCATCCAGGCTTCGAACGTTCAGCGTGCCTCCGGCCATCGCCGCCTGCATTTCGGGAAACATCAGACAGTTCTGGTTCAGGACCTCGAACCGTCGATCGGGCGGCAGGGGTTTGCCGGCGCGCAGCCCATCGATCCAGACGACCACTCCGATCGCCCTGTTCCCGGCCCGGTCGATGCCGCGACGCGTGAAGGCCGCGCCGCATACGGGCTGATCGACCGTGGGTTGAAAGACCGTGTCCGGTGGTGGCTGTCCTTCCAGCTCGACGAAGCCCGACAGCTTGCCGTAACCGTCGAGTGGTCGCGTCGTGTATGGCGCGCCCTGGGAAGCCGACCTGGTCGTCGCCGCCATCGCCTCGCCGTCGGCGCTCCCGCCCGAGTCGGATGGCGCACGACCGGACGCCGCGCGGTCGCACCCTGCGACAGCCAGCACGATCGTCAGCCCGACCGCCGTGATTGCCGTGCGTACCTGCAATATGTTCAACCTTCGCCGGGACTGGTCCGAGGAACGCGGTGACGCTGCTGGGAGGCGTAGAACACCATGGCCCCGACGAGCAGGATCGCCGTGCCTAACAACGACGTCCTCAGCGATGCAACATACGCGCTCACGATCCCGAACATCGCCGCGAGGACGAAGAACCCCGGAACGATCGGGTACCCCCACGCGCGGTAGGGCCGAGGTGCCTCCGGTCGCGTGCGACGCAGCACGAACACACTCGCCGCACCCAGACCGAAGAAGATCCAGTCGGCGAACACGACGCCGCTCAGCAGGTCGCCGATCCGGCCGCGCGTGATCAGAAGCAGCGCGATCGCCCAGAGGCCCATGATCATCACGGACACGTGCGGCGATCCGAATCGCGGATGGACCCGCGCCGCCGCCTGAAGAAATACGCCGTCCTTCGCCATGGCGAAGAAGATCCGCGGCGTGGCGAGGATCACCACGTTCACGAACCCGAGAATCGACAGCATCGCCGCGACCGAGATCAGCGTGGCGCCCACCGACCCGACCAACCGCGTTGCCGTGTCGGCGGCAACCGCGCTGCTCGCGGCGAGTCCATCGCGGCCTAACGCGTGAAGATAGACCGCGTTGGCGCCGAGGTAGCAGGCGATGACGATCGCGATGCCAAGCGCGAGCGCGCGCGGGATCGTCCGCGCCGGATCCCGGATCTCGCCCGCCACCATGTTCATTTGCTGCCAGCCCCCGATCGTGAACAGCACGGCGACGAAAGCGGCAGCGAGCCCGCTCGCGAGCGATGCGCGCGGTGCGGGCGCGTTCGCGACGCCTGGAGGTGCGCCGACGTTCGCCCACAGCGCGAACCCGCCAAGGATCAGCGCCGCCAGCGCCGCGATCTTCGCGACGGCGAGGACGTTCTGCACGACCGCGCCGGGCTTGATGCCGAAATAGTTCGTCGCCGTGAGCGCGGCAATGGTCGCCGCCGCTACGGGAATCGGGCCGCCGAGCGGCGTCAGGTCGACGAATCGCCCGGCGTACCCCGCGAAGCCTAACGCAACCGCCGCGAGCGCCCCCGTGCCGATGCTGAGGAGCGCCATCCAGCCGTAGAGAAACGCCGCCAGCCTTCCGAACGCCTCGCGTATGTACACATACGCCCCGCCGGCGTCCGGCATCATGGCGCCGAGCTCCGCGTACGTGAGAGCGCCGGCCAGCGCAACAACGCCGCCAACGGCCCACACGAGAAAGACGAGACCCGCGGTCGGCAGGGCCCGCGCGGTTTCCGTCGGGGTGAAGAAGATCCCGCTCCCGATGATCCCGCCAACGACGAGCAGCGCGGCCGAGAACAACCCGAGCTCTCGGCGCAGCGACGCCGGCGGTCCAGTGACCTGCGCCTTGGCGCTCGGCAGCTCAGCTGATGGCAGACGGCCGATGGGTGATGGCTGTCATCACACGACCATCATGTCGCGCTGGTATTCCAACGGCGTCACCACCAGCTCGCCGTCGCCGACGTAGGCGTTCACCTCCGACCGCACGCCAATCTCGCCAGGAATGTAGACCCCCGGCTCGATCGAGAACGCCACCCCGGGCACGAGCAATCGCTCCTCTCGGGTTTCGAGATTGTCGATGTGCGGGCCGGCGCCGTG
This sequence comes from Gemmatimonadaceae bacterium, assembly GCA_036274195.1. Lineage (GTDB taxonomy): Bacteria > Gemmatimonadota > Gemmatimonadetes > Gemmatimonadales > Gemmatimonadaceae > JAJKIV01. Next base: position 21,327 of record DASUGD010000387.1, on the reverse strand, counting down.
GAGGTCGCGCGAGTCGATCGAGTGGCCGGTGCGGTGCGTGAATCGGTCGCCGAAGCCGGCGGTCGTGATCACGTTGCGCGCGGCATCATCGGCCTCCCCGCCGCGCACCGTCGCGCGGTCTGCCACCCGATCTCTGAGCAACGCGATCGCGGCATCGCGCGCGTCCCGCACCGCCGTCCACACCTGTACCGCGCGCGCACTCGGCTCGCCGACCGACGCCATCCACGTCTGATCGGCCCAGATGCCACCCGGCTCGCGCGCCCAGAGGTCCAGCAGCACGAGGTCACCGACCTCGATGCGAACGGGGTTGTCGGCGCGCGGCTCGTAGTGCGGATTTGCCGCGTTAGGCCCGACCGCCACCACCGGCGGATCGATCGTCTCCAGACCGGCCTTGGCGAACTCGCCGAGGATGTGCTGCTGCAGCGCATGTTCCGTCGTAGGCCGGCCGGCGCGTGCTTCCGCGCCAGCGTGCTTGAGCGCCCGGCGCGCGATATCGGCGACCTTTTCGGCCGTGCGCCGATGCGACTGAAGCTCATCGCCGGTCCATGTCGCATAGAACTGCGTCACCAGCTCGGCGGAGGTCACCACCTCCGCGCCGGCGGCGCGGACCATGTCGAGGACCCCCGCGGGCACGCGGTCGAGATACGGCACCGCGTCACCGGGCGAGTACTCCATCGCCACCCGCTTTCCGCGTACCAGTGAGGCGAGGTACGACTCCAGCGACCGCCAGGAGCTGTACACCTGCTTGCCCCAGGCGGCGGGCCACTGACGCCAGGGCCCTTGCTCGATCGCGTGTGTGATCGCCGTCGGCGAGCCGGTCGCCGGGATGAAGCCGAAGATCCGCCGAGTCGCCATGCCTTCGATCCCAAGCATTGTCTTGGCGACCGGGTTCAGCCCGCGAAAGTCGTAGATCAGCCAACCATCGAGGCCGGCGTCGGCGAGGGCGCGCTGCACGCGCGAGAGCGAGCGTTCGTCCAGCATCGGAGGGATCGATCAGTTGAGTGGGCGCCACTCGGCGCGCCAGCTGCATGTGCCTTCGCCACGCGCTATGCAACGCACGTGATCGACGGCGCCGCCACCATTGATGAGAAGCCGCAGCAGCTCGGCGAGCCCCGCCTCGTAATACGCGCAGCCGATCGAGCGCGGAGCCGAGTCGATCGTGACGGACGAGGGGACGTCGAGAAGTACCGACGACCCGACGCGCGAGACCGTCCCGTTGAAGTAGCGGGTGGCGATGCGGCTCGCGTGACGCAAGGCGATCGGTCGCGCCACCAGCGACGGCAGCGTGAGCATGACGCGGCGGGTCATCGTCGGAATGCCCTGATATGCCTCGTTCGCGAGATAGCGACCGGCAGCACGAAATACCGCTTCGGCGTCGGGACGACGCCCGATGAGGCGAGCCAGCGCCACCGCTTCGTCGCGAGCCGTCCGTTGACTACGTTTCACCGCGTCGGAGTACCGACGGATCTGGGCGTAGACGGTGTCGCTCAATCCGAGGCGCTTGTTGCGCAGCTCGGCGACGAGTTCGGTGTCGGGATCGTCGTCAGGCGTGTCGACGTTACGAACGGCTTCGAGAAAACTGAGTGGAAGAAGCGAGTCGACCGTCGGTGACATGGATCACTAGAGACGTGCAAGCGAAGCTAACGGCGCGCGAAACGACGTACAAGCGCCCTGCGTCCGCTATCCGTTACACCCCGGTGGCAGCGTGATCGAGCGTGCGCTCGCGGGATTTCTTCTCGCGGGCGCGATCGCATTTGCCGCACGGACCGTGCGCGCTCTCTCGCCGGGCGGCGCCGTCGCCGCCCTGCTCGTCGGAGCCGGCGCGGCGATCGCCGGCTGGGCCTGGGCAACCATCCTGATCGTCTTCTTCGTTGCCTCGTCGGCGCTCTCGCGCTTCAAACACGCCACGCGCGAGGCGCGCATCGGCAAGATCGTCGAAAAGGGCGACGAGCGCGACGCGTTTCAGGTGCTCGCCAACGGCGGCGTCTTCGCCACAGGCGCCCTCGTCGCGACGGCAACCGGCGAATCCCTGTGGGCGGTCGCCGCGCTTGGCGCTCTTGCCGCCGCCACCGCCGATACCTGGGCGACAGAGGTGGGTACGGTTGCCAGTGGCGTGCCGCGGTCCATCATCTCCCTCAAGCCGCTTCCAGCCGGCACTTCCGGCGGGGTCACGGTACCCGGAACGCTCGCGTCGGTCGCCGGCGCAGCGTTCATCGCAGGCGTGAGCTATTTCACGGGCGTCGGCCGGGCCCACACAGCCGTTTTCGTTGGCGGCGTTCTGGGCTCGCTCGCGGACTCCCTCATTGGGGCCACCGTTCAGGAGCGCCGATGGTGTGACGGCTGTTCCGAGGCGACGGAACGCCGAAGGCATTACTGTGGCAGAGCAACTCGCGTGGTGGGTGGCGTGCCTGGTGCGAGGAACGACTTCGTGAACGTGGTGTGTACCTTGGTGGGCGCAGCGGTCGCCGCGGCCTTCGGCCGCTAAAAGCCTTTGGTACGTTCTCCCGGTGCCCTGTTCCCGGTTCCCTCTCTTCCCGATTCCCGATTCCCTATTCCCGAAGTGGTCCGTCGCCCACTGATCTTCACCCTCGTGCTCATCGCTGCCTGTGATGGCGGGCGCTTGGGCGCGCCCGATGGCGGAACCCTTGGCACCGTTGGAACAGGAACGACCGGAACCATTGCGTCCTCCGAGCTCGTCGGTACGTGGCGCCGTATCCTGTACTTCCTTGCCGAGGACGGGTCGGCGAGCTCCAGCGAGACCACATGGCGATTCAACGCGGACGGGACCGCGAGCCGGTTGTTGGTCACCCGGAACTTCACCGCAGGGCTCGCCGACGCACAAACGGTGGACGCGCGTTGGGAACCACTCGTGCAGACGGTGCGCATTACCTACCTCCCGCCCAGCTCCGGGACATTCGAGTTCTCCTATCGCGTGAACGGTGACACGCTGTACTTGGCCTCCCAAGCGTACGCGCGCATTGCTCGGTAGCTCACGGCCGCTGGCGCGTGACGCAGGCGCGGAATCGCCCGGTGGGTAGACACGTCGCACAGGTCATCGTCGTCGGCGGCGGGCCGGCCGGTGCCGCAACGGCGTTTCATCTCGCCCGCGCGGGCGTTCACGTCACGGTCCTCGACCGAGCGCATTTTCCCCGCGACAAGCCGTGCTCGGAGTACATGAGCCCTCAGGCCTCGCGTATCCTCGATGCGATGGGGGTGCTCGAGCAAATCGAACGATCTGGAGCGGCACACCTCGCGGGAATGCGCGTCCGCGCGCCGAACGGTACCACGTTTCATGGACGGTTCGCGGACGTGGAGGGTTTTCGAGGCTACCGGGATCGCGGCCTCGCCCTGCGACGCACGGTTCTCGACCACCTGTTGCTCGATCGGGCGCGCGCCGCTGGAGCGGTCGTTAGTGAGGGGGTTCGAGTCACCGCTCTGCAACGGGACCCGAGCGGCCGGGTAACGGGCGTCGAGGCAATCGATGCCAGCGGACGAACCTCCACGCTCGATGCATCGATCGTGGTCGGCGCCGACGGCCTGCGCTCGATCGTGGCTCGGCGCCTGGACCTTGCTGCGACGAGGGTCGCGCAGCGACGGCTGGCGTTCGTGACGCATTTCGCCGGGATCGACATGGGCGACAGCGGCGAGATGCACGTGGAGCAGGACGGGTACCTTGGCCTCGCGGACGTCGGCGGCGGCATGACGAACGTCGCCGTAGTCGTTCCTCGATCTCGTGCGCGCGCCGCGTCGGGAGACCCGGCGGCATTCGTGGACGCCTGGATCGGGCGCCGACACCACGTAGCGCCGCGCTTTGCCAAGGCAAGGCGCGTGACACCGGTTCTGGCAACCGGTCCGTTCGCGTCCGCCGCTGACCGGGCGTGGGCACCGGGAGCCGCACTCGTGGGCGATGCTGCGGACTTCTTCGATCCGTTCACGGGTGAAGGGATTTACGCCGCGTTGCGCGGCGCAGAGCTCCTGGCACCACGCATCATCGATGCGCTCGCGGCAACCACGTCAGCCGATCGCGACGCGTCCCTGCGCGCGTACGACAGGGCGCGGAGAGCCGAGTTCCGTGGCAAGTGGGCCGTCGAGCAGATCATCGGAGTGGCAGTTAGCTTCCCTGCCGTCATGAATGTCGCCGCACGTTCCCTCGCGCTCCGGCCACACATGGCTCATACGATCGTCGGCGTGACCGGCGACTTCGTGCCCGCGCGCGAAGTGCTCCGCCCGGGCTTTCTGCTGCGTCTCCTGATGCCATGGGCACGCGGGTCGAAACGTCACGGCCAGGCGCTCGCAAACCACGAGGCCCCGTGACTATCGACCCCGACACCTTTCGCAGCGTGCTCGGACGGTTCGCGTCGGGAATAACGGTGCTCACGGCACGCGATGACGACGACAACGATTTCGGGATGACCGTCAGCGCGTTCTGCTCGGTGAGCCTCGTTCCGCCGCTCGTGCTCGTGTGCGTGGACCGCGTCGCCTCGATGCACGACATGCTACTTCGCGTGTCGCATTTCGCCGTGAACATCCTCGCCGCGCATCAGGAAGCAATTTCGCGGCGGTTCTCTGGCCCCGATGAGCATACGCGCTTCGATGGCGTGGGCTACTCGCGTGGGCAGAGCGGCGCAGCGCTCCTCGATGACGTGCTCGCGCACATCGAGTGCCGCCGCGTCGCGCATCACGCTGCCGGCGATCATACGATCGTCATCGGCGAAGTCGAGTCCGCGACGCCGTTCGCCGAGCGACCGCTGCTCTACTACCGCGGCGGCTACGCCCAGCTCGAGCGTTGACATGCCCTGTCGCGTCATGGCCCCGTGACCGTCCTCATCACCCCGCCACGTCGCCGCGGCTTCGAGTATCTCGATGCGCCCGGGGTGGATCCCCGTCTCGTTCGTCGCTCGCTGGCCGACGTCGCGTTGGCGAATGCGTTATTCGGGGGAACGCGCGCGGTCCTGCTCGAGCTCGGGGCAGTCCTTCCGGAGTTGGACACGAACGCGACGCTGCTCGACGTTGGCAGCGGCATCGGCGACATCGCGGCCAGAGCGCGCGAGCTGGCACGCCAGCAGCGCGTCGACCTCTCACTCATCACGATCGACATGGCCGAGACCCTGGCTGTTGCGAGTCGGGCGCGGACTGGCAACGCAGTGCGCGGCAACGCCACTGCATTGCCGTTCGCGGATCGGTCCGTGGACGTCGTCATGTGCTCACAGACGCTGCACCACTTCGATGATCCGAGCGCGGCGCGCGTGCTGAAGGAGCTCGATCGCGTCGCGCGCGTTCGTGTGATCATCAGTGACCTGCGGCGGAGCTGGCTGGCCGCAGCCGGACTCTGGCTCGCATCGTTCCCCCTTGGCTTCCATCCCGTCAGCCGCCACGACGGGGTCGTCTCGATCATGCGGGGCTATACGAGCGACGAGCTGGGTCGCCTCGTGCAGACCTCGACGGGCCGCACGCCTAACGTCAAGCAGCACATGGGGTGGCGCGTGACCGCCACCTGGCGGCCGGAACCCCGTCTCGTTTCGTGACCGATCCCCGCCCCGGCCGCCGTCCGTCGCCTCGGCCGCCATATCAGCTCGGTCCCATGCCCGCCGGGCGCCCGATGGAGACGATCGACCAGCGACTCGTCCGTGCCACCGTTCGGACCGTGTTCGAGGTGGTTCGGCACGTGGAGGAGTGGCCGGCACACCTCTCGCACTACCGCTACGTCCGATTTCGGGAATATGCGACCGACGGCGGTGGTCTGGTCGAGATGGCGGCCAATCGCCCGTTCGGGCTGTTCGGCTGGCCAACGTGGTGGCTTTCGGAGATGGAGGTGGACCATGCAACTCCTGCGATCCGTTTTCGCCACGTTGGGGGTATAACGACCGGGATGGACGTCGAGTGGAGCTTCGCACCAGCCGAGGGCGGGACGCTCGTTCGCATCCTCCACGTCTGGGACGGTCCTCGATGGCCGCTCATCGGGATCTTTGCCGCCACCAGCGTGATCGGCCCGGTATTCATTCATGGAATCGCCTCGCGAACGCTCGCCGGACTCGCTCGCGTTGCGGAGCGCGAGGGCGGCACGAACCGCCTCCCTCGGCCCTGAGATTCACAGCCTAACGTGAACTGCGCATGCGTCGTCGAGTCGTCGTCACCGGAATAGGAGCGATCACCCCGATCGGTATCACCGGCCGCAATCTGTGGGATGGCGTACGCGCGGAACGCTCCGCAGTCCGCTCGCTCACCCGGTTCGACCCGTCGATCTTCCGCAGTCACAACGCGGCGGAAGTGAATGATTTCGTTCCCACAGATCATCTCGAAGCCAAGCGCGCGAAGCGCCTCGACCGCTTTGGACAGTTCTCCGTCGTCGCGGCCCGACAGGCGCTCCAGGATGCACACCTCGACCTCGCGTCCGAGGACCGCGACCGGATCGGCACGATGATGGGCAGTGCGCTCGGCGGCGTCGCGTACGCGGAGGACCAGCTCGGGCTATTCCTCAAGCAGGGACTGCGTGCCGTGGAGCCGATGCTCGCGCTCACCGTGTTCGGCGGGGCGTCGAGCTGCAACATTGCCATCGAGCTCGGCGTGCGCGGCCCGAACTCGACGAACGCGATGAGCTGCGCGTCGGGCACGATCGCCGTCGGCGAAGCGTTCCGTCAGGTCCGGGATGGCTACGCCGACGTGATGATCAGCGGCGGCGCGGAGGCGCCGCTCTCGCCACTGTGCTTCGGCGCCTTCGCCCTCATTCGCGCGATGTCCACGCGCAACGATGATCCTGGCTCGGCGTCGCGTCCCTTCGACCGCGACCGCGACGGCTTCGTGATGGGCGAGGGGTCGGCGGTACTGATCCTCGAAGAGCGCTCGCGTGCCATCGCGCGCGGCGCCCCCATCTACGGAGAGGTCCTCGGCTACGGACTGACGAACGACGCGTACCACATGACCGCGCCGCTTCCCGACGGCGCGCAGGCAGCACGGTCCATTGCGTTGGCGCTCGCGGATGCGGGGATCGCCCCGAACGACGTCACCTACGTCAACGCGCACGGCAGCTCGACGCCGCTCAACGATTCGACGGAGACGCTGGCGATCAAACGCGTGTTCGGAGATCACGCGTACCGGATGCCGGTGAGCAGCACGAAGGGCTACTACGGCCATGCGCTCGGCGCGTCGGGAGCGATCGAAGCAGCCATATGCGCGCTCGCGCTGCAGAACCGCTGGGTTCCACCGACCGTGAACCTCCAAACCCCAGACGAGGCTTGCGACCTCGATTACGTACCGAGCGCTGGACGTCCCGCCGACCTGGATGTCGTGGTCAGCAACTCGTTCGGCTTCGGCGGCATCAACGCCGCGATCGTGATGCGGGGAGACAACTAGACGCGCTTCGGGGTGGCGGCGGTACAGCCATGCGCCTAACTTCGCCGCGGAATTTCCACGTTCCCTGGAGCACGTCCCAATGAGAGATGCGGCCCGGCATTTCCTCGCCGAGTTCATAGGAGTCTTCGCGCTCGTCTTCGTCGGAAGCGGAGCGATCATGGCCGCTCAGCACACGAGGTCCGCCTCGCCGCTGCTGCTCGTGGCCACTGCACACGGCTTGATTCTGTCCATCATGGTCACGGCGACCATGCGCATCTCCGGCCATCTGAATCCTGCGGTCACGATCGGTTTTCTCGCCGCGAGGCGCATCGAGCCGCTCATGGCCGGGATCTACGTCTGCGCGCAGATCCTCGGGGCGATTGCAGCGGCGTACCTGCTCAAGGCGACGCTGCCGGCCGATCTATTTGCCGCAACGCGCGGCGGGGGGCAGGCCATTTCGCTCGACGTGACGACTGGCCAGGCATTCTCGCTCGAGCTGGTCGCGACTTTTGTCCTCATGTTCGTCGTCTTCGCCACCGCAGTCGATCCGGACGCGCCCCGAGTCGGCGGCTTCGCGATCGGGCTTACGTACGGCGCACTGATGTTGGCGCTCGGCTCGTTCACCGGCGGATCGATGAACCCCGCGCGCTCGGTCGGACCCGCTGTCGCGAGCGGGATTTTCGAGGGGCAGGCGGTCTACTGGGCCGGCCCGGTCGTCGGCGCGATCTTCGCGGCCGTGCTGTACAACCAGCTGTTGTTGCGACGACCGCCCGAGCTTCCGCTGCACGGTGCCGTGCGTCCCGAGGAGCCGCCGCCCGAGGTCCAACCGACACCACCGTCTCCCCGAGCGCGCAAGAAGCGGTGACTCGTTAGGGCCCCATTCGCAGGTACTTGTCCGAATACCGCTCGATCGACTTCGTGATCACGCGCATGGCCGAGTCGCTCTTCTCCCATCCGACGATCTCCATCCGCTTCCCCTCGAGATCCTTGTAGATCAGGAAGAAGTGTTCGACCTCCTTGAGGTAATGCGCGGGGAGGTCGGCGATGTCGAAGTACTCGTTATGCTGCGGGTCGTGGCTCGGGACGGCGAGAATCTTGTCGTCCGGCTCGCCGCGATCCAGCATCTTGAGCACGCCGATCGGGCGCACATCGATCTGGCACCCGGGTAACGTCGGCTCGTTGATTCGCACGAGAATGTCGAGCGGGTCTCCATCCTCGTGAAGCGTGCGCGGAACGAACCCATAATCGCCGGGATAGTGCACCGCCGAGTACAGCACGCGGTCGAGCTTGAGCATCCCGTGCTCCTTGTCGAGCTCGTACTTGTTTCGGCTGCCGCGCGGAATCTCGATAACCGCGGTGACTTCCTCGGGCGGATGCGGACCTGGCGGCAGGTCGCGCCACGGATGGATCATGAGCGTCTTCGGAGCGAACGGTCGCGGATGGGCGTGCCGCGATAATTCTACTTCACCCGCGGCAGTCCCGGAAAACCGTCAGGCGCGCTGCGTCTCCGCAGCGCGCCTGAACAGCCAAAGTTTTAGGCCCTTTCGATTCCCGGCATCCGCCCGTCACATCGGTGGACCCGACAGAGCTCGTTCCCGGCGATTCAGTCGCCGCTCCAATGCGCGCCGCTCGATGAGATGAGGTTGGGTGCTGTCGATCTCGGCTTCTATGGCCGCCAACTCTTCGAGCGAGGCTGCGCCGTCAATCCGGTCCCTCAGTCGAAAAAAGAGGCTGGCATCCATGGCAATTTTGGGTCGGGTTGGCGTGATGTCGGCTGCCGCAAAAGGGCTGCAGCACGGCGAACGATGGGCAAGGATCGCGCCCGCTGGTACCGACCTCTCTCCGCTCGCCAACGCCCGAAAAACCCGCGAGTTGTGGCAGACACGCTGCAACTGCGTCCTACAACCTACCGATTGATCTCCCGCGCAAGCCCCCGCTGCAGCTGTTTGCGTTCGCGGGCGTGCGTGCGTCGGCTGCGCACGACGAGAGAGACGACATAGCCCCCGTACACGACGATCGCCGCTGCGTAGGCAGCGTGGAAGAAGACGGCGTTGTCAGGCATCATCGGATGGGCTCAGCGCGGAGATTGGGCACGGGCGCCGGCTCGAGCTCCTCCTCCGCCTCGAGGGCGTCCATGCGTTCGGCCAACCGATACCGGGCTCGCAGCAGGGCCACGAACAGAAGCGCGAAGGAGACGAATGACATCGCGAACGTTGCCAGCATGCTGTTAGGCAGCGAGGGATGTCCCGGCTTGAGCACGATCGGCATCGGGTGCAGCGTACGAAACAGGTACACGCTCAGGTGGATGAACGGCACGAGCAGCGCACCGAGCACGCCGAGCACGGCCGAGTACCGAGCGCGTGTCGCGTGATCCTCGATCGCTCCGCGAAGGATCAGATATCCGAGGAACACGAACCAGAGGAACAAGGTCAGCGTCAGTCGCGCGTCCCACGTCCACCACGTGCCCCAAATCGGCTTTCCCCACATCGGACCGGTAATCAGCACCACGGTCATGTAGATGACGCCGACTTCCGCGGATGACGCAGCGATCCGATCCAGTCGTTCGTCGCGCAGCCAGAGGTACAGCGCACCCGCCAGCGCCACGATTCCAAACGCGACGTACAGCCCAATGAAGGCCGACGGGGCGTGTATGTAGAAGATCTTCTGCGCGAGGCCCTGACGCGCCTCGGCCGGCGTGAAGAAGATCGCGCGGATGAACGTGGCGGCCACCGCGATGACGGCAACGGTCAGGAGCCAGTCGATGGTGCGGCGGTCTTCGGTCGTGGCAGGATTGGTCATCGGAACTGAATGCTAGTCCTCGAGCGTGAACGGGAACGCGAGCGCGCACGCGACCAGGAACACGATGTCGAACGCAATGAGGATTCTCAACCAACTCATCGCTTCCGCGATCGGACGACCGGACAGGAGTCGCGCGGTAGACTGCGCCGCCGGGAGAATGATCGGCACGAAAAACGGCAGGGCGAGCACTGGCAGCAACAGCTCCGCGAGCCGCGTGTTCGCCGCCATGGCGCTGAAGAGGGTGCCTATCGAGACGAGTCCGATGGCCGCGAGCACGGCAATGCCGACAAGCGGACCCAGCACCCTGCCTAGCGGAAGGTTGTAGAAGAGCGCGACGGCCGGGATGGCGAGCGCCTGCACGCCGAGCACGAACAAGAAGTTCGCAAGCGCTTTCCCGAGGAACACTGCCTCTCGCTCCACCGGCGATGCGAGCAGTGCGTCGATCGCGCGATCTGCCTCTTCGACACCGAACGAGCGATGCAGACCCAGCAGGCCAGAAAACGTGAAGATCACCCAGAGGACACCCGGTGCGAGATCGACGGCGCTGACCGCCGTCGAATCCCAGGCGAAAAAGAAGATGACGATGGCGAGGAGCGAAAACACGATCGCCGCGAGAAACGCGCTGCGCGTGCGGAACTCGATGGCGAGGTCCTTCCGCGCGATCAGCGCCGCGGCGGCGAACGTGCCCGGCGGCACACGCGCGCTCATCGAGCGATCGCCTCGCGATACACGTCGCGATACGTATCGAGCTCCACGGTGCCGCGCGGCTCGTGGGTGACGAACTGTCCATCGCGCATGATCGCGGTGTGCGTCGCGAGCGCCAGTCCCTCGCCGAGGTGGTGCGTCACGAGCACGAGCGCGGCCCCGCTGCCCCTGAGCGACTCCAACGCTGCACTGAGCGCTGCCGCCCCCGTCTCATCGAGCCCGGTGTATGGCTCGTCGAGGAGGACCACGCGTGGATCGTGAACGATCGCCCGTGCGATCGATACGCGCTGCTGCATGCCACGACTCAAGGAGCGAACGGGGGATTCGGCGCGATCCTCGAGCCGCATGCGCTCGAGCGCACGCATCGCCGCATGTCGCGGGGACTCGAGGCCGTACAATCGCGCGGTGAACTCTACGTTTTCTCTCGCGGTGAGCGCCGAATAGAGCATGCTCTGGTGCGATATCAGGCCGACGACCGATCTGGCCTTCGCGCCGCCCGGAAGCTTGACGCCCGCAATGTGAGCGGCTCCGCTGCTGGGTCGGAGCAGGCCGGCGAGAATTCGAAGGAGTGTCGTTTTCCCGGCGCCGTTCGGGCCGAAGAGCGCCAGGCATTCGCCGTCGTTCACGGCGAAGGTCAGCCCACGGATCGCAACTCGCCGGCCGAATGCGCGCGTAAGCGCCTCGACCTCAATGGCGGGGCGAGCAACTGCGGCTTCCGCCGCATGCGGCGTAGGCGGCCGGTGCTCGATCGGTGTGATCGCGCGGGACACGCCCGAACGTTAGCCGTCGGCAGGGGGATGCGAAACGGCGGCCCGACTGCATGGCCGCCGCTCGCGAGTGAGCCCGTGTTGTCACGCCGAAGGGGGCCACGGCGCACCACCGGATCACTCAATTCCCGAACTCGAACAAGAATTCGAGCATGGTCAATTTCAGCAAATTGCGGACCCGCTCTGGGGCGTGGCGCAGGTTTGTCGAGAGGCCTTGCTCCTTCGCGCGCTTCTGAATGAAGACGAGCATGCCGAGCCCGCTGGCGTCGATGTCGACCGTCTGGCTCAGATCGATGACGAGAACTCCGACGTCAGCACTGAGACGTTCGAGGTGGTCGAGGGCAACTCCCCGGAAGCCACTACTCGTCGAGGAGACCAATCGATCCGGAGCCATCAACACGGAGCCGTCGTTGTTCGCAATCGCCTGCATGACAAAAACCCTCCCATCCAGGGCAACGAGCACTGCCACCGATGAGGAGGATTCGAGAAACGCGGAGCGATTTCGTCTGACCACCTTCGGCAACCGGACGATCTCGAACCAGCCGTGCTCGAGACTCCTGGCTTTGCGACCCCGCCTCACGACGGGTGTGCTCTTATCGAGTGTTGCGTCGCCCTTCAGTTGTGACCTCAGACAGAAGCGACTTGCGTGCCAGGCTGATCATCGACCTTCACGACGTTGCGTTGGTTGCACTTAACCTTTGGAGGCCCAATCGCCGTTCGTGTGCGGCGCGCGGCAGTTTGCCGCACCACCCGAACTTCGCGTCAGTGTAGAATTTCTTGGCAGCCATCTCGACCGAACGACCGAGCACGTTGAAGTTTCGTGTCGACCGCTGCACAATCGGCCTGACGGCGCGATTCCCGATTCCCGATCCCGATTCCCGAGCATGTCAGACATCGACGTTCTGCTTCAGGAAAACCGAAAGTTCGCCCCGCCCGACGAGTTCCGCCGGCAGGCACAGGTCTCCTCGCCCGAACTGTACGCCGACGCCGAGCGCGATCCCGAAGGGTTCTGGGCGAAAATGGCTGGCGCGCTGGAGTGGTCACGCCCGTGGGACACGGTTCTCGACTGGACGCCGCCTCACGCGAAGTGGTTCGTCGGGGGAAAGCTGAACGCGTCCGTGAATTGCCTCGATCGGCACATCCGCACGGCACGGCGCAACAAGGCGGCGCTCATCTTCGAGGGTGAGCCAGGCGACCGCCGGACGCTCACGTACTGGGACCTCTACGTGGAAGTCAACAAGTTCGCGAACGTCCTCGGCCGGATGGGCGTTAGGCGTGGCGACCGTGTCGGTATCTACATGCCGCTCATCCCCGAGGTCGTCATCGCGATGCTCGCCTGCGCGCGGATTGGCGCGATCCACTCGGTCGTCTTCGGCGGCTTCTCCCCGGACTCTCTGCGCGATCGCATGAACGACGCCCAGGCGAAGCTCGTGATCACGGCCGACGGCGGCTATCGACGTGGCCAGGTCGTTCCACTCAAGCGGAACACCGACAAGGCGCTCGAGGGCGCGCCATCGGTCGAGAACGTCATCGTCGTGATGCGCCGGCCGGGATCCGGCGGCGATGAAGCATTCGCGCACATGCAGGAAGGACGCGACCACTGGTGGCATCGCCTCATGGCCGATGCGCCGGCGTATTGTCCGCCGGCGGAAATGGATGCCGAAGATGTGCTCTATATCCTGTACACGTCAGGCACCACCGGAAAGCCGAAGGGCATCGTTCACACGACGGGAGGGTATCTCACCGGTGTAACCGCGACGACGAAGCTCGTGTTCGATCTTCGCGAGGACGATGTCTTCTGGTGCACGGCCGACGTGGGTTGGGTGACCGGGCACTCGTACCTCGTGTACGGCCCGCTCGCGAACGGGGCCACGTGCGTCATGTACGAGGGCGCACCCGATTGGCCCGAGAAGGATCGCTTCTGGGATCTGTGCGAGAAGCACGGCGTGACGATTCTGTACACCGCGCCGACGGCGATTCGCGCGTTCATGAAATGGGGGGCGGCGCACCCGGCGCGGCACGACCTGAGCCGGCTCCGCTTGTTAGGCAGCGTCGGGGAGCCGATCAACCCGGAAGCGTGGATGTGGTATCACGAGCACATCGGCGGCCGCCGCTGCCCCATTGTCGACACGTGGTGGCAGACCGAGACGGGAGCGATCGCCATCTCGCCGTTGCCCGGGCTCACCGCGACCAAACCGGGAAGCGCGACTCGTGCGCTCCCCGGATACTTCGCCACGCTGCTCGACACGAAAGGCGCCGAGATATCCGTGGGCGGAGGGCTGCTCGCCATCACGAAGCCATGGCCGTCGATGCTTCGCACCATCTGGGGCGACGACGAGCGCTACGTACAGACGTATTTCTCGAAGTGGCCCGGTCGCCCGGACCTGTACTTCCCTGGCGACGGAGCCAAGCGGGATGAGGACGGATACTTCTGGATCCTCGGACGCGTGGACGACGTGCTCAACGTCGCCGGCCATCGCATTGGGACGATGGAGGTCGAGTCCGCGCTCGTCGAGCACCCGTCGGTTGCCGAAGCAGCGGTCGTCGGGAAAACTCACGAGCTCAAGGGCCAAGCCATCGCCGCCTTCGTGACCCTGCGCGAAGGCTCCCGGCCGAGCCTCGAGCTGCGCGACGAGCTGCGTCAGTTCGTGGCCGAAAAGATCGGCGCCCTTGCGCGGCCCGATGAGATCCTGTTTTCGGCAGATCTGCCGAAGACGCGCTCGGGCAAGATCATGCGGCGATTGCTGCGTGACATCGCCGAGGACCGCACGCTGGGCGACACGACCACGCTCGCCGATGAAACCGTGGTTGCGAACCTCACGGGCATGTGGCAGGCCGCCATCGCGCGCGGCGGGGAGGAGGAATGAGCCATCCGCGTCATGGTGGAGTCTGGTGTTGCAGGAATGACTCGTGCCTTATTGTTGAGTGAGGCGTCTACGGGGCGTCGCACGCGACGTCTGACGTCCCGATCGTTTTCGCCGAGGCAAGGCCTATGTTCGGACGGCTGTTTCCCGAATCGCTGTTCCCGCGCAAGCTCGACCCGACTGCCGAGCGCCGCATTCGCCTCGCACAGGCGCGGGCCGAGGAATCCGTGATCCGCGCACATGTCGACAACGCGCTGATGTTCGTCGACACGCTCGCCGAAGATCTCTCGTTCGATCGCGCGATCGACACGTACATCCGCGTCATGGGCATACCGGAGCCGCTGGCGAGCACGGTGGCGACGCGGACGCTGGTGGTGCTCGGCCAGGACCTGGTCCCCTTCCGACGCCGCAGGGGTGACGGCGATCCCGGCGAGGATGATTCGAAGCCGAAACTGCGGCTCGACGAGGCGTCTGACGGACGGTCGCGGATCAGACGGGCCTGACGGCTCAACAGAACAGGTAAATGGTTACTGGGATTGGTTACAGGTTATCGAACCCTCGGGATGCTTGTCTCAGCGCGATGAGCATCCCGAGGGTTCAAATAACCAATTACCAATTCCAGTAACCTGTTACCTGTCGCAGTTGCGCTTTTCGTTGTTAGGCGGTCCGGAACTCGCGCAGATCTGCGAGGCTGACCAGGAACATGATCGCCACGATGCAGGCGCTCGTGACACACCAGATGCAGATGGCGTTGATCACGAACAGCTCGAGATAGGTCAGCCAACCCGAGAACACCACGCCCCACCCCGTAAGCGCCACGAGCGCCACCGAAAACGCGCGGGAATCCGCGAACTTCTCCTGAATGCCGAGCATCGCGATGAGAAGGGCGGACACATAGAAGCCGAGCCCCCACGCGGCTACCGGCAGCCCTAGGAACGTCGCCCACTGGCTCGTGTTCACCGTCTCACACGAGCCGACCGAGCATTTCAGTTCGCCGATGTATCCGAGCTTGAAGAGCGTGAGATAGGTCGACACGAACACGCCAATGAGCGCGAGCGTGGCGAGAATCATCCGCTTGGTCACGGACCGCCGGGGCTTTTCGCGGGAGCTGCCGCTGCTTTTGCGCTATCGCCGGCAGCCGCCTTCGCGCTGTCAGCCTTCGCGAGCACCAGCGCAGAATCGACGAGCCCCTTGAAGCGATCGAACGAGATCGCGCCACCGATCATCTTGTCCCCGATCACGAAGGTCGGCGTCTGACTCGCCCCGCGCTTGGTGGCCATCATCTCGTTCGCCTTGATGCGCGGCTGGTACTTCTTGGCATCGAAGCACGCCTCGAACTGATCGACGTTGAGACCGAGGGCTTTGGCGTACTCCATGAACTTGCCCTTCGGCCGGCTGGTCGCCTGCCCGTTCCACTGATCCTGCGCGTTGAACAGCTGGTCGTGCATCTCCCAGAACTTGCCCTGCTCGTCCGCGCACGCGGCAGCGTTCGACGCCGCCCATGTGTTCTTGTGCATGGGAAGCGGATAGTCGTAGAAGCGGTAGCTGATCGTCCCCGCGTCGACGAGTCGCTTTCGAATGTCCGGTTCCGCGAGCGTCGCAAACTGTCCACACGCGGGGCACTCGAAGTCGGCGAACTCGATGACCTGCACCGGCGCATCCGGTTTTCCGAGTAGATATCCCTGCGGCTCGCCCGGGACGACCTTCGCCGCGTCCACGGTGGTCGCCACGTTCTTGGGCCGGCTCGCGACGTACGCGAGCGCCCCGACTCCGAACAGCGCGACGACTCCAATCGCCGCATAGAACGGAGTCTTCGACGACGATTTCGACTTCTTCACCACGTCGGCTCGTCGTCCTCGTCCGGCGTCCACTCTGTCTTTTGCCATGGGTTGTCTGGGTTGTCCGTAGCCTCGGCCACGATGCGGCGATTTTCCGCGACTTCCGGGGTATCGTACGTCGCGCGAACCTCATAGTGAAACAGCTCGCTGCGCACGTCACCAATCAGGCGCGTGAGCTCCCCAGCCTGCTTCAGGAGCTCGCCCCGCGCATCCATCTCGACGATTCGCGCCGCCAGATTGCGGAGCAGCGCCTCGAGATTCCGCGCCCGCTCCTCGCCATACGTCTCGTCCGCCATACTGCTGAGTACCGCTCGTCGCGTGGAGTGGTGATCGGTTGGGTGGCGAAAACTAGGGAGCAGGCAGAGGAGCGGCAACACACGACCTTTTGCCGAACCGCCCACTATACGACTACCTTACCCCGCGATTCGGCACGCCGATCTCCACGCGACGACACTCGACCCGGGCTTCTCCCATCGACGCCGATCTCCTCCGCATTCCGGTTGGCCCGGGGGCCATGCACGTCGAGCGCTACGGTCACGGCGGCGCCCCCGCGGTGCTGATCCATGGCTTCGGCACCTGCAGCTTTCTGTGGCGGAACGTCGCCCCGGCGCTCGCCCTGACTCAGCACACGGCGTACGCAGTCGACCTGCTCGGATATGGCGAGTCGGATCGCCCCTTCGATGCCGACTTCGGGCTCGCCGCCCAAGCCGACTACCTCGAGCGCGCGCTCACCGCGTTGCGGGTTGCGCGCGCCGCGCTCGTTGGCGTCGACATCGGCGCCGCGATCGCGCTGCGTCTGGCCTGGCTCCGGCCCGAACGCGTCGCACGACTCGTACTGATCAACCCCATTGGTGGCGAGGATATTCCCGGAGGCGACATCCGCGCGATGCAGCGGAACACGGCGCGATTCGCCCTCCGTGTCTCACGCGGGCTGTTCGGAGCATCGGCGCTGCTCACGCCGATCCTGACCCAGAGCGTCGCCGACCCGGCACGCATGCCGCCGATGCTCATTGGTCGCTATCTCGCACCGTTCATCGGGCAGGAAGGCGTGACTCACCTGCTGGCCCTGGCGCGCGCGGTGCGACCGACCGACCTCGAGGATGTCGACCCCGCCCAGGTAAGAGCCCACACGCTCATCGTTCGCGGCGAGAAGGACATGTGGGTCGACGGCGCGGTGTCCCGGAAACTCGCGGCGGATATAACGGATTGTCGCGTTGTCTCGTTCCCCGATGCAGCCCGTCTCATCCCCGAGGATGCACCGGAGGAACTCGCGGCCCTCATCTCCTCGTTCATCTCGCCACACGTCGGGCCTGCGAATGCGCCCGCGGAGGGGCTTCCAGAAAACGCGATGGAAAACATCGCGGAAGATGCTGGAACGCCGGAGGGTGGATTGGCGTAGATGTTGACGTCATGCGGACATTGCAGTGCGTCCACGACTATCGATTCGCCGTCTGTTTACGTTAGATTTGCCGTACACTCCCACTCAAGGAATTCATGGCCAAACAGAAGTCACGTCGTCGCAGAGAGGTTGCGGAGCCCACGGTGTTCGAGCAGGCCCGCGATGAGTTGTTCCAGCACATCATGCGGTGCGGTGTCATCGGCGCGGAGCCGGAGCACCAGGTCGAGTGGTTCGACGATACAATGAAGTACCTGGGCGAACGGTACCACGAGCTGGCAGAAGGCGAGCTCAAGGATCTTCGGACGCTCGGTGAGCGGTTCGCAGCTCCTCCAAAAGCGAAGACTCCTGAGGTCGACGCTGCTTCGGCGGCCTAGGCTCCAGTCGCGATAGAAAACGCCCCGTTCACGGGGCGTTCTTGTTCCCGGGCTGACCGGCGCGGGCGCAGCTCGCGCAAGTCGCGGTCACGGCGTATCGCGATCGACCCGTGTCACCGGCGACCGCGCATCGCTCGCCGAAACGCCACACCGACGCGGACGCCGCCGCCGAACCCGATTTCGATGGCTGGCACCACGCGGCCGGTGGCTGGACCTTCTGCACCCAGCGCGCCCACGAGCACCCCGCGCCACTTCTCCGATCCATCGTAGATGCCGCCGATACCCCCCGCGGCGTAGGGAGCCCATCGCGCCTCTCGAAGCGGATCTACGACGAATCGGACCAGACCGTCGACACGCCCGGCGATAGTCGCGTCCCCGCCTGACCACGCTTGTCCGAGCGCCGCCACCAACCCGACTCGTACGTACGTCGTCGCAGGTACGTTCAGCCCAAACCCGAGATGAGCTGCCGAAGCTCGCGAGCCGATGTAGTCGGCACGCACCTCGGGCTGAACACGTTGAGCGGGTTGCTGGCTCCGCCGCTGGGCATGTCCCTCGCGAGCCGCGCTCCAAAGCGCGAGCATCGCAAACGCCACTACTCTGATCCGGCCACGCGAGGCGGCGCCGGCCTTCACGTCGCGCGCTCGCGCCAGAGCGCCAGCGTGTAATCGGCGATCGACGCTGCCGATGCGACGCCAACGACCCGCACGAGCGACGGGACGATCGTCGGCGTGGCGATGACTGCCATGAGCGTGAGGAGCTGCAACACGGTGACGAGCTTGCCGAGCGGCCGCGCGCGAAACACCACGGCGCGCAGCCACGGAACCGAACGCGCGACGAGAAACCCGATGAACGTCGCGATGTCGCGGGACAACAGGATGAAGTACGCGCCCGTGGTGATCGCGCCTTCGACGACGTATGTCGTTACCGCGGTGAGCACGAACAGCCGGTCGGCAATGGGGTCGATGAGCGCGCCGGACTTCGTCGTCGCGCGCTGGCGGCGCGCGAGCCACCCATCCAGAAAATCCGTGCCCGAGGCAGTCAACAGCACGGCAAAACGGAAGATCGGATCGTGAGCCAGGACGAACGCCGCGGCGAGCAACAGCCGCGACATGGATACGGCGTTCGGCAACGTCACGAGAGGCTCGCGATTCATGCCACAAACTAAACGGGGGCGAAGCCGAGCGGCCAGCGTGCGACCCCGTTCCTTGTGTTCGCCGTCGCGCGCGGATATCCTGACCCGGTCCTTGCGCTCGCGCGACGCCTCGTCGCCCTGGAGAATCAAGCCCACGTGTCGCCGACGTTCAGTCATCTCAGCGCCGATTTCGTCGGCGCCCTGCCCTCCCAAATCGGCGACGCATCGTTGATCAGCGGCTTGTTGATTGCCGGTGCCGGCGCTGCCGGCTTCACCGCGGTCGGCGCGCCGGTCGTTCGCAAGCTGCCGGGAGACGCCGTGAGCGCGGTGCTGCTGCTGAATGATTGTCACATGTCGGCGCACACGTTTCCGTCCGATCATCTGATGCTGCTGGACATCCTGACCCTGTCGACGCACGATCCGCAGAAGGCGCTCAACGTATTCACGCGTCGCCTGACCGCGCGTGAGGTCAGATGCGAAAAGCGTTCGCGTGGCTGACGGCTGATCGGGCTATGGCCGGCACGGGGGGACTGGCGTAGTGCGCCTGAAGGAGGTGCTGCCATACGCGTTCTACGTGGCGTCCGCGCTCGTGCTACTGTGGGACGTGTTCCTGTCGGGCCAGATCGCGCAACTGCGGCGCGCACCGCGGTTCTTCCGTGGCGTGACGGCGCTCGGTGGCTTGCTGATCGCACCCGCGACGCTCGTCGCGGTCACGTCGGCATCGATCCTGAACGGGCGCGCGATCCACGTCATCGCGTGGGTGTGGCCGTTGACCCTCGCGATCTTCGCGCTGCAGGCGACGTACGCCGTGGGCAAGCGGCTCGTGACGCCATTCATCGGGCTGCCGATCGCCGCTTACGACATCATCGTCGCTGCGTCGGCGATCGTCCGCTACGAGGCGTATAGCGGCCGGGATCCTTCGGCCGCGGCACTCGCCATCACGGCGGCGCAATCCAGCGCGTTAGGCCTGATGCTCGGGCGGGCGGCTCTGTTCTCGCCATTCGCCGTCCAGCTGCCGTTCCTGGCGCCGGCGTACCCGGCCCGATGGCGAAGCAGTGCAACCGTGCGTGGCACACTCGCGGTTGTCGCGCTGGCGTTCACGATCGTGTTCGCCGCGCAGCTGCCGAGCGGCGTGGTCGCGGTGCGAAGCTATGCGACCTACGCCCAGGACCGTTTGCAGGAGCGCCCGCGCGGGGACTTCACGATCGGGTTGCGAGTTTTTCCCGCGCTGAACGACGCGCCGCCGCCGCTGGCGCTGCGCAACGACATGGCGCTCGTGGATTCCGTCGGGCTGGGCGCGATCGCGGTCGTCATCGATCCGGCGGGCGCGCGGCTCGCCGCGCTGGATTCTCTCGCCCGCTCTGTCGAGGACGACCGGCGCGACAGCGTTCTCCTCATCGTGGCGGTGGGCTACGACCGCAATACCCGGGACGCATATCGCGCGTCACCCTCCGCGTACATGCGCGCGCGGCTCGCGGCGGTGGACCGCATCGTCAGGCGGCTCCGCCCGGACATCATTCTCCCGGCGCGAGACCCCTACACCGAGGGTGCGCGCGCGATGGGACGCGTGCCGCTCGCATGGTGGCAGGAGTTCCTTGGTCAGGCATCCGCGAACGCGCGGCGCGTGAGCAATCGCGTACGCGTCGGCGTCGCGGCATCGTCGTTCGTTGGTGCCGACAGCGCGCTTTATGCCTGGGCGAGCCAGCCGGGCTCACCGATCGATGTCGTCGGCTTCTCGTTCTACCCGTCGTATGACGGTGGCGGATCCCTGAGCGCGCGGTTGCACGTAGCGGATCGATGGATGCGCGGGACGACGAAGAATCACTGGGTGTTCTCGGCCGGTGCTTACCCGGTGGCACACGGCGAGACCAGTCAGGCGCGGGCACTGTGGGGAACATTGGCGTGGGCGACGAGCCACGCGCCGGTGAAGGGCCTCATCGTCGAGAGCGCGGGCGACTACGACGCGCTGACGGGGCTTCGCGCCCCAGGCGGCCGCATCCGGCCGGCGCTCGCGGCCCTCGAGCGCGCGGTGGCCGCGTTGGCCGAGACCGCGACGCAGTAACCCGCTCCGTATAGGGTCAGAGTCCTTACGGGTCGTTCCATTGCCGAGGCAATGGAAC
>DASUGD010000386.1:0-3323 GCA_036274195.1 Gemmatimonadaceae bacterium | reverse complement strand
TGCACTGGAATGGTGCGCAAGGAGTCTGACCCCATACGAACCAGAATCACCCACGCCACCGTGCGTTGCCGTGCCGAGCTATATCGTCGGCCGCGATTCGGGCCACGCCGTCGTCTGGCTATCCCTGGTGCCGGCTTCGGCGGGAGCAGCCCGGGGTCTACGACTCGCACGTGGATCTCGAGATCGTCACGCGCTTGCACCCCGAACGGCTTCGGGGCCTGCGCGCTGCCGGCCACACGCGATCCCGCGTGGGTGCGTCCTGCGAGACGTGGAGCGACGGCATGTTGAGGCATCGGACGGGCCGAGAACGGCGGTTCGAGCGTCACCGGCACCAGTATTACTCGATCGGCAGCGACGCGGCGAGTACCGGTTCGGGTGCGACGCCCACGTCCGCCAGGTACTCCCGCTCGCGTTCGCGAATGGCGCAGTAGCGCTCGAACGCGCGGCGCTCGTCCTCGACGCGGAGCCACGTGCGCCACGTACTTCCCCGGAACGTGTGAGCCGCCATCCGACGCGCGTTCCGCAACACGAACCCCGGGTCGTGCCGGAAGGCGACCGGCATGTGCCGGAGCTTCATCCATCGTTCCGCGCGCCACCGCAGGAATGCCACGTCGTTTCGTGACAGATGCCGGGTACGGACCACGGGCGTCGTACCATCGTATTCCTCCACGCGCTCGCTCTCGATCAAACCCTGCGCGCGAAAGTCCTGCGTCATTGGCGTGCGCGGGTACGGCATCGGGTGCTGGATGTACGGCCAGTCGACATGATGGCGTGCGAACTCGAGGTTGGCCTCGATCGATTCCATCGTGTCGTCGGGGTTGCCCACGATCAGACCGCCGACGACGTACATGCCGTTCGACCGCAAGTGGCGGACGGCGTCGAGCGACGCATTGCCGGCACTTCGACCGTCTTCGCGCTTCGTGTTCTTCCGTCGCGCACGGAGAAATTCCAGATCCTGCTCGAGGATGTTCTCGATGCCGAGGAACACGTAGCGGAACCCTGCGCGACGCATGAGCGGGGCGAGCGTGGCGCCATGATTGGCTATCGTGGATGTCATCGCCTGGACGACGTAGTCGATGTGCGCAAGACCAGCGTCGATGATGGCGTGGCAGAGGGCCTCGAACCGCCGCACGTTGAGCACGATGTTGTCGTCGACGAGGAAGATCGCCCGAGCCCCGCGGTCGTGCGCGTCGCGAATGTCCGCGATCACCCGCTCCATGGGGTACGCGAAGAAGTTCCGCCCGCGCATCTCGATGATCGAACAGAAGCTGCAGTCGAACGTGCAGCCGCGTGACGTCTCGACGACGTCGACGCGTCGTCCGAGCAGCGTGTAGCCATCGAGGACGCGAGACGCCCGCCGCGGTGGCTGGATGTCGCCGGCGTTCAGGTTCGCCGGCGGTCGATCCGGGTTGTGTCGGTACTCGGCGCCATCGCGAAACGACAGGCCGATGATGTCGTCGTAGCCGTTCCGGCGCTCGATGGCTCGCAACAGTTCGCGAAGGGTGATCTCGCCCTCACCGCGGACGATGAACTCGGGACCGTCGGCCGAGTCCGTGTACGCGTCGGGCGCCAGCGTCGGATCGTAGCCGCCGACCACGATGCGCACGTCGGGCTTGAGGGCGCGGACGAGGCGCATGACGCGCTGCGCGGTGCGCCGCTGGAAGGTCATGATCGAAAGCCCGACGACGTCCGGTGCGTGGTCGGCCATGAGTCGCGTGACCGTGCGGCCCACGTCGGACTGCGCGAGGATCAGGTCCGCGGCGGCGACGTGATGGTGCTCGTCCACGTTGCCGGCCAGCGACCCGAGCGCGCCGTTAGGCAGCCGGATCGCGATCGAGGGCATGTGCTCGAAGGAGTCCGGCATCGACAGCAGCAGCACGTTCACGCGGCCCTCCGGGAGCGAGCATCTGGGGAGGCAAACGAGTCCAACAGCCTTCACGTTGTGGTACGTCGTGCGGCCGGTGAAGGGGTCACGCCGAGCTCATCCGCCGTGTCATATCCTCAGCTGGCTTCCCGAGGTCGTCATTCCTCAATCCCGGCGCGTAGCGAGAGGAGGTGTTAGAGCTGAGGAGCGATCCGAAGGATCCGCGCGATCCCGCTGCATCCGAACCCCCTTCGTCTGTGAGGCCGGCCTCTCGGGTCCACATCGTAGGGTGTTCGGATACGTCGCGTTAGGAAATGCAGGCGGGCCTCCACATGGAGGCCCGCTGCGCATGTGCGTCGCGGAGAGTGCTGCGGCGGTCAGCCGGTCGCCGGCCTCCCGGACAGGGAGCTCGGCGCGTTCGCGTTCGCGCCTGCGTCGACACCGATGCCGAGACGATCGACAAGCTCTCCACCGAGCCAGCCCGTCACGAGGGCGAGGCCTGTTCCGATGAGCGCGAGAATGAATGCAACCACAGGGGGATCCGTGGGATCGCCAGTTCGGAACCACCAGCTCACGGCAAACAGCAGCAACACCACGACGTTCCCGAGCGCGTGCCACAACCCCACGGACTTCGCCCGGGTTCGAGACGGAATTCCCAGCCAATCAATGAGGCCGAAGATCGCCGCGACGAGCCCGCTGATTACGCCGGCGGCGATCATATAGTAGGCGGGCAGCCCCAGCGGTGTGCCAAAGATGAGTCGGATGATGTCGAAGATCACGGCCATCGCGAGCAGGCCGAGTGGGAAGACGATCAACATCTGGTGAATCGGGTGCCCGAAGAGTTTCGCTTCACTTGTCATATGCCCTCTCTTGGGAAGGCGTCCGGGCGGGCGCCTAACGCTCCAGGGAGGCGACCGCCGCTGACGTGCTCGGCCGCGTCCGGCCCGGACGACCAACTACCCACATGCAGGGCATAACGTACGCCATGGACCCACTCGACAACCGGTGTGTACGGGGCCGCTTCATGCGTCAGAAGGTGACGTCGAACTTGCCGTTCCGAACCTGAAGCGTGCCGGTCGCGTTCCCCGATCCGGCCGGAGCATCGAACGAGAAGGTGCCGGCGATCCGATTCGCGGTCAACGTGGTAACCGTGACGGTTCCGCTGCCGCCGTTGAACGCCGTACCCCAACCGCCGACCGAATTCGAGACGATCGCGTTCGAGCCGTTGCCGCTCGCGAGGCTCAGGTCGACGGTTCCCGGTGCGGTCAGGCCCGCGATACCAATCGCAATCGTGTACGAGCCGTTCAGCCCGACGACGGCGTAGATCTGTCCGTTGTGGCTACCCTTGTCACCAGACTTCAAGCTCCGCCACGCCGTGCCATTGATGGTCGCGCTCATGGAGCCGTCACCGACGTTCGTATTGCCGTTGATGCCCGTCGGGTTACTGTCCCCACCACAC
>DASUGD010000385.1:0-9044 GCA_036274195.1 Gemmatimonadaceae bacterium | reverse complement strand
GCCGATTCTCGACGCGATGTTCGACGCAGCACGCTGAGACCTCACGGCGCTCGTACTGACAGCGCGTGGCGGAACACGTCGAGGGCACCGACATGTACCTCAACCACCGCGAGCTGACGTTAGGCACGAACGACCGCTCGGAACGCATACTCGCGGCTGCGCTAGTTCCCGGTTCCCCGTTCCCGGTTTCAGGGGCTCTAGCCCCTCGAACCACCTCGCACCTCGGCCAGCACCGCCTGCAGCTCCGGATCCGCGCGACGCCAGAGCACGAGCAGCCGATCCCTCACGGCCGCCGCCTTCGCGTCATCCCCTCGATCGCGGTACAGCTCCGCGAGCCGCTTCATGGCCCACCCGAGCTCCACCGCATCCGTCTCGTAGCGCCAGAACCACGGCGTGGCGAGATAGCGCTCGTACACGACCACGGCCGCGTCGGGCTTGTTCGTCGCCTCGTACGCGCGCGCGAGGTCTGGCAGCGCGCACATCGTGCAATACAGTCCCTCGGCCGCCTGCCGCAGCTCGGACTCCGCGACCGTCGGACGCCCCTCGGCGAGCGCAATGACCCCGCGAGCCCACGCGGCATCCGCGCCCGGCGTGCGCGCCAGCACACTGTCGTTGCGTTGGCCGGCCGAAAATAGCTCGCGCGCCCGCGTTAGGCGACCGGCGGACGCGTAGAATCGCGCCAGATCGTAGTACGGCCGGTCGCCCGGCAGCACGCTGTCGAGCGAAATCGCGGCGAGCGTGGAATCGACGAGCCTCAGCGCGCGCTCCGGCGCGCGACGATGGCGGAGCTCCAGCCTCGCGAGCTGCACGGCACCGAACAGGTGCCGCCCGCGCGAGCCCGCAGCAGCACTCAACACGAGCTGCGTTCGCCAGATCCGTTCCGCCTCGGCGAGCCGACCCTGCGTCATGACGATCTCGGCTCGCGCCTCGACTGGATCGACCATCGTCAGCGTATCGCCGTTCGCCGCGGCCAGGAGAGTCTCCGAGATACGCTCGGCTTCCTCCCAGTGATGCTGGGCCGAGGCATCATGCATCTCCTCGGCGAGCTGGACGATGTTGCCGGGAAAGCGGCGTGCTATGAGGTCGAGGGTCGCGCGCGACTCGCCGAACTTTCCCTGCAGCAGCTGCGTGCCGTGAATCCCGAAGTACAGGTTCGCGACCGTCGAGTCGAGGGCAGCCGCCCGCGTGAACAGGCTCTCCGCTTTTGCGAACCGGCGAGTGTCCTGATAGATGAGCGCGAGATTGTTGATCCCGCGGATGTCGTCCGGGTAGCGCTCGAGGTACCTCGTGTAGACGCCGATCGCGGTCTCGTAGTCGCCGCGACGGTACGCATCCCCGCCGACCGCAAAGGTGCGCTCCACGAACGGCAGCCGCTCCTGATACCGGATGGCTTGCTGCATCATGGCGAGCGCTCGTCCGGGCTCGCCGAGCGCGTCGTAGGACCCGCTCAACGCGACGTAGGCGGATGCGAACGCGGTATCCAGCGCGATCGCCTGCTCGAACAGCCTGATGGCCTCCGCCCGCCGGCCCATGCGGCGAAGTCGCGTTCCCTCCGTGTAGATCCTGAGCGCCGCGAGCGAGTTGGTCGTCTCGTCGTAGAGGGGTGCGAGCGCGCGCAGCGACCGGAGCGATTCACCAATCCGGTAGCGCAGCTGCCGGCTCACGCGGTCGACGGCCTCGAGGAGACCGGTGGAATCGGCAGCGGTCTCGCGGACGGCGGCGAGCACCTCTCCACGCTCACTGCTCACCAGACTCGCGGTCACCGTGAACGCCCCGGCCATGTTAGCGACGCTGCCCGTGACGATTGCCTTCGCTCCCTCCCGGAGCGCGATCTCCCGTGCGACCGAGTCGCTGAGGGCCGCGCCAGCCGGTTGCCTCATGCGCTCGAGCGCCGTGGCCACCTGTCGAGGCGACATCACCCTAACGAGCGGGGACTGGCTCAGGTCGACGCGGAACGCCTCGGTGATCCCGGCCGCCAGCAGGCTGTCGCCCGCGAGATTGACGAAGTCAGCGACGATCACTCGGTCGCGCCCGCTGAGCGCTCCGGTAGCGACAAGCGATGTGTCATTCGCGTCCGATGACCGCCGATACGTCACGAGGGCTGCCACGGCGACGACTACTACGGCGACCGCGACAATGACCGTGGGTCGATACCACCACGGCTTTCGGGCAGGCCCGCCGATCGGCGCCGCCTCGGCAACGGGCGGTGGCGGCGCAACGTCGTCAGGTGCGGACGCCTCGCCGGGAACCGCGTGGTCGGGCGCACGCGCGATTCTGATCTGGTTGGCCAGCGCGACGGTCTCGGCGGACGGCTCCGTGTCTAGCTCTTGCCGCAGGCGACTCGCGAGCTCGTCGAACGTGCGAAGCGCTCCTTCGCGGTCGCCGACGCGCTCCTGGAGCGCTATGAGACGCCGCCAGCCAATCTCCGGGTCTGGCGACATCGCGCAGGCCATCCGGGCGAGACCGACCGCCCGTTCGGGATCGGATGCGGCCATCGCGGCATCCGACTCGGCCCAGGCGGCCGCTGCAGCTCGGTTCCTCAGTCGAGCACGCGTGCGCGCCATCCACTCCTCGAGCTCGGGCGCGACGTCGGCGACGTGAAACCCGTCGCAGAAGTCGCCGCGGTAAAGCTCCAGCCCTTTCGCGTTTTGCCCTGACGCGATTAGCCGTTCGAGGTCGACGGCGTCACACCGTAGCGCCCTGGCTTGCACGCCAATCACGTCGCCGGTCGTGACGAACACATCCTCGGTGACGACGCGCCGCAGATAGTGGAGCGCCTGACGAAGGGCGCGCCGAGCCTCCTGATCGCCGAGCTCCGGCCAGAACAGCGCGAGGAGCGTGTCGCGTGGGACGGGCGCCTCAGCGCTTTCGAGCGCCAGATAGGCAAGCAGGGCGAGCCGCTTCGGCTGAAGGCCGAGCGACTTCGATTCCGCGCCGTCGTCGGCGACGAGGCGCACGCGCCCCAACGTGAGAAGCTCGCTCATGTGAGGGGACTACAGTATCCGCCGTCACAGGAGGCAGCAACTCGACCGCGCGCCCGCTACCATGGGTAACGCCTGGGGACTGGGAACTGAGGGACTGGGGACTCGGCCGGGATGCTATTAGCGCCGAGGAACTTTCCTCTGGAGTAATAGCCTTCCGGCCGAGTCCCCAGTCCCCGCTTCTACGAATACATGACCGACGTCTTCCCCGACTGCCCCGGATAGTAGAGGCGGAGCCGCACGATGTAGCTTCGGCCCTTGAACAGCTTGTACGTGACGCTCGCGTTGCGGTCCTCGCCGCTGTCGTCGTCACCGGCCAGGAAGCGCGGCTCGCCCTTGATGTCCTCGAACAGCGTGAGCAGCGTGTCGGACGCGCCCTTGGTCTCGATCGTGTATTTCCGCGACTCGGTCGGTTTGATCGCGAAATCGATCTGTTGACCGGCCGCGAGCTCCGCGGCTGCCGCCTCGAATGGGTGGAGCTTCGTCAGGGTCGCCCTGAGCGGCGGGTACCACTGGCGTGCCCATCGCTTGTCGGCGTTCGACAGTGTTCCCGGCGGCGTCAGGCCGTTGATGTCGTACTTCTCCGGGACGTCGATGAGCCCGGGCTCGAACTCGTACTCCATGATCGAGTCGGGGTCCCACTTCGACCCCTGCACCTGCTGCGTCGACAGCTTCTGGAGGATGTTGTGATAGGTCGTCGCGCGGTCCCAGCTGTTAGGCGGCTTCGCCAGCGAGGCGTAGACCGCCTGCTCGTGCCACACGATGCCCGCGAACGGATTCTGATGCTCGTGCTCCATGCCCAGCACGTGTCCGAGCTCGTGGAGCGCGGTGCCGCTGCCGTACGGCGTCGTTAGGTCCCAGCCGTACACGGTCGTCGGCTCGTTGAGCGGGACGCTCAGCACTTCGCGGCCGACCGCCGATGCCGATGTTCCGTCGGCGGTCGAGTACCCGATGCGGACCTCCGCCTCACTGAGCTGGTCGACCTCCTGAAACTCGAGCCCGATCCCGACCGCTTTCCATTTCCTGAACGCGCCGCGGATCGCGTTCGCCTGCGTCTTGGGAACGGCGTATCGCGAGCTGCCGCCGAAGAAGCAGTAATGGATGACCGTGCCGTTCACCCACTTGAGACGAGTGCGGATGATCGCCTCCGCGCGGAGCGAGTTGGCCATCACGTGCGGCGCAAGGTTCGGTACGGGCCGAGGCGGGATGGAGCAGAACGGCTTGGTCGTCGGCGTGGATCGCCTGGCCTTCTTCGTGGCCTTCTTCGTGGGACTTCGGCGAGCGCGTGCCATGTGAGTTCCTCCAACATCGAATCGAGGTACTGACGAAGCTACACGAGTTCGTGTAGCTAAACGCGTTAGACGTTCGGCACCAGCCAATTTCCTCAGCTTCATCTCTCAACGAGCCTTCTATTGACGACAGAGCTCACAGAGGACACGGAGAAAACGATTGAACCGCAGAGGACGCGGAGGGTCGCAGCGGTTGTCCTCCGTCCGCGAACCTCTGCGTCCTCCGCGGTTCAACACATTGTTGCTCTTGTCGTTTTCTGTGACCTCAGTGACCTCTCTGGTCCATTCTCCTGGCCGCGGCGCGACACTAGCGAGGGCGAGACACCGATTTAGGATCAAAGGTGTCAGAGTCGTTTGATCCCATGCCCAGGTTCAATGACCCGCCCAGCCTTCCTCCTGTTGCTCGCGTTAGGTGCCGCCACCCAGGCCGTCTCCCAGTCTCCCGGCGACACGACGCGGATGCTCTACACCAAATACGAGTACCGCATTCCGATGCGCGACGGCGTCAGGCTCTACACTGCGGTCTACGTCCCGAAAGACACCACCGCGCGCTACCCGTTTCTCATCAACCGCACGCGGTACGGCGTTGGATCGTATGGCGCCGACACGTACGCGCGGATTGGATCGGCCGAGTCGCTGCGGCGGGACCCGTACATCTTCGTGTTCCAGGATGTGCGCGGCAGCTTCATGTCCGAAGGGCAGTTCGTGGACATGACGCCGCACATCGAGCACAAGACCGGCCCGAAGGACGTCGACCAGAGCAGCGACACGTACGACACGGTCGACTGGCTGCTGAAGAACGTCCCGCACAACAATGGCAAAGCGGGGCTCTGGGGCATCTCGTACAATGGGTTCTATGCGGCGGCCGGCGCGGTCGACGCGCACCCGGCGCTGGTCGCGGTCTCGCCGCAGGCGCCGCAGGCCGACTGGTTCGGCGGTGACGACATCCATCTTCACGGCGCCTTCGTCCTCGACGGCATCGAGTACTTCGCCAGCTGGGGTCGCAGCCACCCCGCGCCGACGCCGAATCCGCCAGGCGAGATGAAGATGGGCACGAACGACGGCTACGCCTTCTACCTCAACGGCGGCTCGGCGGGTGCCATCAACACGGCCAACCTCCGGGACTCCGTGCCGTTCCTGAACGACGTGCTGCAGCACGGGACGTACGACGACTTCTGGAAGGCGCGCAACATCCTGCCGCATCTCAGGAACATCAAGCCGGCGATGATGACGGTGAGCGGCTGGTACGACGCGAACAACCTGTACGGCGCACTTCACGTCTACAAGACGATCGAGCAGAGCACGCCGGGCGCGTCGAACGTGCTCGTGATCGGCCCGTGGTCGCACGGCCAGTGGGCGCGCGGGTCGGGATCGTCGTTAGGCGACGTGTCGTTCGGGTCCGCGACGAGCGAGTTCTATCGCGACAGCATTCAGGCCGTGTTCTACCGCGAGCGGCTGAAAGGCGAGGCGGGGGCCAAGCTACCGGAGGCGTACAT
This sequence comes from Gemmatimonadaceae bacterium, assembly GCA_036274195.1. Classification (GTDB taxonomy): domain Bacteria; phylum Gemmatimonadota; class Gemmatimonadetes; order Gemmatimonadales; family Gemmatimonadaceae; genus JAJKIV01. Next base: position 3,278 of record DASUGD010000385.1, on the reverse strand, counting down.
CTTCGAGACGGGCACGAACCGCTGGCGGACGTTCGACACCTGGCCGCCGAAGGGTACGACGTCCAAGGCGCTGTATCTCCACGAGAAGGGCGGCCTCTCGTTCGACCCGCCGAAGGCCGATACCGGCTTCGATGCGTATCGGAGCGACCCCGCGCGACCGGTGCCGTTCATCGAGCGCAAGGCGACGGACCGAACGACCGACTACATGATCCAGGATCAGCGCTTCGCGTCCCGGCGCCCCGACGTGCTCGTGTACGAGAGCCCACCGCTCACGGAGGACGTGACCATCGCTGGCCCGGTGAAGCCCAGCTTCTGGGTCTCGACGAGCGGCACGGACCAGGACTTTGTCGTGAAGCTGATCGACGTGTATCCGGACGACGCGCCGGAGAAGGCCGCGCCCACAGGGACCGGACCGTTACGCCCCGGCGAATCGATGGGCGGCTATCAGCAGCTCGTGCGGGGCGACGTGCTGCGCGGCAAGTTCCGGAACAGCATGGAGAAGCCGGAGGCCATGGTGCCTGACGCGAAGACGCACATCGAGTTCGAGATGATGGACGTGCTGCACACGTTCCGGAAAGGGCACCGCATCATGGTGCAGGTGCAGAGCACGTGGTTCCCGCTCATCGACCGGAATCCCGGGCAGTTCATGGACATCTACCACGCGAAGCCGGGGGACTACCGGGCGACGACGCAGCGCGTGTATCACTCGCCGAGCAGTGCGTCACGCCTCGAGGTGAACGTGCTGGGTCCGCCGCCGAAAGTGGTCCCGTGATGACGTGGCGCGCTTCGAGAGTCAACCAAAGACCTGCTTTAACCACAGAGGTCACAGAGGACAGGGAGAGCCGCCTAACGACTCTGCAACGAAGAACGCAGCAATAAGACAAACGAGCGGAGAATGAACCGCAGAGGCCGCGGAGAGCTGCAGCTCTCCGCGGCCTCCGCGTCCTCTGCGGTAAGAAAAAGGAACGAATCGTTGTATTTGTCTCTCCGTGTCCTCGGTGACCTCTGTGGTTCAACTAACGGTGGTGGTCCTACCTGGCGGCCCGTTCGCTCCGCCAGCGCATGGTAGATATATCGAGCGAATCCCAGCCAATCTTTATCTCGCCGGCGCGCGCGCCGAGCGACGCAACATCCAGCTGTACAGCCAGACGATCATCGCGATGAACCCGAGCAGTCCGAGCCACCGACCCGGCGCGAACTCCTCGGGCACGATCCCGATGGGTGCGTCCTTGTTGAGACCGACGATCAGCCCGGCGTTGACGACACCCCAGAGACTTTCGCCAACGATCAGCCCCGACGCCACGAGCGTGCCGAGCCGCTCGGCGCGTTCCGGGTTCGGCATCGCGCGGGCGCGCTTGTCGTACCAGTGCGAGATGACGGCGCCCACGATCACCGCGAACGTCGCCGACATCGGGAGATAGATCCCGATTCCCACCGCCAGCGGCGGAATGCGCAGCTTCTTCATCGCGCCTAACGCCGCATCCACGATGATGAGTACGACGCCCACGGCGGCGCCGATGCCGATCATGTTCCAGTCGAGCCGGCCGCCGATCACGCCCTGCGCGAGCGCCGAGATGAGCGTCGCCTGCGGGGCAGGGAGCGGGTTCGGCGCGACGACCCCGACGTTCGCCGCGCCGGCAAACCCGTACGCCTTCGCGAGCAGGTTGAGCACCGACGGAATCACCGCCGCCCCCGCGCCGACGCCGACGATCAGCGCGATCTGCTGGCGCATCGGCGAGGCACCCACGAGCTGGCCCGTCTTGAGGTCCTGCAGGTTGTCGTTCGAGATCGTCGCGCAGGCGAAGATGATGGCCGTCACGAACAGCGCGAACGCGACGAGCGGCGCGCGCGTCTCGTCCGTGGGGTTGATCGCCAGCGCGACGGTCGATGCGACGAGCACGATCGAGAGAATGCCGACGCCGGAGATCGGGCTGTTCGACGCCCCGATCAGCCCCGCCATGTACCCGCACACGCCGGCGATCAGGAACCCGACGATGAGTATGATCGGCACGGAGATGGCCGTCAGCGTCGCCGCGTTAGGTGCTAGCACGGTGGAGCGCGCAAACGTGAACGCGAGATATCCGGCGATGATCAGGCACACCGCGGTGAGGATCAGAATCCACTGCGGCGAGAGGTCGCGATCCGAGTCATCGCCGGTGACCCTCGCCTTCGACGCGACAAGGGTGCTCACGAGCCCTCCGACGACGGGCCTCGCGAGTCGTCCCAGCGTGTAGATCGCGGCGACCCCGATGGTCCCCGCACCGATGAAGCGAACCTGCGTGCGCCACACCGTCGACATGTACGCCGGCAGCGACTGGTCGGGCCCGGGCGCTCCCATGGACGTCAGGATCGGCACCGCGATCACCCACGAGATGACCTGTCCGACGAGCATCGCCATGCCGACCGACAGCCCGACGAGGTGCCCCGCGCCGAGCAGCGCGAGCGACCATGCGATGTTGTAGCCCGTCGACGCCGTCGCGCCGAGTCGAATGAACCCGTTGAACTCGGCGGCGGCGATGCGCGTGGCGGTGACGATCGCGAGCCCCGCGGACGCGACGGACCCGAGGATCACGGCGACGAGCCCTTCGCGCGCTTCGCCCGTCTCGTCCTTCGTCTCACCGCGCGTCCCCGAGCCGACCTTGAGCACCTCGGCCGCCGCGACACCTTCAGGGTACGGAAGGTCCGAAGTCGTCACGAGCGCTCGGCGGAGCGGAATGGTGAACAGCACGCCGAGGATGCCGCCGCTCACGCAGATGAGGAACGACTGCCAGAACGGGAATCCCGTCCACCATCCGACGATGACGAGCCCCGGCAGCACGAAGATGATCGCCGAGAGGGTGCCGGCCGCGGACGCGACGGTCTGGACGATGTTGTTCTCGAGAATCGACGAGTCCTTGACCGCGCTCAGGATCGCCATCGAGATCACCGCGGCGGGGATCGATGAGGCGAAGGTGAGGCCGACCTTGAGGCCGAGGTAGACGTTGGCCGCGGTGAAGACGGTGGTAATGAGCGCGCCGAGAATCAGGCCGCGAATCGTTAGCTCTTTGGGTCGCATGGGCCACAATTCTACAGCAAAAGGCGAAAGGCGCGAAATCCCGAACTACGCGAAATCCCGAAGAGCGCGAAATCCCGAGGGGCGCGAAATCCCGAAGAACGGGACCTCTAAAGGCGAAAAGAGCGCGCGCCTTTCTCGCCGTTGGGTGTTCCGCTCTTCGGGATTTCGCGTAGTTCGGGATTTCGCGCTCTTCGGAATTTCGCGCCGTTCGGAATTCAGCGCC
>DASUGD010000384.1:0-9758 GCA_036274195.1 Gemmatimonadaceae bacterium | reverse complement strand
CGACTGACAAGAACCCCCGTGACGCTCTGGAGAGAGAGCATCCCGAGGGTTCTCCGTTTCCCGTTTCCCGTTTCCCGGCGGTTTCCCGTTTCCCGGCAGTCAGTCGCCGGCTTTTGTAGCGCACCCCGCCCATCTCCCGTTCACCAACTCGGGTCCCGCCAGCCGTCGCAGCAGTGCTTCGTGCAACGCGACCGCGCGCCGAGCGCGCCCGCTGCTGACGGACCAGCTGCGCCAGTCCGTTTGAACGTTCGGCGCCCAGTCGTGCAACAACCGCCGGGCAGCCTCGCAGCGTTCCCCGTAGTCTGCGGTCTCGCGCGCGCCGTTGGCAGCTTCGAGCAACGAGCTCGCAGGCATCGTCACGGCATGGCTCGCGGAGTCCGTGCTCGGGATGACCCAACCTGCAGGCGCGGTCACCTGCTCGCGCGCGAGATATTCGACGAGCGCGGGCGCCGCATCGGCGCCGAGCCTCGCGATGTACCTCACGTCGACGTCCTTGCCCTGATCGGCCCGCGCGATGTTGAATCGCGCCACATACCCCGACGGGTCGGCGACGTTGAGCGCAATCAGCGTCGCCCACCCGGACGCCAGCACACCGACGGTGAACATTCGCTCACGCCCCCGGAGCACGGTCGCGGCGAACCACGCGAACACCACTGCGAGCCAGCCCATGAACACCATCGCGAACAGCCGGTCTTCACTCAGCCCGTACGCCGACTCGTAGAGGCGCATGCGCGCGACCGCCGAATACATGATGACCGCGAGCAGGGCGAGGAGCGTCCCGGACAGCGCACGATAGACGGCATCCGCGCGTGGCGTGTCGCGGCGCAGAAGCGCGTTCCCCGCGAGCACGACGGGCAGGACCAGGGCAGAGACGGTCACGAGCTCGAAAAAGCCGCGGCGTGCGTAATCGGCGTAGCTCATGCCTGCCGACGCCTGAACGAGGGCGTCACCACCGAAGAAGTAGCGGAGCTGCACGATCACGAACGCGGCGAACAGCGCCACGAGCGAGCCTAACGCGACGGACACCTCGGTCAACCCGAGCGCGCCATCAGGGAACGGGACACGCCACGTGCCTCGGCCATTCGACAGCACGGTGGCGCGGAGCAGGCCACCGACGAACCAGGCGATGAAGCCGCTCACCGCCAGGTGGGATGCGACCGTCGCGGCGTCGATACGGAACACGTCGCTGGCGAGGCGCGCGAACACCGGATCGGCCGAGGCGAAGAGGCTGCCGAACACGAGCAGGAGTGGAATCGCGACCAAGGCCGCGCGAACGCCCGCGATCACTCGACTCGCCCCGCGCGCGCCGGCGACCTGACGGAACGACACGTCGGCCAGGAGGAGCGCGACCATGCCGACGAAGACGTTCACACCGAGCACAACGCCCGCATACGCGAGCTCGCGAAACCGGCTCTCGAGCACACGCTGCTGGGGGCCCCACGCGATGGCGGCCGCGAGCAGCGCGAGCGTACCGAAGAATGCGAGCGTGTCGTAGGCAATCAGCGAGGACGAGTCTCGCCACATGAAGAGCAAGCTCAGGGCAAGCGCGGGAACGAGCAGCCATCGCGCATCCGCGGGCAGCGCTTCGTAGCGACGGCGAGCGAGCGTGACCATCGCCGCGACGATCGCGACCGACCAGATCGTCATGTTCGTTCCCCACGAGGAAACCCGGAGGATCGCGTCGCCCACGATGCCGAGCAGCAGGGCGTCGGCGAGCGCGCGGGCGGCGAGGCGAGCGCGATCCTCGGCCGTGTCGAGGGAAAGCGCGGGCGGTGATTCGTGTGTGGGGACGTCGGTCGAGGTGGTGGACATGGGGTCGGAGGCGAGGGGAAGGCTGTTCGCCATAACTACGAAAACCAGTATCGATTGTCAAGTACTTCGTAATATAAAGTATAACGAGCGACCCCGCTGTGATCCCCGCCACCATCTTCGAACCCCGCACTATCGCGCGCGCGTGACGAGCGACATCGTACCCCCGTCGCCGCGCTGAGAGGTTGCCATGCCCTCCGCCAAGTGGTTCTCCCGTCATGCCTTGATTCGCGCCGCCGGCATGTCGGCGGCGCTCGCCGGACTCTCCTCGGGCTCCGGCGCGCAGGTCGTCCGCGGGGTCGTCGTCGACGCAGGCTCCGGCCACGGGCTCCCGGGCGTCGTCGTCGTGCTGCTCGACTCGGCAGGCAAGCGACTCGCTGGTGTCCTCGTCGGCGACGATGGACGATATGCCATCCGTGCGATGAACCCCGGCCGTTATGCGGTGCGCGCCGAACGCATCGGCTACCGAGCCGATACGCCCACGCCGGTCACACTTGGCGCGGGCCAGACCGTGGAGCTCCGACTCGAGACTCACCCGATTCCGGTCGTGCTTGGCGCGGTACATGTCACGGGGAAGTCGCCGTGTGTCGCGAACGCCTCCGACGGGAGCGAGGTCTCCGCGGTCTGGGATGAGACGCGAAAGGCGCTGTTTGCCACGAACCTCACCCAGCAGCAGGAGCTCTTCAGTGCGCGCGTGTCGCAGTTCGAGCGGACACTGGACGCGCGCTCCGGGAAGGTCACCAAGTATCAGACGAAGGAAACGAGCGCCGTCACGCGAAGCCCGTTCGTCAGCGAAAGCGCGGCCCGCCTGTCGGCGTACGGATACGTTAGGCAGAGCGCGGGGGACGTGATCTACTACGCCCCGGACGCCGCCGTGCTTCTCTCGGACGAGTTCCTCGCGGACCATTGCTTCCGGCTGCGGGAGGGCGAGGGGAAGCGCGCCGGATTGATCGGTCTGGCCTTCGAGCCGGTGCAGGGACGCGACAAGCCCGATATTACCGGGACGCTCTGGATCGACCAGAAGTCGGCCGAGCTTCGCGACCTCGACTTCGCGTACCGTCAGTTGCCAGACCTTCCGCGAACGTCGAAGAGCGAGGATTTCGGCGGCCACATCGAATTCCACCGGATGCCGACCGGCGCGTGGATCGTGGAGCGATGGGTCATTCGGATGCCGCTGCTCGCCGAGGGACATATGCTCGCGCGCGACCCGGTGGTGATTCCGGGAGCTCCGCCGGCACGGCCCGACCGGATTCAGCTGGCGGGCATTCGCGAGGCAGGGGGCGAGGTTCTGGAGACGGTGGCCCGCGGGACACGCCGCGAGCTGTCGACCGAGGTCGCGAGCGTGCGAGGCGTCGTTTATGACAGCACACGAATGGCTCCGTTGAGCGGGGCCCGCGTCTTCCTCGACGGGACGCAGTTCGCGGCGAAGTCGACGACCGACGGGAGCTTCCTCATCGAGAAGGTGCCGCCAGGCACGTACTCGATCTCGGTCGTGCACCCCCGGTTCGACTCGCTGAGCGTGGCGGCGCCGGCTGCGACGATCGAGCTCCGGCCTAACGATGAGCGCGTGGCGCAGCTGGCGGGCCCGTCGACCGCTACGATCCTGCGGCGCTCGTGCAGCCCCGACGAGCCCGCCGACGGCAGCGCGGCGCTCCGCGGTCACGTCCGCGACAGCGTCGGGGCAGGCCCCGCCATCGGGGCGCGCGTCACGCTGAGCTGGCGTGGTCTTCGGGGGTCGACGCCGGGCGCGACCGCCATCATGGATCGAACTCGCGTGGCGCAGACGGACTCCGCCGGTCGCTACGCATTCTGCGGGCTCCCCGAGGGCGTGAAGATCACGGCGCGTGTCGTTGCCGACGATCGGCGGTCCACGCCGGTGGATGTCATCCTGCCCGAGGGAGAGCTGACGGTGCTCGACGTGGCGATGCGCCCGGCAACGGTCGTGGCAGAGCGCGCGCCCGCGCAGATGCCCGCGGTCGTGGCCGTGACCGAACCCCACAACCGTATCATGGCGGAGTTCGAGCGTCGCCGCCGACGTGGCAACGGGTCGTACCTCACGCGATCGCAGATCGATCGGATGCATGCCGAACGGCTCGCCGACCTGCTGCGGACAATGCCGGGCGTCCGGGTCAGCACGAACGAGAGAGGTGGGCTCGTCGTGCAACTGCGAGGGTCAGCGATGTCGTTGCAGCCTGTTGCGACGCCGAGGCCGACCGTTCGCCCGGACAGCTCCGGCGGAGCGCCGACCTCCGGTGCGACCGTCGCCGCCCAGGCCAGTATCAAGACCTGCCCGGCCGGATTCCTCATCGACGGGTTGCCGGTCGACGACGCCGGTGCTGCCGACATCGACGTACGCCCGGAGCTCATCGAGGCCATCGAGGCGTACTCGGGGGGCATGGTTCCGATCGAGTTCAACTCACGCAACGGCGAGTGCGGCGTCGTCATGATCTGGACTCGGTTTTTTGCGGACCGCTCCAACTAACGTGATGGAGACTGCCGAGATCGTGATCTGCGGCGCCGGCATGGCCGGCGCCGCGGCCGCGTACCACCTCGCCGTCCGGCAGCGGGTGCCTAACGTCGTCATCGTCGACGAGCGCGCGCCCATGACGCTGACGAGCGACAAGGGCACGCAGGCGTACCGGAACTGGTTCGACGGCCCCGACGACACGATGGCGCGTTTCGTCGGGCGCAGCATCGGGATTCTCGAGGAGCTCGCCGAATCGAGCGGGAACGTGTTCGAGCTCTCCCGGCACGGCTACGCCTTCGCGACCGCCGATGCTCGCATGCGTGAGTGGCTCCGGGATCAGGCGCGGCGTCTCGAGTCGTTCGGGGCGGGTACCGCGCGCGAGCATCCGGGCCGGCTCCCGTACGAGCCGGTGGCGAGTGAGGATTGGCACGGCATACCCGACGGATGCGATCTGCTGCTCGACCCCGCGCTCGTCCGGGAGCACTTCGCGTTCCTTCGCGACGACGCCATCGCGGTCAGCCACGTTAGGCGCGCCGGCTGGATGGACGCCGTCCGACTCGGCCACTGGCTGCTCGAGGAGGCATGCCGCCACGGCGCGCGGATCGTGCGGGACCGCCTTGTGGGGGCCGACACGGCGGGCGGGCGATTGACCGGTGTCCGGCTCGAGTCGGCCTCCACGATCTCGACCGGCCGCCTCGCCATCGCCGCCGGACCGCGGCTCCCCGCCGTTCTCGGAATGCTCGGCATCGATCTCCCGGTGTTCCTCGAGCTGCACGCGAAGATGCAGCTCGAGGACCGGCTCGGCGTCGTGCCACGACTCGCGCCGTTCACGATCTGGAACGACCCGGTGGGCGAGCTCGATTGGAGCGCCCCCGAGCGCGCGCGCTTCGCGTCGGACCCGAATGCGCGCTGGCTCCTCGAGCCGTTTCCCGGCGGGCTTCACGTTCGACCCGTCGGCAACGGGCGCGATGTACTCCTCATCTGGACGTTCGAGTCGGCGCCGCACGCGTACGTCTGGCCGCCGACGTTCGACCCGAACCTCGGCGACGTGCTGCTGCGCGGGTTCGCTCACGTGATGCCGCGAGCCGCGGCGTACGTTGGCGAGGCGCATCGCGGCCACGTGGACGGCGGGTACTACGCGAAAACGCCCGAGAACCGACCGTTGGTCGGGCCGGTGGAAATCGACGGGATCTTCCTCTGCGCGGCGCTCTCCGGTTACGGCATCATGGCGGCGCACGCTGCCGGGGAACTGCTCGCGGCTCACATGACCGGAGGCGCGCTGCCGTCGTATGCCGCGGCCCTCTCGCCCCGGCGTTATGCGGACGCCGACTACCGGCGACGACTCGATGCCTGGGACGCCAAGGTCGGCCAGCTCTGACGCACTAACTTTACGCGAATGACCATTCATGGATCTCGCCGTGGTCGAGCAAGGGTGACCGCGGCGGTGTCGGTGCCGCTGCTCGCTTTCGCCGTCGCCTGCGCGTCGGCCGCGGCGAATCACACGCCGTCCACACCCGCCACCGCTGCGTCGCGCGCGGCCGATGTCATTCCCGGCGTGGAAGTCCTGCTGTCCGACTCGATTCACCTCATTCGCGGGAAACGCGTCGGTCTCATCACGAATCACACCGGCCGAGACCGCAACGGCACCAGCACGATCGACCTGTTGTACCGGGCGCCCGGCGTTAGGCTCACCGCGCTCTTCGCCCCCGAGCACGGGCTGCGCGGACTTGCCGAGGCGGGAGCGACGATCGAGTCCACGGTGGACTCGGCGACGGGAATTCCGATCTACTCGATCTACGGAGGGAAGAAAGTCCCGACCCGGGACATGCTCACGAACGTGGACGTGCTCGTCTACGACATTCAGGATGTCGGTGCACGCGTCTACACGTACGAGTGGACGATGGCGCTCGTGGCCGACTCCGCGCAGAAGCCGTTCATCGTGCTCGACCGCCCCGATCCGGTCCGCGGGGATCGTGTCGAGGGTGGCGTGCTCGATCCGAAGTACCGCTCGTTCGTTGGGCAATATCCGGTTGCCCTGCGGTACGGCCTAACGCCGGGAGAGTTGCTGCGGTATCTGGTGGGCACGGGCCAGGTCCACGCGAACGTGACCGTCGTGCCGATGAAGAACTGGCGTCGCTCGATGTGGTGGGAGGACACGGGGCTCGCGTGGCGGAACCCGTCGCCGAATCTGCGCGACATGGAGGCGACGATCCTGTATACGGGGACGGTGTTCTTCGAGGGCACGAATGCGACCGAAGGCCGCGGCACGGCGCAGCCATTCCGAGCGGTGGGCGCGAAGTGGCTGACGGACGCTGGCGCCATCGCGCGCGAGCTTGACGCGAAGAAGTTGCCCGGCGTGCGGTTCGATTCCGTTTCACGGCCGGTGGAGCAGGGCTTCAAGTTCGGCGGTGAGACGATCCCGATGATCCAGGTGACGGTGACGGATCGGAACGCCGTGAAGCCCGTCGAGGTGGGCGCGCACATGCTGCGAATGATCTACAAGCGACACACGGCGGAGTTCCAGTGGAGGGTGTCGGAGATAGATCGGCTGTTCGGGTCCGATCGGCTGCGGCTGGCGGTGGAACGGGAGGGAGGGATCGAGGAGCTATTGCCGGTGCTGGCGAAAGAGTCGGAGGAGTTCAAGCAGCAAGCGGAGAAGTACTGGATCTACAGGTGATCGAACCTTGATTGGCCGTGGCCATGGCATGACGACGCCACGAGCCGTATGAGCCAGCAGGTGCAGCGCACTGAAGCCGGCGGTGGGCAGCAGGCAGTGCGCAGACGGCAGAGGACAAAACGCGATGCATGGCGCCCTCTCTGTCCTCTGCTCTCTGCCACCTGCCGTCTGCCCGCTTCAGTTGCCTGCCGTCTGCCGTCTCACAGGGCTCGTTGCGCGATGAAGTCCTAACTCAGCACCGAAACGATCCGGCATTCACGCATAGATGACCGCCCCTCGCAGTTACGATCAGCGGTACTTCGACAAGTGGTACCGCAACCCCCGCTACCGGGTGAAGTCGCCACAGGAGCTCACTCGGCAGGTGTCCCTCGTGGTGTCAGCCGCCGAGTACATCCTCGGCCGAACGCTCCGCACGGTTCTGGACGTCGGATGCGGAGAGGCAAACTGGCTCGCGCCGCTTCGGCGTCTCCGACCACGGGTCCAGTACACCGGAGTCGACTCGAGTGACTACGTGGTTCGCCGGTTCGGGGCGAGCCGCAACATCCGGCTCGGCACGATCGACTTGCTGGACCGTATGCGGCTTCGCAAGGAATACGATCTGATTCTGTGCGTTGGCATGTTGAACTACCTCGATCCCGCGCAACTTCGAACTGGCCTGGCGCATCTTTACGAGCTCGCGAACGGCGTCGTCTACCTGGAGCTGTTCACGAGCGTGGACCGCGGCGTGTTCGGTGACACGCGTGGCACCCGCCTGCGGTCGCCGGCATGGTATCGGGCGCGCATCCGCGAGGCGCGGTTCCTCTCCTGTGGCATGCACTGTTACATCCCGGACTGGCTACGGGAACAGACGTCGGCCCTCGAGCGGTGTGGCGGATAGTCCATCGGCGTTAGGCAGCGTCGCGTCGGATTACGCCGCGCGAGCCGCGGGCTTCGGCGAGCGTGAACGGTCGCTGCAGCGCGAGGTCGAGCGCATCTCGCAGCTCCGGCTCATCGCGTTCGTGGTCGCGGCCGCGTCGGGCGTTGCGCTGCTCGCGGGGTGGGGACGCACGACGCTGCCCGTCGCCGGACTGGTTATCGGGGCCGCGGCGTACATCGTGCTTGCGCGCACCCATGCGAGACGCCGGCGCCGCGCGCGCTGGGCGCGCGTCAGGCGCATCGTGTGTGAACAGGGCGCACTCCGCGTCGCGCGTGACTGGAACGCGCTGGCCCCGTGGACGGGCGAAACGCTCACCCACGACCACGCCCACGCGGCAGATCTCGACGTCACGGGACACGCGTCGCTCGTCCGGCTGCTCGACGTCACGAGCCCGGGGCCTGGGCGCCAGACGGTCTTGTCGTGGCTTACTGGGGAGGCGCCTCCAGTCGTGGAGCTCCGGGCGAGGCAGGACGCCGTACGCGAGCTCACGCCGGCAGTGGAGTGGCGCGAGACGCTCACCGCTCACTCGTGGACGGCCGGTCGCTCGCGCCGCGCCGACGTCGATCGCTTCCTCGCCTGGGCGGGACAACCGGCATGGCTGCTGAATCGGCCGGCTCTCGTGTGGGTGGCGCGCGCCCTTCCGTTCTTCATCGTCCCGGCGGTCTCGCTGGCGTTCCTCAGTCTTCTGTGGTCGCGCCACGTTATGCCAGAGCCGGACGCCTTACTCGTCCGGCTCGGAACGTTCGCTCGAGAGTGGTGGCTACTGCCCTTTGCCGCCGGCATCCTGCTGATGGTGTTCACTCGGCGCGTCGTCAACGGGCGTCTGCACGCCGCGATGTCACACCTCGGCGGTCTCGCCGCGTACGCGGAAATGCTCGCGCACGTCGAGTCGTCGTCGTTCATGGTGCCGCGCTTCGCGAGCCTCCGGGCGCGGCTGACGACCGATCGCAGCGCGTCGCGATCGCTGACGCGGCTCGGCGCGATCGTCCGTCTCGCGGAGGCGCGCTATTCACCGATGGGGCATGTCGTGCTGCAGCTGCTCGGACTGTGGGACGTGCATGTCGCCGTCGCGCTCGAGCAGTGGCAGGCGACATCGGGATCGCACGCTCGGGACTGGCTGGACGCGTTAGGCGAGGCCGAAGCGTTGGCGGCCCTCGCCACCCTCGCGCACGACAATCCCGCGTGGGTGATGCCCGATTTCGTCGACGGACCGGCGCGCATCGAGGCGCGCGCGCTCGGTCATCCGCTGCTGAACGATGCGGCGCGTGTCAGCAACGACGTGACCGTCGGTCCGCCCGGGACCTTCCTCCTGGTCACGGGCTCGAACATGTCGGGCAAGAGCACGCTGCTCCGCGCGATCGGCACGAACGTGGTGCTCGCGCAGGCTGGCGGGCCGGTCTGCGCGACGTCAATGCGGCTCACGCCGGTTGACGTGTGGACGAGCATCCGTATCGATGACTCCCTCGAGGCTGGCGTGTCGCTCTTCATGGCGGAGCTTCGCCGGCTGAAGCGGATCGTCGATGCCGCGCGCGATCCCGCGCGCCCTCGGCCACTGCTTTACCTGCTCGATGAGATTCTTCACGGCACCAACACGGCCGAGCGGCGCATCGCGGCGCGCCGCGTGCTCACGTATCTGCTGAACGCGGGGGCGATCGGGGCAGTCACGACACACGACCTGACGCTCGCGGACGATCCGGCGCTCGACGGTCCGGCCCAGCGGGTTCACTTCACCGAGCGATTCGAGCAGCGGAACGGCGCGATGACCATGACCTTCGACTACACCCTGCGCCCCGGGCTCGCGACGTCGGCGAACGCGTTGAAGCTCTTGGCGATGATTGGCTTGGGCGACGAGACAAAGTGATGCGTTGGGGGTCAGACTCCTGACGCAG
>DASUGD010000383.1:0-2191 GCA_036274195.1 Gemmatimonadaceae bacterium | reverse complement strand
GCGCCGCACGTCTCCCGCTTGACCCTCCAGCACGTCCGACAGCTCGTCGAGGAGGTCTTCGTGGTCTCGGATACCGATGCAATGCGCGGGGTCGTCGAGTTCGCCGAGGAAGCGAAGCTGTGGGTCGAACCGGCGACGGGCTGCCTGCTTCCCGCGGCGCGACAGGTGATCGAACGCGTGCGCGAGGACGTGTCGCTCGGGTTTGTCGTCTGTGGCGGCAACGTCACCCACAGCGACGTGCGCGCCTGGGTCGATCGGCTGCTGTAAACCGGGCCGGTCTCGCGTCGGGGCAACGGTTGAATGGACTCCGACGGCGACCTGCCGGGCTCGGGATCTAGGTCTTCATCGCCGCCGGCCAGAACCGCTTGTGAGCCCACGCATAGCCGATCGACGTCATGGCGGCGCCAAGCGTCCAGCCGGTAGCGCCAGGGCTCGGGTGCAGGATGGCGCGCTTGTGGACGAACGACACGGCCGGCGGAGTACGGCCTATGAGTGGGGCCTGCAATGCGAGCGAACCCAGTCAGCGCAGATTCACGAACCGAGAACCGGACTGATGCGCTTCTGGGTCATGTCGGTAGAAGTGGTGTAACGCGGAGTTCGCGCAAAGTCCGGGGTCGCTAACGACGCCGGCCACCGTGGGCTCCGAGACTCGTCGGTTGACCGCCAAGTCAATTCGACGAAGGAACACCGCGATGGCCGACAGGCAGAGCATGACGACCCAGGAGCTCGTCCGGAGGACGTTGCTCGACGAGCACGGCGACTTTCTCAAGGAGGCGGTGGCGATGGTCGCCGCGCAGTTGATGGAGGCCGAAATCAGCGCCGAGATCGGGGCTGGGCACGGCGAGGTGTCCGGGGAGCGGGTCACGCATCGCAATGGGTATCGGCCGCGGGTGTGGGAGACGCGGGTCGGGGAGATCGAGTTGGCGATCCCGCGCAAGCGCTCGGGGGAGGCGTATTTCCCGTCGTTCTTGGAGCCGCGGCGGCGCTGTGAGCAGGCGATCGTGGCGGTGGTGATGGAGGCCTATGTCAACGGCGTCTCGACCAGGAAGGTCGACCGGCTGGTCGAGCAGCTCGGCATCCACGGCATGAGCAAGGACCGCGTGTCCGCGCTGTGCCGCGCGCTCGATGATCAGGTGCAGGCGTTCCGCGAGCGTCCGTTGGAGGGTGCGCACCCGTATCTGTGGCTGGACGCCAAGGTGGTCAAGGTACGCGACCGCGGGCACGTGTATCCGAAGGCGCTGGTGATCGCCTATTCGGTGCATGAGACCGGCCGGCGGGAAGTGATCGGGCTCGACATCGGCGAGACCGAGACCGAGGCCTTCTGGGTGCAGTTCTTGCGCTCGCTGCGCGAGCGCGGTTTGACCGGTGTGCGCTTGTGCGTCTCCGACGAGCACCTCGGGCTTAAGAGCGCGATCGCCCGGGTCCTGGCCTGTCCGTGGCAGCGCTGCACGGTGCATTTCGTCCGGGACATGCTGCGTCACTGCCGTCCGGGACAGCGCGGCATGGTCTCCGCCGCGCTCCGGGAGATCTTCAACGCGCCCGACGAGCCGGCCGCCCGGGCGCGCTGCGGCGAGGTCATCGAGCGCCTCACCGGCCCCGCGCCGAAGGTCGCGCAGCTGCTCGAGGACGCCGAGGAAGACCTACTGGCCTTCTATCGCTTCCCGGCCGCGCACTGGTCGAAGCTGCGCTCCACCAACCCGCTCGAGCGCGTCAACCGCGAGATCGGCCGCCGCTCAGACGTCGTCGGCATCTTCCCCAACAACCAAAGCGCGATCCGGCTCGCCGGCGCCGTGCTGATCGAACAGACCGACGAGTGGCTGGTCGCGCGCCGCTACCTCTCAGAAGAATCGCTCGCGCTCGTCCTCAACGACAACGACGTCGACCTCGCCGAGGAGGTGACCGCAGAGCTCCAGGCCGCCTGAGCTCGGGCGCCCAATCGCGCGCGCGGGCGCGCGAAAACTGTGCACAACCTCCGGTTGTGCACAGCCACGACGACGACAACCAACTTCCTCAACCGACGAGCCGTTACACCACCTCATACGACTTGACTGCGAAGGTCGGCGGGCCCGATGACGTAGTCGTGCGGTGGGACTCGGGCCTGGAACGTCCGCACGCCCCGGCCATGCTCACTCACGCGCGAGCCAGCGCGCATGAGCATGCACGCCGGGACGCGAAAGGTCCGAACCAACCC
>DASUGD010000382.1:0-47379 GCA_036274195.1 Gemmatimonadaceae bacterium | reverse complement strand
CGGGACGACGGCGATTCCTCGCCTCCGCGCCGGCGGCGCTCCGCTCGGGATGACAGCAGTCACTTCACGCGGGCGTACGTGAGCGGCTCGCCTTCCGGCGGTGTAACCCGGAGACGAAGGTTGCCGGCCGCGTCCTGCTCGAACGACAGGCGAGCGGCGCCGAACGCGAAGGTGCTGTCGCTCAGCGCGATGAGGGGCTCGGCCAGAAAGCCCGGACGCGGGCTGTACATGAGGCGTCCATTGTCCAAGGACAAGGTTCGCCCCGTCGCGTATTCGCCCGCGTAGGTACCTAACGTCGCTGCCGGCACCGTGTGCGGTGACGCTTGCGCCTCGATCCCTTCACGTGTGAGGTCCAGCAACCGGCGCCACCTGGCGTCGGTCTGGCTCGCCGCGATCCTCTCGAGCGCCAGCGCATGTGCCACATCGAGCGCGCGCACCGGATCGACCGGGACATCCGGGGTCACGCCCACACGCTCCCACTCGGCGCCGGTCCTGGGGTCCATGACGCGCGTGAACGACACCGATGCGTTGAAGCCATCGCCGAGGTCGAGGATGGCGTTGTTGTGTCCCGCGCCAGCGGTCGTGCCACCGACGATCGTCGCGCGCTTCATGTTCTTGAGGACGAACGTGAAATCCTCGCCGGCCGACGCCGTGGCGCCACTCGTCAGCACGTAGAGCGGCACGGTCGGCCGGCGCGGCCCGGGTACGCTGGCGAGCGTGTAGCGTGTGAACGTTTCGTGTCCCGACCGATTCTTCACGGTCAGCGATGGAATCGTGTCCGCGGTGGTGAAGTGACTGATGATCATGTTCACCGAGAAGGGGCTGCCGCCCCCGTTGCGTCGGAGATCGAAGATGACCGCGTCCGTGTTGTGCAGATATTCGAGGGCCGACCTGATCGCGTCGACGACCTCGGGTGAGCCGGCGAATCCCCGGATGTCCATGTACCCAACGTTGCCGGGGAGGATGTCGACGCGGCCCAGCGAGAAATTCGTCCGGCGCGCGGCGATTGCGGCGTTAGGCGGGGGACCGCCCGGCCCACCCGGCCCTCTCGTCGGTGGCCCCATCATGCGGATCCCTTCCGGACCCGGGCGCTGACCCGGGTTTCCCGGGTTGTACGTCACGTTGAGGTGCCGGTCGCCATTCACGGCGCGCAGGTCGACCGTGAGCGCTTCGGCGAACCGCCCCGGGCTCGAGATGGTGTCGTACGCGCCGGCAGCGAGCCGGTCGCGCATGTGTTTGGCGATCATGGCTCCGGTGTCGGCGTCGACGTAATGGCGCGTGAGCCGGTCGGCGAGGGTGCTGACGACACTGCGCCGCACGGTCGCGGTGAGTAGTGGTGGCGGTGCGGTCGCCGAGGCCCCTGATGGTACTTGGCTGGTGGCGGGCGCGGCGCCGAGGAGCGACCAACCGATGGTCAGGGCGCATGCGATGCGAGAAGCGGAGCGCATGGGAATGGACGCGAAAGGTGAGCTCGTGCGGGCCGACCATCGGCCGCACGGAGTTCGACACGTGTCGGGGTGCGCACAGTTGCCGCATGCGATTCGTCCCAACCAGGGCCCGGATGGCGCACGCCGGGAGCGCCTCGTCATTGCGGAGTATCGGGAGTTGGCGGGCGCCACCATTCTTTGCGGCTGTGCCGGCCGTCCTCATCCGCCACCTCGAGGTGCACCACCATGCGTCATGCACTCGTCACCGGTAGCGCATCATTCGCCGTGCGCGCGCTGCGTCGCGCGTTGGTCATGTCGTGGGTCGTCGTCGTCCCGGCGGTCGTGCGGCCCGCGGCCGCGCAGGATGTCCCGAACCGTGAGGCGGCGCTCGAGATACGAAAGCGGTTCGTCATGGACCTGGACACGCTGCAGAGCAAGTTCCTCGCGCTCAGTGACGCAATACCGGAAGACAAGTACGCGTGGCGACCAGGTCCTGGCGTGCGATCGGTCGGCGAGGTGTTCATGCACGTCGCCAGCGAGTACTACGTGTACGCACCGATGTCCTACGGGGGAGCGCGTTCTCCGGTCATCCCGCGCGGGCCGGACGCATTCAAGACGTTCGAGTCGAAATCCACGAAGGCGGACGTGCAGAAGCATCTGAAGGAGGGCTTCGCTTACGCGAAGCAGACGATCGAAGGGTTGGATCCGGCGGCGATCACCGGCACGAGGAAGCTGTTCGGTGGCGACCACACGATCATCGAGACGTCGTTCATCATGACCGCTGATCTGCATGAGCATCTCGGACAGCTCATTGCCTACGCACGCACGAACGGCGTGACACCGCCGTGGAGTAAGTGACAGAGGGCAGGAAAGGCGGGTCATTCCGAATCCTCGCCTCCGCGCCTGCGGCGCTCCGCCCGGAATGACACGCGGCTCTGCCGCCTGCCGCTGCTGGCCGCGTGCTGCTCGCTACTGCTGCGGGCTGCGTGCGGCTGCTGGGCTGGTAGCCGACGGCTGCAAGAGACGCAGCCATCAGCCATCAGCCATCAGCCATCAGCTGCCCCCGGCAGCCAGCGTCAGCCAGCAGCCAGCACGAGCAGCCAGCCACCAGCCGCCGTTTAACCGTTTCCCGTTTCCCGTTTCCCGTTCCCGTTTCCCGTTTCCCGTTTCCCTCATCCCCTCGCCAACAGCGCCGCACCAAAGACACCGGCACTGTCGCCCAACGTCGGGCGCAGAAGCTTCGTGCGGAGCTCGGGATTGAAGAGGTGCCGCCGGATCGCGTCGCGCGTTCCGGGCTCGTACAGGCGGGCAATGTTGCCGACGCCGCCGCCGATCACGATCGCATCGGGGTCCAGGATGTTGATCACCGCCGCGATCGCCTCGCCGAACTTGTCCGTCAGCCTTCGCAGCGTCGCTTCCGCGGCGTCGTCGTTGGCGGCGCGGTCCGCGATCTCCGCCAGCGCGAGACGCCTGCCGGCTCGCGATTCATAGAATCGCTCGAGCGCCGGGCCCGAGATGACCGTCTCGACGCATCCGGCACGTCCGCAATAGCACGGGGTGGCCTCGCCGCAGATCGGGTTGTGTCCCCACTCACCCGCAATCCCGTGCAGGCCCTCGAGGACGCGGTCGTGTACGACAATGCCGCCCCCGACGCCGGTGCCGAGGATCAGACCCACGACGACGCTGCGCCCCCGCGCGGCGCCGAGGGTCGCCTCGGCCAGCGCGAAGCAATTGGCATCGTTGGCCAGACGAGCTTCCACGCCTAACGCGTCAGCGAGGTCTCGCGCCAACGGCTTCCCGTTCAGGCAGGTCGTGTTCGAGTTCTTGAGCGTGCCTGTCGCGGGCTCTATCGCGCCGGGCGTGCCGATACCAATCACTGCCGGTCGCGTCGTGCGCGAGGCGGCCTCGAGCTGCTCGACCACGAGCCGGACGCGGCCCACGATGTGGGCGTAGCCGAGGGCGCTCTCGGTCGGGATTCGTGTCCGGGCGATCACGCGCTCGGGATCCGCCGCACCGACCACCACGCCCTCGATCTTGGTGCCGCCCAGGTCGACGCCCCAGAGGTGATCGTCGCGAGCCATGGGTCAAGGTAGCCGGCGAGGGTAACCGACTGCAATTTCCTCGAGGCTCTCACCTCGAATCGATCGAATGACGATCAGAAAGCTCGTGGTCCTGCTGTTGGTTGTCGCCCTGTGCGGCGTCGCGATCACCGCGGCCGTCCGGAACCCGGAGCACGCGGACCTCGACGCGGCGGCGCGGCGTGGCGTGCCAGGCAAGTTCGTGACGTTAGGCGACGGTGTCACGCACTACGACGTGGAGGGGCCGGATAGCGGGCAGCGCGTGCTCCTCGCGCACGGGTTTTCCGTGCCATCGTACATCTGGGATTCGACCGTCACGGCGCTCGTCGGTGCGGGATTCCGGGTGGCGCGCTACGACTACTACGGCCGGGGCTTCTCGGATCGGCCGAACGTTCCCTACACGGCCGATCTCCTCGATCGCCAGATGCTGCAGCTCCTCGACTCGCTCGGTTGGACCGGGCCGGTGGACATCGTGGGGCTTTCGATGGGCGGTCCGGTGACCGCGGGGTTCGTGGGACGACATCCGGACCGCGTGCGGTCGCTCACGCTGGTGGACCCGGCAGCGGGACCGCGCGACGCGCCGCCCGTGCTCTTCCGTCTCCCGCTGATTGGCCAGACGCTCTGGCAGGGATTTGCGGTGCCGCCGATGGCCGCCGGCCAGCTGTCGGATTTCGTCGAGCCGGCGAAATGGCCCGATTGGCCGGACCGCTATCGCGTTCAGATGCAATATCACGGGTTTGGCCGAGCGCTGCTGTCCACGTTGACGGAGAACGCCGCCGGCCCGCCGCTGGACTCGGTCTATGCGCGCGTTGGGGCGTTAGGCAAGCCGACGCTGCTCATCTGGGGAATGCAGGACAGCACGGTGCCGATCAAGTATGCGGACGGCGTTCGGAAGGCGATCCCGCAGGCACAGTACCATCCGATCGAGCGCGCGGGGCACCTGCCGCACATGGAGCGGACGGATATGGTGAATCCCGTGCTGATCTCGTTTCTGCGGAAATAGGCGCCAGTCGCCAGTCGCCAGTCGCCAGTCGCCAGTCACGCCGTCCTTCTCAAGGAATCGTCCTCCGCCCGCGGCAGATACACCGAAAACCGGCTCCCTCGGCCGAGCGTCGTGTCGACGCGGATCGTGCCGCCTGTCTGTTGGATGATGCCATACACCGTCGACAAGCCAAGGCCCGTGCCGAGTCCCTGCGGCTTCGTCGTCACGAACGGCTCGAAGATGTGTGGCAGTACCGACGGATCGATACCCGTTCCCGTATCCTCGATCACGATGCGCACGTAGGCCCCGGGCGAGAGGCCCACCGCGTCGCTCACGTGAACGACGTCGAGCACGACGTTCTCCGTGCACAGCCGAAGGGTTCCGCCGTTAGGCATCGCGTCCCGCGCGTTGACGCCCAGGTTCATGAGCACCCGCTCGAGCTGACCCGGATCCGCGAACACCTGCCAGGCATTCGCGGCAAGCTCGGTCTCGACGTGGATGTCGGTGCCCATGACGCGCCGCAGCATTCCGAGGAACGACGTGATCTGGTGATTGACGTCGACGCGCTGCGGCTGCAGGACCTGCTTCCGGCTGAACGCGAGCAGCTGCTGTGTCAGCTCGCTCGCCCGCTGCGATGCCTTGAGGATCTCCTGCGCGTCCGCGTGCGATTGGCTGGACTCCGGCAGCTCGGTCGTGATCATCGCGGCGCAGCTCTGGATGATCGTGAGCAGGTTGTTGAAGTCATGGGCGACGCTCGCTGCCAGCCGCCCGACCGCCTGCATCTTCTCGGCCTGGTGCAGTCGGGCCTCGAGCTCGCGCCGCGCCGTCAGGTCCCTCGCGATCCCATACATGCCGACCACGTTGCCGTCGACCACGATCGGGAGGGCCGTGATGTTCGCCTCGATGCGACGCCCGCTCTTGTGGAGAATCGTCTCATCGTAGCTCGTGGCGACGCCAGCCATGACCGCGCGGAATCGCTCGAGCGTGCGCAGACGATTCTCGGGTACGATGATCGGGGCGAACGGCTTTCCGATCAGCTCTTCCGGGGCGTAGCCGGTAAATCCCTCGCACGCCGCGTTGGCGCTGACGAAGTGGCCCTCGCGATCGAACGAATACACCGCGTCGGGGTGATGGTCGAACAGCGATCGGTACCGCTGCTCGCTCTCGCGCAACCGCGCCTCGGCTGTACGCCGTTCGGTGACGTCCTGAAAGAAGATCGCGAGCCCGCCCGCGTACGGATAAATCCGATTCTCGAACCACTTTCCGTACGGCGCGTAGTACGCCTCGATCTGATGTGGCCTCCCGTCCCTGGCAGCGCGCTCGTACTCGTGCTGAAACGGCTGCCCGACGCCTTCGGGGAACTCGGTCCAAATGTGCTTCCCGATGAGCGAGGCCGGATCGCGATTGAACAACTGCCCGGCGTGGGCGTTGACGTATGTGTACCGCCAGTCGGCGTCGAGCGCGACGAACGCATCGCTCGTGGCCTCGAGCACTCGCGTCAGCGTCTCGCACGTTTGTTCCGCTTGCCGCCGCCGGCGGATCAGCTCACCAACCAGCGACCGGATTCCGCCGTAGAGCGCGTTCACATGAGCGTCGGGATCCGGCGGCATGTCTGCAAGTCGCGCCTCGAGCTTGGCGATGCGCTCCTGCAGCGGATCCCCGGGTACTGGCCCGTTGGTCCCTTGGTCACCTTCTGGCTCGTCCCGACCGTTGTCCACGGTTCGGCCGGCGTCTTTGTCTGGGGCCCCCATCGCGTCGCCCTCGGTCGTCGACCGGTCCAGTATGTAATGGCAGGTTTGGTCGTGTCGAGGTGCGTGTTCCTAACGTACTATGCGCGTCGCTCGTATTCTTCGTGCTCGATCCAGTCGTGCGGACCAGCGCGTCGCCGTACCTGTGCCGTAGCCGTCTCTGGTGCCGAGCGTAGTCGGCGCTCGCGATTCAACCACGTTGCCTTTCCCCTATGCGCCTCTATCACGCTGCCCTGGTCGCCGCCGCGACCGCTTTCCCGTTTCTCACCGCCCGACCGGCCGCCGCGCAGGAGTCGAAGAAGCTCACTGCCGAGGACTATGCCCGGGCAGAGAAATTCCTCGGCACCAATACGGTGCCCCTGGTGACCGGCCTCGGGTTCCGCCCGACGTGGCTCGCGGATGGGCGGCTGTGGTATCGGACCACGGTGACGACGGGCAGCGCATTCATCGTCGTGGAGCCCGCGAAGCGGACGCGTGAGCCGCTCTTCGATCAGACTCGGCTCGCGGCGGCGCTGGCGGCGGCGTCAGGCGGCAGAGTGGAGGGCACACGTCTGCCATTTCAGACGCTCGACCTGTCGAAGGACAATCGGTCCATCACGGTGAACCTGCCTCGCGGTCGCTGGAAGTGCGACCTGCAGGCGTACACGTGCGTGGCGGCTGATTCGACGGCGTCGGACAGTCGCGCCCCGGCGAACTCGAGTGTCTCACCCGACGGTAAGTGGGCCGCCTACATCAAGGACTACAACCTTTGGGCGCGCGAGCTTGCCACCGGGAAGGACGTGCAGCTGACGACCGACGGCGTCAAGGACTTTGGCTACGCGACCGACAACGCGGGCTGGGTACACAGCGATCGGCCGGTGCTCACCTGGTCCCCGGATTCGAAGCAGATCGCGACGTACCAGCAGGACGAGCGAGGGACGCGCGAGATGTATCTCGTCTCCACGAACGTCGGCGCGCCAAAGCTCGACGCGTGGCATTACCCGTATCCGGGCGACAGCGTGATCTTCCGCATCAGCCGGGTGATCATTCATCTGCTGCCTAACGGTGGCGCGCACGTGCTTCGGCTCGACATGCCGCCGGATGCCCATCGCTCGACCGTATCGGACCACGTGAACTGCGGCGGCGAGATCTGCGACGCGCAATGGTACCCCGATGGCTCGCACCTCGCGTTCATCTCGAGCTCGCGCGACCACAAGACCGCGTGGTTCCGCGTGGCCGACGCGAGGACCGGCGAGGTGAAGACGCTGTTCGAGGAGCACTCGAACACCCAGGTGGGCGACGCGTCGCTGCCGGAGAACCTGTGGCGTCCGCTGCCGGCGTCGAACGAGTTGATCTGGTGGTCGCAGCGCGATAACTGGATCCACCTCTACCTGTACGACCTGACGACGGGCAAGCTCAAGAACCGCATCACGACCGGCGACGGCAACGTCGAGGATCTCGTCCGCGTGGACGAGAAGGCGCGCCAGATCTACTTCATGGCACAGGGGAAAGACCCGAGCCGCGATCCGTACTTCCAGCACCTCTACCGGATAGGGTTCGACGGGAAGGGCCAGACGCTGCTCACGCCGGAGAACGCGAACCACGTGATCACCGCGTCGCCTGACGGGAAGTACTTCGTGGACGCCTACTCGACGCCGGTGGTCCCGCCTGTGACGGTGCTCCGTGACGCGAACGGCAAGGTGCTGCAAACGCTGGAGAAGGCGGATATCTCACGCCTGCTCGCGACTGGCTGGAAGCCGCCGACCCCTTTCACGGTGAAGGGGCGCGACGGGAAGACCGACATCTACGGTCTCATGTTCACGCCGTCGAAGCTCGACTCCGCGAAGAAGTACCCAATCATCGACTACATCTATCCCGGGCCGCAGAGCGGGAGTGTCGGGCCGCGCAGCTTTTCACCGGCGCGCGGGGACCATCAGGCGCTCGCGGAGCTTGGCTTCGTGGTCGTGGCGATCGATGGCATGGGCACGCCGGGCCGTTCGAAGGCGTTCCACGACACGTATTACGGACACATGGGCGACAACACGATCCCCGATCAGGTGGCGGGCATCAAGGAGCTGGCGCAGAAGTACTCGTTCATCGATGTGGACAAGGTGGGGATCTGGGGCCACTCGGGCGGTGGCTTCGCCACCGCGAGCGCGATGTTCAAGTTCACGGACTTCTTCGATGTCGGGATCGCCGAGTCGGGCAATCATGACAATCGGAACTACGAGGATGACTGGGGCGAGCGGTACCAGGGCCTGCTGGAGAAGAACGGGAACGGTGACAACTACGCGGCCGAGGCCAATGAGACATACGCGAAGAACCTGAAGGGGAAGCTGATGCTCATTCACGGGCAGATGGACGACAACGTCCCGGCGGAGAACACGCAGCTCGTGGTGGACGCGCTGGTGAAGGCGGGGAAGGACTTCGACCTGATCATGCTGCCGCACGCGCGTCACGGGTATGGCGTGGACAGCAACTACATCATGCGGCGGCGGTGGGACTATTTCGTGAAGAACCTGCAGGGTGCGGAGCCGCCGAAGGAGTATCAGATCGGGAAGCCGCAGATCGTACCGTAGGGACTGGGGACTGGGGACTGGGGACTGGGAACCGGCGCTCCACGCGGAGTCACAGTTCCCTGTTCCCCGCTCCCGGTCCCTTAAGTCCCGAGTCCCCGGTCCCAGTCCCCAGCCAACGACTCCTAGGACGAGAACCCGATCCAGCGACCCGCTGCTGCCACGGTGAACCACAGCAGCAGCGACACGGTCGCCGTCACTCGGGTGCGCCGCGATGTGTCGACCGACTGCGCCGCGACGCGCGTGCGCAACGTGAACGTGTAGAGAATGGCCACCGGCAAGGTGGCGATCTTGACCCAGAACGACGGGGTGTGCAGGACCCTGCCGGCCTCCGACGCGAAGAGCAGTAGCCCGGTCGAGACCATCAGCGCGAGACTCGCCTTGAGCCACGGATGCACCGCGGTGGCGAGCTGCGACACCGATTGACTCGTTAGGCCGAGGCCGAGCATGCGGAGGTCGACGATCAGCAGCGTGCCGCCCAGCGCGCACAACCCCAGCAAGTGGGTCGACTCGATAGCCGGGAAGATCCACGGTGAAATGCGTGCCAGCAGGCGTGTCGGCGAATCCTCGTAGGCCACGAGGCGGCCCGCGATCACTACGCCGGTCCACGCGGCGAGTGACACGATCGCTGCCACGCGAGCAGCGGTGGGCGGGGTCGCCGCGACGCCCCAAGCAGCGATTCGCCGCCGCGTGCGCGCGTGAAAGAACCACACGTTGAGCCCGGCCGCGGCCATCAGGATCAGCTTGATCCGGAAGCTCAGGTTCCGGTAGTAGTCGACGGGCGTGGCGGTGAAGAGCAGGACACCGGTGACGACCATGATGACGAACGCGCCGCGGGTCCACGGCAACAGGCGTTGCGTGAACCCCGA
This sequence comes from Gemmatimonadaceae bacterium, assembly GCA_036274195.1. GTDB lineage: Bacteria > Gemmatimonadota > Gemmatimonadetes > Gemmatimonadales > Gemmatimonadaceae > JAJKIV01. The sequence continues at coordinate 37,720 of DASUGD010000382.1, read as the reverse complement.
GGCGGGGATGCGCGTCATCGCGACACCGAGCAGCCGCAGGTCGAGCATCACCGCGGTGCCTGCGAATAGTGCGAGGCAAAGGACGTGGGTGGATTCCAGGAGTGGCCACACGTAAGCCGACTCGTGCAGCGCGACGCTCCACCGCGTGGCGGCTAGCCACTGAAGCACGCTGAGGATCGACATGGCCGCGCCTGGCGACAGGGGATTCTCGGTCGGGCTCGGCAAATCTATTGTCGCACAGAACGAGGAGCCACCGTGCGTGAGCTCGCCTCCGTTGCGTAATGCAGGGCGTCGGCAGGGCGACCTAACGCGGCGTAATCGCGCGCGAGCGCGTCGGCGATTCGTGAGAAGAGGCGGGGCTGCGATCGCCTCTTCCTGTCCACGATTGCGTAGGCCGCCTGCAGCTCCGCCTCGGCCTTGTCGTAGTGCCCGAGCGCCATGAGACACATCCCGAGCCCGAAGCGACCATCGGCCGTCGCGAGATGGTCCGGGCCGAGCCTGGCAACCGCCATCTCGACGCCCTTCTCCAGCAGGGGCAGCGCCTCGGAGGCGCGCCCTTGCGCCGTCAGCGTTTGACCCAGCCCCAGCTGAGCCCTGACGAACAACGGTTGCTGCGCGGGCTTGTCGCGGTCGACCAGGTCTGCCACCTCACGGAACGATCGCTCGGCGTCGCGCAGCTTGCCGCTCTCGCGCAATGCCTGGGAGAGACTCTGGTGGACGGTGAGCGTATACGTGTGCTTCGTGCCGAGCAGCGACGCGTACAGATCGCGTGAATCGCGCAGAAACGGAATCGCCTTGTCGGGCTTGCCCTCGAGCCGCAGCACGCTGCCGATGTTGTTCATGCTCAGCGCGACAGCGGTGGCCTTCGGGCCCAGGACGGCCCGGTTCACCGAGAGGGCCTCGCGGTACGTGCGCTCGGCTTCGTCGAAGTCTCCCTTGTCACGGAGGATCGTGCCGAGGTTGTCGAGACTTGCCGCCACGTTCGCGTGGTTCTCGCCGAACATCTGGCGGTCGAGCGCGAGCGCTTCGCGAACCAGCGGCTCGGCCTTCTCCCAGTCGCCCTTTTCCCGGATGAGCATCGCGCCGAGATTGTTGAGACCGATCGTGACGCTCGGGTGTGCGTTGCCTAACGACTTACGCTTTGCCGCCAGGGACTGGCGGTACAGTGCCTCGGCCTCGTCGATCTTGCCTCGGAACTGCTGCACCTGGGCGAGGTTCTGCAGCGTTTGTGCGGTGTAGGGGTGATCCTTCCCGAGCTTCTCCACCTGTATCGCGAGCGCCTCGCGATACAGCGGCTCGGCGTCATCGTAGGCGCCCTTCCAGAACAGCGACAGCCCGAGGTTGTTGAGGCCCATCGCGACCCCGAGGTCACGCGGTCCGAGGACGGCCCGGCGAATCGCGAGCGCCTGTCGAAAGAGCGAATCCGTCCCGGCGAAGTCGTTTCGTGCCTGGTGAAGCTGGGCCACGTGGTCGATGCTCGCCGCTACCACTGTGTCCTGATTTCCGAAGAACGACCGACGTTGCGCCAGTGCGCCGAGGAGCAACGGCTCCGCCTCGTCGAGCTTGTCCTGCGCCGTCAGTGTCTGCCCGAGGGCGTCCATGGCTTCGGCAACCGCCGGATGGCGCGGCCCATACAGTGTTCTGCGCTCGGCGAGCGAGCGCCGCTGCTGCGCGGCCGCCTGCTCGAAGAGTCCGAGGTTCGAGTAAACTCGGCCGAACACGGTGCGGAGCTCGGCCTGATTCTCGGCGTGGCCGGCGAGAACGGAATCCACCCTCGCCGCACCGCGGTCGAGCAGCGCGCGCGCCGTCACGTCTCCGGATCGGAGGTTCGGTGGCGCGAACGGATCGGCGACATCGAACACACTCACCAGGTAGTTCTCGACCGCCCTCGCCTTGCTTGCCTCGGCTTCGGCTCGAGCGCGCAGCGACACCTCACGAATGGCCGCGCCGGCGATAAGCGCAACGATCGCCGCACTCGTGACCACAGCGAGGCGGTGACGGTCGACGAACTTCCGCGTCCGGTACGTCGCGCTGTCGGGGCGAGCGAGGAGCGGGCGGCCGTCGCGAAATCGGCCGATGTCATCCAGCATGGCTGCCGCCGAGGCGTAGCGCCGATCAGGCTCCTTTCGGAGCGCCTTCAGCACAATGGCGTCGATGTCGTCTCGCAGGACTCGATGCGCTGCGCTTACCGAGGACGGCGGTGCGGCCTCCTCGCGCAGCACCACTTCCTCGAGCTCGTGGAGGCTGCGGCCACGCAGGGGGAAGGGCAGCTGTCCCGTGAGCAATTCGTACAGGATGCCCCCCAGTTGGTACACATCGGTGAGCGTGGTAATCGGCTCGCCACGGATCTGTTCGGGAGCGGCATACGCCGGCGTCATCCATCGCTGGCCCGTATGTGTTAGGCGCGGCTCCATGCTGCCCTCGCGCTGCTCGAGCAGCTTGGCCAGCCCGAAGTCGAGCAACTTCACCCTCCCATCGGTTGTGACGAAGATGTTCGATGGCTTGAGGTCGCGGTGGACGACGAGATTTTGATGCGCGTACTGCGTCGCCTCGACCACGGTCGCGAACAGCTCGAGGCGCCGAGCCAGCGGTAGCGCGTGCTCGGTGCAGTAGCGGTCGATCGGCGCGCCGTTGACGTACTCGAGCACCAGGTACGGGAATCCGTCGTCGGTCACGCCTCCGTCGAGCAGGCGTGCGATGTTCGGGTGGTTGAGCCTCGCGAGGATCTGCCGTTCGGTGCGGAGTCGCTCGAGATCGATCTCGGAATCCAACCCCGGGCGCAGCAGCTTGATGGCGACTTCCTGCTCGAACCCGCCGTCCGCGCGATGCGCGAGGAAGACCCGCGCCATACCGCCCCGGCCGATCTCCCGCTCGATGAGATACGGTCCGATTCGACGCCCCACGGACGGGTTAGCGCCTCCTTCCGGCGATTGAAGGAGTGCAGCGGCGACGCCATGGGGCTGTGAGGAAAGAAAGCCGGAGGCCTGCGGGAGCTTGACGAGGAGAGCTTCCACCTCGGCGCGGAGCTCGGGGTCGCCGCTGCAGGCCTCGTCCAGCATGGAAGGCCATTTCGCCGGTTCGAGGGTCAACGCCCGGTCGAGTACCTGCTCCACACGCTGCCAGCGGTCGGCATCGAATCTCACAGACGCACCGGACCTCGAACGAGGTTGTGTCGGTACGGTTGAGAGCATCGTCGCTCGGCGACCAACCTGCTGCCGGGACCTGCGCGCGTCCAGGGACGACATTGCCGCTCGGGTTACAACGTCCTCAGGCGAGCTTGTTGAAAGCGCCGGCTTCCGACGACACCTTGGGGGAATCGGGAATCGGGAACCCCCAAAATGGAACGTCGCGAGCTCATTCGATTTCTGATGGCGACGGCGGGGCTCAAATGCCTCGACGGCTTCACGCCCGACGAGCTTCTCGCGTTCGGTGTGCAGGTTCGCGAAGCCGGGCAGAGCAGTGGAGTTCTGGACGCCCATGCGCGTCGCACGGTCATCATTGCCGCCGAGCGGATCATTCCCGCGAGCGACACGCCGGGCGCGACGGACGCCGACGTCGTGACGTTCATCGACCGGATGCTCGCGGACTGGTACGACCCCGACGAGCGCGACCGGTTTCTCGCCGGACTCCGGGAGCTCGATGCGACGTGTCGCGGCCGACACGGAAAGGATTTCGCCGACTGCGACGAGCGTGACCAGGTGGCCGTGCTCACCGGGTTCGACGAGCACGTTGCCGCCCGACGCCGCACCGGCGGAGCGAAGCCTAACGAGCACTGGTTCGCCATGCTCAAGTACACGACGGTGTTCGGCTACTGCACGTCGGAGGTGGCGATGCGCCGGACGCTCGGCACCTGGCCTCGCGCGACGCGCTACGACGGCTGCGCGCCGCTCGGCGCGCGGGAGGGCTGACGCATGCGGCGCTCCGCTCCGGAGTACGACGCGATCGTCGTCGGGTCGGGGATGACGGGCGGCTGGGCGGCCAAGGAGCTGACCGAGGCCGGGCTTCGCACGCTCGTCCTCGACGCCGGCCGGCCCATCGTGCCTAACAAGGACTACCGCGAGCACACGCCGCCATGGGCGATGCCGTTCCGCGGCCTCGGCGACCGCCGGACCGTCGCGCGTCGCCAGGCCGTGCAGCGGAACTCCGTGACGTTCGATGAGATGAGCCACCAGTTCTGGGTGGACGACGTCGACAACCCGTATTCGACGCCCGCGAACAAGGCCTTTCACTGGTTCCGCGCGCGGCAGGTCGGTGGGAAGTCGATCATCTGGGGTCGCCAGGTCTATCGCTGGAGCGACCTGGATTTCAAGGCGAACCTGCGCGATGGCATCGGGGTCGACTGGCCCATCCGCTATGCCGACATCGCCCCCTGGTACGACCTCGTCGAACGATTCATCGGTGTGAGCGGGCAGGCGGAGCAACTCGCGCATCTGCCGGACGGGCCATTTCTCCCACCGATGGCGATGAACTGCGTCGAGACGCACGTGCGTGATCGGTTGGCCGCGAAGTTCGGGCGGGATCGCGTGCTGACGATCGGGCGCGTGGCGATACTGACCGAGCGGCACAATGGGCGGGCCGCGTGTCACTACTGTGGCCCATGTCATCGTGGCTGCGTCACGCGGTCGTACTTCAGCAGCGTGAACGCCACGTTGCCAGCCGCCGAGGCAACAGGACGCCTGACGCTCATGCCGTATAGCATCGCACGTCATCTGGTGTACGATGAGCGGACGAATCGGGTGTCGGGCGTGCTGGTCGTCGATGCGCGCACGCGCGAGACGCGTGAGTACACGGCCCGCGTCGTGTTCCTGTGCGCGTCGGCGCTCGAGAGCGCGCGCATCCTGCTCAACTCTGCCACGGCGCGCCATCCGGACGGTCTCGCGAACTCGAGCGGGCAGGTCGGGCGCAACATCATGGATCATATCAAGTGGGGCGGGGCGAGCGGAACGTTCGATGGCTGGAGCGACCGGCAGACGATCGGCCAGCGGCCGAACGGCATCTACGTGCCCCGCTTCCGCAACGTGACCACGCGACACCCCGACTTCATTCGCGGTTACGGCTTCCAGGGTGGCGCGGGGCGCGCGGGGTGGGAGGCGAAGGCGAGGGCGTCGGGCCTTGGCCTCGCGTTCAAGGAGGGCCTAACGCGTCCCGGGCCGTGGACGATGAGCTTCGGGGGCTTCGGTGAGATGCTGCCCAACCCGAACAATCGCGCGACGCTGCATCCCACGCTCGTGGACGCCTGGGGGATTCCCACGTTGCACATCGAGTGCGAGTGGAGTGACAACGAGCTGGCGATCCACCGCGACATGAACGTGACCGCGGCGGAGCTGCTGGAGGCGGCGGGCGCGAAGGACATCCGGCCCGACTCGCGCGGACCGAGCACGCCGGGCAACACGAATCACGAGATGGGCACGGCGCGGATGGGGCGCGATCCGAAGACGTCGGTGCTGAACGGCTGGAACCAGACATGGGACGTGCCTAACGTCTTCGTCACGGACGGGGCCTGCATGGCCTCGAGCGGGAACCAGAACCCGTCGCTGACGTACATGGCGCTGACCGCGCGCGCGTGTCACTACGCCGTGGACGCGCTGAAGCGAGGGGATCTCTGACGTCTGCTCCCGGCGACCGCGGCACGGCGCGTGCCCTATCAACAGCTCGGCAGATGCTGTTGGAGGACGCCGTGATCGGACCGAAGCAGGCTCTCGCGCTGGGCAAGGCCACGTTCAAGGAATTTTTCGACGACGACGCGACCTGGATGGCCGCGGCGCTCTCGTACTTCACCGTCTTCGCGCTCGCACCGCTGCTCGTCATCCTGCTCCAGGTCGCGAGCCTCATCTGGGACGCGGGGCAGGTGCGCGAGGCGCTCACCGGCCAGTTTCAGGCGGTGATGGGCCAGGAGGTAGCGCGGCAGGTTCAGACCATGATGATGAGCGCACAACAGCGGACCGAGTCGGGCACCGGCATCCGCCTGGTGCTGAGCATTGCCGGGCTCGTGTTCGGCGCGACGGGTGCGTTCGTGTCGCTCCAGCAGGCGCTCAACCGGGCGTGGGAGGTCGAGCCCGACCCGCAGCGCGGCGGGGTCAAGAACTTCATCACCAAACGGTTCCTGTCGCTGGGAATGGTCCTCGGGATCGCGTTCCTGACGCTCGTCTCGCTCGCACTCACCGCCGCGCTGAGTGCCGCGGGGCAGGCGCTCTTTGGGGGGTTCGGCGAGACGGTGGCGCAGGTGCTCAACTTCGTGCTGTCGTTCGCGGTCATCGCGCTTCTGTTCGCCGCCATGTTCAAGGTCCTGCCTGACGCGAACGTTGGCTGGCGTGACGTGTGGGTTGGTGCCGTCGCGACCGCGGTCTTCTTCGTGATCGGCAAGTTCCTCATCGGGCTCTACATCGGACAGAGCAACCCGGGCAGCGCGTTCGGCGCAGCGGGCGCGCTCGCAGTGTTGCTGGTCTGGATCTACTACGCGGCGCTGATCCTGCTGCTCGGCGCCGAGTTCACGCAGGCGTGGATGAAGGCGCACGGGCGAGCGATCGAACCGGAGCAGGGCGCCGTGCACGTACGCGAGTTGAAGGAGCAAGATCGAGGGCCCGAAGCGCGGGTGGTCAACCGTCGGTGAGGACCTTCACGGGACACCACCGGACCTGGCACGTTGTTTCGACGAGATGCACCTTCCAGCGTGCCCATCCTCCCAGCGCCTCGACCGATCGATCGACGCCAGTTCTTACGCGAGGGCGCAACGCTCACGGCGCTCGTATGCAGTCCCTGGCCCTGCGGCGCGTTAGGCTCGTCGCGCACCGCGGCCACTCTCCGGTTTGGATACGCCGCGATCACCTGGGGAGGCAACGACCCGCAGGCGATCGACGACATTGCCGACCTGGGCTTCGGGGGGATCCAGCTCCGTGATTCGGCCGTCCGCAGGTGGGGCGAAAGACCCGAAGAGCTGAAAGCGCTGCTCGCCTCGCGCAAGCTCACGCTCGTCGCGCTGTCCAGCGGAAGTGTGACCTTGGATCCGGCAAAGCTCGACTCGAACCTGGCGCTGCACGTGAGCAACGCGCGCTTCCTGCGCCAGGTCGGCGGACTCTATCTGCAGGTCACTGACGAGCGACCTGCGGGTCGCGAGCCCTCCGCCGAGGACTACCGCCGCATGGGATGGGCGCTCAGCGAGCTCGGTCGGCGCACGGCCGACATCGGCGTGACGCTCGCACTGCACCCGCACATGGGGGCTCTCAGCCAGTCGCCGTCGGACATCCGCCGAGTCATGGACGCGTCGGACTCGCGGCTCGTGCGGCTGGAGCTCGACGTCGCGCACTACGCGCAGGGTGGCGGCGACCCGGCGGAAGCCATCCGCGGTTACGCGGGTCGGCTGCTCTTCCTGCACATAAAGGATGTCGAGAGTCCCGCGCCGGATGGTGGTCCGGAATCCTACCGGTTCGTCGAGCTCGGACGCGGCCGCGTGAACCTGCCGGCTGTGTTCCAGGCACTGAAGGCGGTCGGGTTCGACGGGTGGGCCGTGGTCGAGCTCGATCAGGTGCCCGACAGCGGGCGGACCCCGAAGGAGTCGGCCGAGATCTCGAAGCAGTACCTCCGTGGGTTGGGTCTTATCGAATTCTGACAATTCGTGAGTCGCTGGACGCCACGTTGTCATTCCGAGCGCCGCGAGGAATCGCAGGCGTCCCGAAAGAGGGGCCCTCTACCCGGATGCCTTCGATTCCTCGCCTCCGCGCCTGCGGCGCTGCGCTCGGAATGACACGCGTCTTCCCGTTTCCCGTTTCCCGTTTCCCGTCCCCCGGCAGTCGCCCGTCCCCCTTCGCTCATGACCTGGCTCGACCACCTCGGCCGCGACGCACGACAGGCCGCCCGCGCGATCGTCCGCATGCCGGTGCTCACCACGGTCGTGGTGGTCTCACTCGCCATCGGCATTGGCGTCAACGCGGCGATCTTCTCGTGGATCCAGGGACTCGTGTTCAAACCGCTGCCTGGCGTTCGCAACGCCGCGAGCTTCCTCCTCATCGAGCCCAGGAGCGATATCGGGTCGCACGTCGGCACGTCGTGGCTCGAGTACCACGATCTGCGTGAGCGGCTGACATCGTTCCGCGAGATCCTGTTGTTCAAGATGGTGCCGCTCACGATCGGGGCCCCGCCGAACACGGTCCGGGCATACGGACAGCTCGTCTCCGGCAACTACTTCTCGGCCCTCGGGCTCGAGCCGTCGTTAGGCCGCTTTCCGACGCCGGACGAGGTCTCGACATCGGGCGGCCAGCCCGTCGTGGTCGTCTCGCACGGATTCTGGAAGACGCGACTGGGCGGCGGGTCGGATGTCGTGGGCCGCCGGATTCTGGTCAATGGGCAGGACCTCACCGTCATCGGCGTCGCGCCGGCCAGGTTTCAGGGCACCGTGACGATGCTCGATTTCGATCTCTGGATCCCGGCGACGATGGCGCCGGTGCTGTTCACGGGATCGCGAGAGCTCGAGGACCGCACCTCGCGCGGCTACGACATGTTGGCCCGGCTCCGGCCTAACGCGACACGCGAGCAGGCGGTGGGCGAGGCGGCCGCTGCCATGGCGGCGCTCGGCCGACTGTATCCCGAGACGAACGCCGCGGTGTCGATCGACCTCTTCCCGTTCTGGAAGACGCCGCGCGGACCGCAGCAGATGCTGGTCGGCGCGCTGGCGATCCTGCAGGGCATCATGCTCGTGCTGCTGCTGGCGGTCTGTGCGAACACGGCGAATCTCATCCTCGCGCGCGCCACGGCGCGGCGCCGAGAGGTCGGCATTCGGCAGGCGTTAGGTGCGAGCCGGTGGCGTGTCGTGAGCCTGCTCATGACCGAGAGTCTCCTGCTGGCGTTGCTCGGTGCGGTGCTCGGGACGTTCATCGCGGCGTGGGGCACGAACGCGCTGCGTGCCGTCCCCATGATCGGGGCCTTTCCCATCCGGTTTCAGACGAGCCTCGACGGAACGGGGCTCGCGTTCGCTATCGGGCTAGGCCTCCTGTCCGGGCTGATTTTCGGCGCGGCGCCGGCGCTGCAGCTCTCGCGCGTGAATGCGTACAGCGAGTTGCGCTCCGGGAGCCGGATGGCACCGAAGGGACGGCTGCGGAACACGCTGATGGGCGCGCAGGTGGCGCTCGCTGTCGTCGTGCTCGTCGCTGCGGCGCTCTTCTACAGGAGCTTCAGCGAAACTCGCGGGATGGATCCAGGCTTTCGGCAGCAAGGCGTGCTGCTCGCCGCGTACGACCTGACCGGGCGGAACGCCGACTCCACCGCCGCCCGGCTATTTGCGGCGAGGCTCCTGGAGAAGGCGCGCGCACTGCCGTCGGTGGAAGCGGCCGCGATCGCGTCGTCGGTACCGCTCGACATCCATGGCCTGCCCGTGCGCGCGTTCGAGCTCGAGGGCCGCGCACGATCGGACGCGGGCCGGGATCTCGCGCTCAGTAACACCGTGACGCCGGATTACTTCCGAACGATGGGGATTCCGCTTCGCGCGGGCCGCTCGTTCGTTGAGCTCACCGACGGCGATGCGCCGCCGCAAGCGGTGGTGAACGAGGAGTTCGTGCGTGAGTACGTTGGGGGCGGCGAGCCGCTCGGGCGTCGCCTCACGACGCGGGGCAGGACGTATACGATCGTCGGCGTGGCGAGGACATCCACGTATGACGCGTTCGGCGAGACGCCGAAGCCGATCATCTACCTGTCGTACCGCGACCGGCCCATGGCCGCCGGTGAGATTCACCTGCGGACGCGGGTGGGATCCGAGACTCTGCTCGCGCCGCAGTTGCAGCGGATCGTGCGCGAGCTCGACCCGACGCTGCCCGTGTACGACGTGCGGACGCTCGTGGAGCACGTGGACAAGAACCTGTTCCTGCGGAAGATCCCGGCCCGGATGTTCGTCGTGCTGGGTCCGCTGCTCCTCGTCCTCGCGGCGATCGGGATCTACGCGGTGGTGGCGTACACGGTGTCGCACCGCACCGCGGAGATCGGCGTCCGCATCGCGCTCGGCGCGACGACCGCGCGAGTCGTCAGGCAGATCGTGCGGGAGACGCTGCGCGTCGTCGGCATTGGCGCGATCGTAGGGTTCGCGCTGGCGTTCCTCGTCGCGATTCACGTAATGCGCGGAGCGCCCATCAACCTCGTCATCTTTCTCGGAGTACCGAGTCTACTGATGTTGGTGGCGGCGGGCGCGAGCTGGCTGCCTGCGCGCAGAGCCTCGCGAGTCGATCCGGTCGTGGCACTCAGGGCGGAGAATTGACGCGCAGGCATCCAGACCTACGGAAATGCGGATACAACGGAACCTGCTGATCAAAACGGATCATTTCATGAGGGTCCGTTCGAGCGGGCCTAACGTCGCCGGAGCCGCTCCGCCTGATCAGTCGTTTCCGTTGCATCCGCGTCACGGCTGCTTTCTGGATGCCGGAGCTCTCGGGCTCAATGCCTTGGTCATACGGACCATTCGCACCGGAACCTTCGCGGCCTCGCTCTCATATGGTGTCGATCCGGCTGCCACGTAGCCGAACTGCGTGTAGAACGCCGGAAGCTCGGTGCGCAGGTCCACGACGTCGATGTCCATGAACTCGCACCGCGCTGCCATCGCGTGTGCCTCCGCCGCCGAGATGAGCTGGCGAGCGAGCCCACGTCCCTGCCAGTCCGGATCGACGGACAGCATGCCGAAGTATCCGCGCTCGCCGAGCAACTCCACGAACACCGCTCCCGCCAGCCCGCCATCGCCGGCATCGATCACGAGGAAGCACGCGTTCGGTCGCTCGAGGCGCTCGCGCACCTCGGCCTCATCCGTGCGATCCCCGTGAAAGAGATGCGCCTCGACCACGTAGGCGCGGTTGATGACGCGCACGAGCGCGGGAACGTCGTTGACCGTTGCGAGTCTCACGGGCATGCGAACGGGGACACGATCGACTAATCTGCTCGTCGTCACCCAAGGAGTGTCAATGCAAGGGAAAGTCGTCGTCATCACCGGAGCCAGCGGGGGCATCGGCGCCGCCGCGGCGAGCGCGGTCGCGTCGCGAGGAGGATCCGTCGCGCTGGTGGCCCGTCGGGGACCCGAGCTGCGGGCGGTCGCAGAGCGCTGCGGAAAGAACGCGCTGCCGGTCGTCGCGGACGTCACGAAGCGCGACGATGTCCGACGCCTCACTCGTACGGCAATCGAACACTTCGGCCACGTGGACGTGTTGGTCAACAACGTCGGACGTGGAATCACGCGGCTGCCGACTGCCCTCACGGACGACGACATCGACGATATGATCCGGATCAACATCAAGTCGGTGATCTACGGCGTGCAGGAAGTTCTGCCGCACTTCAAGGAGCGGGGCAGCGGCCACATCATCAACGTCTCCTCCGTCCTCGGGCGCATGCCGATGACTCCGTTCCGCTCGGCGTACAACGGCGCGAAGCATTTTCTGAACGCGATCACGTGGAACATTCGGCAAGAGCTCAGCGAATCCGCGCCGGGCGTCGCGGTGTCGCTCGTGTCGCCGCCGGTCGTCGCGACGGAGTTCGGCGTGAATGCCCTGCATGGCGGGCCCGACTCGCGGAGCCTGCCGTTCCCGCAGAACGTGGACGAAGTGGGCAACGTGATCGCGTGGGTGATCGATACGCGGAAGCTCGATGTCTACACGCGACCTGGCTCCAAGCCGCGGGTGACGGAGTTTTTATCCAGGCTCGGCGAGGACCCGCCGCCCTCGGTGCTCGCCGGCCAGTGGGACGCGGCCTAACGTCGGCCCTCTGGATGCCGGCCAGCGATTGCAGCATCCTCCGCGGCGTAGTCGATCGCCGCGAGCGGCCGCGATGGCGGGTTCGCGCGCTCCCAGGCGATCGTCCGGGCGATGGCGTCATCGAGATCGACCGGCTCGCTGTAGCCGAGCTCCGACCGGATGCGCGACGTGTCGACGGACCAGTGTTGGTCGAGGTTGCCGGCCATCCTGAGGTGCGGTGGCAACTCGTCCGATGGGAGAACGACGAACGCGCCCTTCCACCCCGCCGCCGCCGCGACCCGCGTCGCCCACTCGAGCTCCGAGTACGACGGCTGCTCGGCGACGTTGTAAATGCGCCCCACCGCGGTGTCCGACATCGCCGCGAGTGCGATGGCTGCGGCGACATTCCCGACGAAACCGCGCGGTGAACGCCACGCCGCCTGTGCGGTGCTCATGAGGATCGCGGGCCGGCGATCGTCCATACGGCGTACGAGCGGATAGAAGCGGTGCAGGGGATCGCCCGGTCCGTAGATCATTGGCAGCCGGAGGATCGTCGCCGGCAGATCGCCGTTCTCGAGGAGCGCGCGCTCGACCGGAATCTTGTCGTAGTCATCGTCCACCCAGCCGTACACCTGCTTCACCATGGCGATCTGCGCCGGCGGATAGGTCGCGAGCTTCGTCCGCAGCGCCGACTCCTCCGTGAGCGGGACCGGCTCGAGCGGGCCTTCCTCGAGCTCGTGGAGCACGCCGCACGCGCGGTACACATCGATGCTGCTCAAGGCAACCACCCGGCCGGCGATGCCTCGCAGCACGCTCACGAGCTCACCGGACTGCGTTCCGGAGCTCAGGACGAGGTCGATGACGACGTCGGGCGCGAAGGCACGGATGGCGGTCTCGGAGTCGCGCAGCCGTTTGCGGTCGCCAGTGATCCGCGTTAGGCCCTCGGGTCCGGGGTTCGCGGACCGCCCGCGGGTGAGCACGGCGACGTCGGCGCCGAGTCGTTGGAGCTCGGGCGTGAGGAAGGAGCCGATGAAGCCGGTGCCGCCGATCAACAGCGCTCGCATGTGAATCCTCTACTTCGGCGACCAGTACGCCACCGTAAGGGGGGCGATTGAGTCCTGGCGTGTGGGCATGCAGCCAAAATTGGCCGACTGGCCGCGGTCGATAGAAGACCTAGCCGAATCGGCGGAGTTGCCGTGCCGTCGCGCGCACTGGCATCTTCCGGCATACCAGTGTGCTCGGCCTCCGAGCGATCGCGTCCCCGAGGGATCATGAGCAAAGGCCGGCTCGAAGCGTTCACCGATGGCGTGATCGCCATCATCATCACGATTCTCGTCCTCGAGTTTCGCCCTCCGCACGGCGAGACGCTCGAGGCCCTTCGGCCGCTCATCCCCACGGCCCTCAGCTACGTGCTCTCGTTCGTGTTCGTCGCGATCTACTGGAACAACCATCACCACCTGCTGCATGCCGTGCGGCAGGTCGACGGGCGAATCCTGTGGGCAAACATCCATCTGCTCTTCTGGCTGTCGCTCACGCCATTCGCGACGGCGTGGATGGGGGACACCCACTTTGCCACGCTCCCGGTCGCGTTATACGGCGCGGACTTGTTCATGGCTGGCGTGGCGTTCACGATTCTCGTGCGACTGCTGATCTCGCGGCACGGGCAGCAATCGACGCTCGCGCGCGCCATCGGCGCGGATCGCAAGGGGTGGATCTCGCTCACGATGTATGGGCTGGCCATTCCGCTCGCATTCGTGTCGCGTTGGATCTCGCTCGCGATCTACGTTACAGTAGCGCTCATCTGGCTCATCCCCGACACGCGAATCGAGCGCATCCTCATGGAAGGTTCGGCCTCCGCGCAGGCCGCCGACTGAGAACCCGCAGCCGACTTCTGGAGATTCACGCATGTGCCGGAACATCAAGGTCCTCGCGAACTTCGAGCCGCCCGCCACGCACGACGAGATCCGCGCCAGCGCCTTGCAGTTCGTGCGCAAGCTCAGCGGAACAACCAAGCCGTCGAAGGCGAACGAGGCGGTGTTCAACCAGGCGGTCGATGACGTCACAGCTATCGCCCACCGCCTGATCGACGCACTGGTGACGACTGCGCCGCCGCGCAACCGCGAGGTCGAAGCGAGGAAGGGGCGGGAGCGCGCGATCCGGCGCGGGCGACCGGTCGCCCAGGTGCCGCTGGCTGGCGCGCGCTAGCGGCGCACGACGACCTCGAAGTGGTCGACCGAGAGGTCGCGCCTAACGAGGTACTGCTCGTCCTCCGGGTAGAACACCGCTCGCTCGGGTTCAGGCCCCGCGAACCGCTTCACGGGGTCCATCGAATCCCAGAACGACACGACGAGGAACTCGGTCGTCGCGTCGCTTCCGTCGTCGAGCGGGCGACGGAGGAGGAGCGCCCCCAGATTGCCCGGCGTCTCGCCGAAGGCGCGAAGTCCCGTCTCTTCGACATAGGCCGCGTAGCGATCGGAATCGTGCGCGCGAACCACGCCGCGCCATGTGCGAGCGATCATTGGTGTCATCTCCCTTTATCCGCCTCCCGGTCCGTCGTAGCCCCAACATCTCTGCCGGCCGCTCGCGGTTGTTGCGCACGTGTGAAGACCGTGGGCTGTCACGGACACTACTCGATCGGCTATCGGGACCCGCAGCGGACGAGCGCTTTGCTCGATCGAGGAGTCCAGGCCAAGCTGGCCATACTGATTCGACCCCCAACAATAGAGCGTTCCGTCCGCGATTCCGCACGAGTGGTCGCCACCGGCGGCAATCGAGCTGAAGCTCTCGATGCCCTCGACGCGCACGGGTGACACGTTGCACCTCACGCCCTCACACACGTCATCAGACCGCGCGCTGCCAAGCTGCCCCCGATCGTTTCTCCCCCAGCAGAACGCGCTGCCGCCTCGCAGCGCGCAGGTGTGGCCAAATCCCCCGGAGATGGTGTCGAACTGCATCGTGGTCTCGACCCGAGCCGGACGCCGGTTACAGGGAAACCCGTCGCATTTGTCGGGGACGATGACCTGACCCAGCTCGCCGGTGAAGTTCAGGCCCCAACAGTACGCGACGCCCTCGCGCGTCAGCGCGCAGGTGTGATTGGCGCCGGCGCTGATTGCGACGAACGTTTGTGCCGTCGCGACCGCTACGGCCTCGGTTTTCGCGTTTGGACTGTCGACGCCGTCCCCGAGCTGGCCGAGCCGATTCGATCCCCAGCAGAACGCACGGCCGTCGGCCGACAGCCCGCATCCGTGTTCCGTGCCCCGGGTGACCCTGAGAAGGGTTGGCGGCGGGCGGTTCGGCGCGTCGTCGTCGCGGTTCGTCACCCGGGAGTTCTCCTGGGGGTGGAAGAGGAGGAATACTGCGAGCGCGATCGTTGTCGTGTGGTGCGGCATGGTCTCCCGTGGCTTCGTCGCGCGGATCCGGCGTCCGCTCGAAACGGGAGACACGATCGCCTTCGGGATTCATCGCCCGATCATCGCGGCGTCATCGGTGCTTTCGAGAAGGCCAACAACATGTTGCGGATCAATACGTTAGGCGGTTGGAACATCACCCGCCCCGATGGCACGACGCAGCCGACCCCGGCGCAGCGTGTCTCCTTCCTCGCACTCCTCGTTGCCGCGGGCGTTCGGGGTGTTCAGCGGGACCGGGTCGCCGCGCTGCTCTGGCCGGAAAGCCCCGAGGAGAACGCCAGGCATTCGATCGGGCAAGCCCTCTATGCCGTGCGTCGAGACGCCGCCTCGGCGGACGTGGTGGTCGGGACAACGACGCTGCGGCTCAATTCCGAGGTGGTCACGTGCGACGCCTGGGAGCTCGACGCGGCTGCCCGCGCCGGAGACGCTGCCGCAGTGGCCCGGCTCTATCAGGGCCCCTTCCTCGATGGCGTCCGACTCCGAGGCTCGGCCGAGCTCGATCAACTCATCGACGCCGAACGCGCGCGGCTCGCGACGCTCCACGCCGAGGCGCTCGAGTCGCTCGCGCGCGCGGCAACAACGGAAGGCAAGGCACACGCGGCCGTCATCTGGTGGCGACGCCTTGCGGCCCACGAACCCTTGAGCTCACGCATTGCGCTCGAGCTGGTCAAGGCGTTCGCCGCTGCGGGCGACAGGACGGCCGCGCTGGACGCGGCGCGGGTTCATGAGATGCTCGTTCGCGATGCTCTCGGTGCCGAGCCGGACCCGGCGTTCTCGGCGTTCGTCCAGCAATTGAAGCGGGAGCCGCCGCGAGCGACCAGCCCCGCGACACGTGACTCCCAAACCGCAGCGAAGCCGGTGGGCTCGGTCGAGAGCGATCGCCGGGTAGCCGCGCCGGAGATCGCGCGTTGGAGCCGGACGCCGCGCCTGACGCGTCGCCTAACGTTGACGGCGATCGTGACGGTCTGCCTCGGCCTGGCGCCTGTCGTCCGCTGGCTCCTTCGAAGCGACTCGGCGGTCGACAGGAAACGCGTTTATGTCGCGTGGTTCGAGAATCGGACCGGCGATCCCGCGCTCGGACAGGTCGGCGGCATCGCTCGCGACTGGGTGTCGCAGGGCCTCGAGCAGAGCGGCGTGGTCGCGGTGGCATGGGCGGCACGAGCGGAGGACATCGCTCGACCGCAGCCCGCTCCACTTGGCGAGGCGGGTGAGCCGGCGACGCTCGCGGCGCAGCTCGGTGCGGGCACTGTGGTGTCCGGTGCGTACTACAAGGCCGGGAGCGCCCTGCGGTTTCACGTGCAGATCAGCGACGTCGCCCGAGGCGAGGTGCTGGATGCGTTCGATGTGACCGGCGGCGCGGCTGCCGACCCGTCCGCGCCGGTCGAGAACGTTAGGCAGCGGACGGTCGGGAGTCTCGCGGCGCTCGTGGACCCGCGACTCGCCTCCTGGGTCCGCGTCGCTTCCCGGCCGCCGACGTACGACGCCTACCGCGAGTTCGTGGGCGGTCAGCGCGTCTGGGGCATCGACCATCGTCAGGCGCTCATCCACTTTACGCGCGCGGCCGAGCTCGACTCGACGTTTTACGCCGCGCGCGTCGAGGCCGCGATTCTCCATCGATTGCTCGGTGAATGCGGCCGGACCGTCGCGGTCGCGCGCGAGCTCGACACCGTGCGCGACCGCCTTCCGCCGTACGAGTACCACGTGCTCGATGAGCAGGTCGCTCAGTGCGAGGGCGATTGGGAACGAGCGTATCGCCAGGCGCGGGCCGTGGTCGAGGTGCGTCCCGGATCTGCGTTTCTGGAATACTCGCTCGCGCTTCAAGCGATGCAGCTCGGCCGCTTCGGCGAGGCGAAGGAACTGCTGGACCATCACACGCTCGAGCAGGGTGTCTCGGAGGCGGGCCCGAACTACGCCCTCATCTACGCCCAGCTCGCGACCGTGCGCGGTGACCTCGAGAAGGGCCTCGATGTGGTGCGGTGGCTTCGCACGCGCGACGCGAGCTACGGCCCTGCCTGGGCAATGGAGCTGACGTTTCTCGCGCGGGCCGGACGCGCCGTCGCTGCGGACCGGCTGGCGGATACGATGGTCGCGACACCGTTCGAGCCGCGTTCGGCGTTGGTGAACGGACTGCGGAAAGCGGCGGCGGTGTTCGCCGCATGCGGGGACACCGTGGCCGCGCATCGCCTGCTCGCGCGCGCTCTCTCGGCACTGGATGCGTCCGCGGGCCGCCAGGCGGATCGACAGCGAGCAGATCGCGCAGGCGTGCTCTACGAGCTCGGTCGCCTCGACGAGTCTGGTGCCTTGTGGAGGGAGTCGCTCGCGAGCGACTCCGGCGACGTGGATGCACGTGGCTATCTGGGTCTCATCGCGGCACGGCGCCACGACACGGCGGCGGCCGCTGCAAGCGACGCGTGGCTCGAGCGGGCACGCATACCCTACGTGTTTACACGGACGATGTATCGGGCTCGAATCGCGGCCCAGCTCGGGCAGCGCCAGCGGGCGCTCGATCTGCTCGGCCCTGCGCTCGATGAGATGAATCGGTTTCTCGTTCCCGGCGTGCGGGACTACGCGGAGCTCGCGTCGCTCAGGAGCGATGAGCGGTTTGCGCGCCTGACGGCGCTGCGATGAGCCGCGTCAACGCCTAACGATTGCCGAGTAGATCGTTCCGCTGTAGCGCGATGGTCGCGTGGCCAGGAGGGCGGGCGTGCCGAGGCCCGCATCGCGTGCGAGCGTGGTCAGTGTTGCCGGGGTGATCGGATACGGTACCCATCGGTTCGCGTGACGCCGGTCGTACTCGACGACCACGATGGGTGCGGCGTCGGAGAGGAGCGAGGCAATGTGCCGCACGACCGTTGCCTGGTCGGAATACGGGACATAGTGCAGGGCGTTCGCGGCGACCACGCCGTCGAGTGACGGAAGGTCGATGGGTGCTGTGAAATCGCCAACGATCGTTCGAACCCTGGCCCCCTGCGCCATGCCGGCAATGCTCCGATCGAGCTCGCGCAGCGCGCCAGGGTCGCGATCCACCGCGTAGACCGTCCCGGTAGGCCCGAGCAGCGTAGCCAGAGCGCGGGTGAACATGCCCGAGCCGGCGCCAAGATCTGCCCACACGCCGCCAGGCTTCGTCACGGCCGCGCTGATGAGCGCGATGGCGTCGCGGTCCTGCACGGGCCGTCGGCTTCGCTCCGGACCGTCCGTTGACGCGCCCGGGCTAGATCGCCTTGATGGTGAACGTCTGGACCGGAACGCCCTCGACGGTCGCGGTGAGTGTGTAGGTTCCGGGGTCAGCGCCCAGCGTGTACGTGACGGACGCGACGCCGCCCTTGTCGGTCGTGCTCGTCGTCGCGCTGATCGACCCGCCGGCAGCGGCCCAGTTCACGGTCTGATTTTCGATGCCGTTCCCGAACGCGTCCGCCAGCTTCACGCTGAGCGTCAACTTCGACCCCGCGACTGCGGCGGGACTATCGGATCCGAACTTGAGCAGCTCGGCAGGCGGGCCCGCCACGAGTACGATCTTGAAGTTGGTTCTGAGCGACCCGACCGCTGCCGACACATTGGCAGTGGCCACCGACGTCCCCGGCGTGTAGGTCGTTTGCGCCAGGCCGTCAGCGTCGGTCGTGGAGGTGCTGTCGCTCAGCGACCCGCCTCCCGTCCCGATGGTCCACGAAACCGTCGCTCCAGCGATCGGTGTTGCGCCGCCACCGGTCACACGCACCACCAGTGGCTGCGACATCTTCACCCCAGCCGCCGTGTCCTGGCTGTCGGGGCTGACGGCCGCCATCGCGCTGGGTCTGGATGGGTCGGTGCTCCCATCATTTCCGCAGGCGGCTAGGGTGACGACCAATACCGCGAACGCCAGGGGAGCGAGACGAACGGGACGGACAAATTCAGAGTTCACGCATCCCCTCCAAGGGGTGCAGGTAGGGCCGGGCTGATCGTAGAGACAGGTAGCTTAGCACGGCGTACGCGGGCCGGACAACCGACGGCTAACTTTCCTCCCATGCAAGTCTACACATTCAGCACGAAGAGCCGAGTGGTCGCCACGCTTGCGGCGCTCGTTGTGCTCGGAGCCGGCGCGGCGCTGCTGCTCGTCGGGTTCGCTCTCTTGGCCGGGGTAGCGATCGTGGGAGGGGCGCTTGGCGCAGGAGTGCTCGCCGTACGCGCGCTGCGCGGCGAGCGAAGGGCGTCGCTCCGCGCGCCGTCCGCTGGAAGCGTGCTGGACCCGTCCCTGGAAGTCTTCCCGGAGGAGCCCCGCATCGGACAGCCGGGGCCTAACGACGATCCGCACCGGATCGGGCCGGAGTGAGGTTCGCGCGTCCCGCCGCACGATTCGATGCTCGTTGGAAAGGCTTTCTGCTCGTTGGCGCGGTCCTCGCGGGCCCCGGCATGCTTGCCTGCTCGGCCGAAAATCCGGTCACGCGTCGGGCCGAGCGCGCGCCGTATGTCGGGACGGACACGATGGGTGCCCTGCCCGCGAGCACGAGGTTGATCCGTGTGCAGGCGCGCCCGCAGCTCGTCGAGAGCTCGGCCGCGGCACAAAGCTTCGAGCAGCGCGGTGTGCTCTTTACGATCAACGATTCCGGGAACGACCCGCTCTTGTTCGCGCTCGATACCAGTGGTGCCGACCGGGGGATCTGGCGCGTGCACGGCGCAACGAATGTGGACTGGGAAGCCGCGTCGGTCGGGCCGTGCCGCGGGAGTGGCGCGATCATCCCGGCGGTCGCGATGCCTAACGAATGCGTCTACATCGGCGACACGGGGGACAACAGGGAGCGGCACGCGTCGCGCGTCATCTATCGCGTCCCCGAGCCGGCGGCGCAGGGCGCGGGATTCCTGGGGGACGTCACCGCCGAGGCGCTTCGGTTTCGCTACCCTGACGGCCCGCACGACGTCGAGGCGATGTACGTCCCGCCTAACGGCGTCATCTACCTCATCACCAAGCGACCGCGCCGCGACGCTGCCGGCAAGCTGCGGCCCGCGCTGGTCTTCGAGCTGCCCCCGGACTCGTGGGAGCAACCCCAGCCCGTCGTTGCCCGGCTCGTTGATAGCCTCGCGATCGTCCCAGGCTCGGCGCCACTTCGGGTCATCACGGACGCGGCCCTCTCGCCCGACGCCAGCGTGCTCGCGGTGCGCACCTACGCCCAGGTCTACACGTTCGCGACCGATCCAGCCACCGGGCGAGTGCTTGGCGCGATTCCTCCTGCCGTGTGCAACATCGTGGCACTCGATGTCTGGCCGGGCGAGGGCATCACCTGGATGGCGCCGAGCGGGAAGCTGCTCCTCACGAGCGAGGGCCGGTTTTCGCCCATGCAGGTCGTCGATTGCCCGAAGCCACGGAAAGACCCATGACGGTGGAGCACGACGAGAAGGAGGGCCGCTTCTTCGTGCGCGTCGAGGGTGACGAGGCCGACCTGACGTACACGCGGATCGGGCCCCACCTGATCGATGTCCAGCACACGTATGTGCCACAAAGCGCGCGCGGCCAGGGCCTGGCTGAGGCGCTCGCCGAAGCGGCATTCGCCTACGCGCGCGAGCATCGCGATCGGGTGGTACCGAGCTGTCCGTTCGTTCGCGCGTGGCTCGAGCGCCATCGCGAGCATTGGGATCTGCTCGACCCGCCGTTCGCAGAGTCGCTGGAGCGCCGCGCGCGATCGTGAAGGTCCTCACACTGGATTCCGCGGCCGGCCGCCGAACACTGGCGGCCTCGATCGTCGGGTCCGGTGCGGCATTTCTCGAGGGGACGGTGGTCAACGTCGCGCTGCCCTCGATCGCGCGAGACCTCGGTCTCGGTCTCGAAGGCGTGCAGTGGGTCATCAACGCCTACCTCCTCGCCCTAGGCGCGCTCACGCTGCTCGGCGGCGCGCTCGGTGATCGGTATGGGCGGCGACGGCTGTTCGTTGTCGGTGCGGTCGGTTTCTCGGTGATGACGGTCGGCTGCGCGATCGCGCCCGGACCGCTGGCATTGCTGGTGTTGCGGTTCGTGCAGGGCGCGGCGGGGGCCATGCTCGTGCCAAACAGCCTGGCGATGCTCGAGGCGTCATTTGGCGAAGAGGACCGGGGCACGGCCATTGGTCGCTGGGCTGGTTGGTCCGGGACGTCGACGGCAATCGGCCCGTTGCTGGGCGGTTGGCTCATCGACGCGGCGTCGTGGCGTTGGGTGTTCGCGGTGATCGCTCCGGTTGCGCTCGTGGCGGCGTGGCTCGCGTCAGGCAAGAGCGTGGAGAGCGACCGGGGTGGCCAGCACATCGACTACGTGGGCGCCGTGCTGATGGTGCTCGGTCTTGGTGGCGTGACGGCGGCGTTGATCGACGGGCCGCGCCTCGGGTTTGGTGACCCGCTGATCGTCGCGATGCTCGCTTTGGGCGCGATTCTGCTGGTCGCGTTCGCCGTGGTCGAACGCCGGTCCGAGTCGGCGCTGCTGCCGCCGCGGCTGTTTCGGTCGCGCGCCTTCAGCGGAGCCAACCTCGCGACGCTCCTCATGTACGCAGCGTTAGGCGGCGTGCTGCTGCTCCTCATGCTCCAGCTTCAGGGGAACCTGGGATATTCGGCGCTCGAGAGTGGCGCATCGCTCCTGCCGGCGAACGCGCTCATGCTCGTTCTGTCGCCCGCCGCGGGCCGATTTGCGCATCGCCACGGTGCGCGCGGCCCCATGACGGTGGGTGCAGTCGTCGCGGGCGTCGGCATGCTGTTGTTCTCGCGGGTCGTTCCGGGCGCGACCTACGTTGGCGCGATACTGCCGGCGGTGGTGGTGTTCGGCCTGGGGCTCTCGATGCTCGTGGCACCGCTGACCGCGGCGGTGCTCGCCGCCGCACCGGACCGCGACGCCGGCGTTGCGTCGGGCGTGAACAACGCGGTGGCGCGTCTCGCGGGCCTCATCTCCGCGGCGGCGCTTCCGGTCGCTGCCGGAATGGGTGGGTTGGCGAAGCTGTCCGGCCTGCAGCTCACTCATGGGTTCATGCGCGCGATGTGGATCTGCGCGGGACTGGCTGCGCTGGCGGCGGTGGTTGCCTGGCTAACTGTCGGGAATAGGGAATAGAGGGAACCGGGAACTGGGAACCGGGAACTGGGAACCGGGAACCGGGAACTGGGAACTGGGAACTGAGGCCCTCGGTCGGGACGACGGCGATTCCTCGCCTCCGCGCCTGCGGCGCTCCGCTCGGAATGACACGCTTCTGTCGCCAGTCGCCAGTCGCCAGTCGCCAGTCGCCAGTCGCCAGTCGCCAGTCGCCAGTCGCCAGTCGCCAGTCGCCAGTCGCCAGTCGTAGTGACGGTTTTCAGGCAGCGATCGCGCAATGTTGGTGAGACGACCCCATCTCGCCTGGGCCTCGCGCCCGCTCACCTTCGCGCCCCGACCAATGCCAACTCCAACGCGGATCGTACTGGAGCCGGAACGGCTCAACTCCATCGCCTGCACGAAATGTGGCAGCGCGGAGGTTCGCCGCCTGTCGCTGATCTACGAGGAAGGCCTCTCCCAATCCGCCTCGCAGAGCCAGACCGCGTTCGGTGGTGGGGGCTTCGGTACCACCGCGAGTACCTTCTCGACGGGCACCTCGCAGACGGCGCTATCGAAGAAGGCCGCGCCGCCCACGAAGAAGCACACGATTCTTCTGGCGATGCTGGCCGGATTCCTCGGATTCTGCACGGTGGCCGGGCTCGCCAACTTCTCGTTCTGGGCGCTGGTGTTCGGCGGGTTGACCTATCTGGTCGTCATGAAGACGCTCAAAGCCAAAGCGTACAACGCCATAGAATTCCCCCAGGAATATGGACGGTGGGAGCGGTCGTTCATGTGCAACCGGTGCGGCGGCGTCTTCGCCGTGTGAAGCGAATCTCTGACTACTTCAGCGCCGCGCTGTCGGCCCGCGTTTTCGCGGCTTCCTGCGGCTTGCCGAGGGAATCGTATTCCATCGCGAGATCGCTCATTGTCCGGCGCAGCCAGTACACCGACGGCGTCGACTGCTTCATCAGGATCGTGTAGCCGGCCTCGGTTTCCTTGAATGCAGGGGCCCATTTGCCCTGGAGGCGCAGCACGCCTCCGAGCCGCACCCGTGCGATCCCGACCAGCTGGTGGTCTGGTGCGAGCAGGCCGTCGTAGCGCTGAATCGCCTCGCGGAACAGCGCCTCGGCCTGCTCGTATTGCTTCCGCTCCTGCAGCACGCCGGCGATGTTCGACAACGCGATGCTGATCACGTAGTGCTTATCGTGATAGATCGTC
Organism: Gemmatimonadaceae bacterium; assembly: GCA_036274195.1. GTDB lineage: Bacteria > Gemmatimonadota > Gemmatimonadetes > Gemmatimonadales > Gemmatimonadaceae > JAJKIV01. The sequence continues at coordinate 14,408 of DASUGD010000382.1, read as the reverse complement.
TTGTACATGGCCACCATCCGGCGGAAGCCTGCCTCGGCCTCGTCCAGCTTGCCCTCGCTCTGCTTCACACGCGAGTACTCGTTGAGGGCGCTCGCGACCCGGGGATGCACGGGACCATAGACGCGCTCCAACACGTCGAGTGCCCGGCGCAGCACCGTGTCGGCCTCCACGAGCTTCTGTTCCGACGCCAGGCAGCGGCCTAACGCGGTCAGGCTGGACGCGGTTTCCGGATGATTCGGGCCGTACCACGTGGTGTTGATGTCCAGCGCCTCGCGGTAGTACCGCTCCGCCTCGTCGTACTTCGCCCACTCGAAGCGAATCGCGCCGAGGTTGATCAGCACGTCGGCGACGAACGCGTGGCGGGGGCCGTAGAGATGCCTGTCCATCTCCAGCGCCCGCTGGTTCAACGTATCCGACAGGGCGAACTTGCCGAGGTAGAAGTACGTGTTCGCGAGGTCGGTGATCGCGCTCGCCAGGTCGGGGCTCGCCGTGTCCCCGCGCGTCTGCAGTCGAATCGCCTCCTCCAGGACGGGAACGGCCTTGTCGTAGGCCCCCTGCTCGTACAGCAGCTGCCCGAGTGCTTTCGTCGCCTTGCCGATCTCCGGATCGTTCGGCGACCGCGTGCGTCGGGCCATGTCCAGCCCCTGGCGAACGAGCACCTCGGCGCTGTCGTACTCGGCCTGCGCGATCCGCAGCTCGCCTAACGCGATGAGGCTCGATGCCACGGACGGATGTGACGGACCGAAGAGCGCCCGGCGACGGGACAGCGCCGAGCGCAGCAGCGAGTCGGCCGGCTGGAACTTCCCGAGCGAGCGATAGAGGTTGCCTAACGTCTCGATGAGCTCGGCCTGGACGTCGGGCTCCAGGTCGAGCGAGCGCGCCTGCTGCACGCCCCGGTCGACGAGCGTCACGACGCGCAGGGTATCCGCCGGGCCGACCGCCTCATCCTCGTTGCCCTGAAACAGGTCCATCATGAAACGCTGGATGCGCAGCGTTTTCTCCGTCTCGGCGAGGGCGACGTTCCGCGCGTTCGTGAGCCTCACCGTGTAGAAGACAGTGAGGCCGATGATCATGGCGATCGTCACCGTGGCCATGGCCACCGCGCGCCAGTTACGCCGCACGAACTTACCGGCACGATACCGCAGCGTATCCGGGCGCGCCTCGAGCGGCTCACCGCTGAGGTAATGGTTCACGTCCCGGATCAACGCTTCCACGGACGCGTACCGGCGGGCCGGATCCTTGTGCATGGCGGTGAGACACAGGACGTCGAGGTCGGCCCACTGCGCCTTGCTCGCGGACTGAAGGCGAGAGGTGCCGACCGGGAGTGCCGGCGTCCGGCGCGCGACCGTTGATGGGCGCTCGACCTCTTCCTCGAGGATCACGCGCTCCATCTCGCTCGGCGTGCGGCCGGCGAGATCGAACGGCAACCGGCCGGCCAACAGCTCGTAGAGCACCACACCTAACGAATACACGTCGGTGTGGATGCCGAGGCGGCCCCCGCTGACCTGTTCGGGCGCGGCGTACGCCGGCGTCATGAGGCGCATGCCCGTCCGCGTCAGGTCGGCCTCCATCCCCTCCAGCTGCTTCGCGATCCCGAAGTCGAGCAGCTTCACCGTGCCGTCCGTCGTCACGAGGATGTTCGACGGCTTGAGGTCGCGATGGATGATCGCGTGGGCGTGGGCGTGCCGCACCGCCTCGCACACGTCGCGGAACAGCTCGAGCCGCTCGGGAATCGTCGACGCGTGCAGGTCACAATAGGCCGTGAGCGGGACGCCTTCGACGTACTCCATGACGAACCACGGCGTCCCGTCGGCCAGCGTGTCGGCGTCGTAGAGCCGCGCGATCGATGGATGATTGAGTTGGGCGAGCGTCCGCTGCTCGGCGGCAAAGCGCTCACGCCGAGACGGCGAGAGCCATGCGTCACGCAGGATCTTGATGGCTGCGCGGCTTCCCAGGTCGGCGCGTTCGGCCAGGTACACGACGCCCATGCCGCCCTCGCCGAGCACGGACGAGATGCGGTACGGCCCGAAGCTCTCGAGTGGAAAGACGGGCCGTGTCGGCGCATCGAGGATGGCGCGCGCCACGTGCGCCACGTCGTGGTCGAGCAGCGACCCGCCGCGCGAATCCTCCTCGAGCAACTCCAGCACTTCGGCCACGAGCGTCGGGTCGTCGCCGCACTCCGCGCTCACGTACGGTTCGCGCTCCGTCTGGGGAAGGTCGGCGGCGACGTGGAAGATGGCCTGAACGCGCTCCCAGCGAGTGGAGCTCATGTGCGGCGCCGGAGCTCGCGCGAGAGCCACGCTTTCGCGGCACGCCAGTCACGGAGCACGGTTGCCTCCGACACGCCGAGCAATTCGGCTGTCTCGGCGACGTCCAGGCCACCAAAGAACCGGCTCTCGACCATGAGCGCCTGACGCGGCTCGATCAGCGCCAACGCCTCGAGTGCCGCGTCGAGGCCAAGCACGTCCTTGGCCGTCGTCACGCTGCTCACGCCGCTCATGGCGTCATCGAACGTCACGACGGCCGCGCCACCCCCACGCTTGTCGGCCTTACGGCGGCGTGCTGACTCCACCAGCACCTGTCGCATCGCGCGAGCGGCGATCCGCTTGAAATGCAGTGGCGATGTGCGCGCGACCGCCGGTGAGTCCGCGAGCTTGAGCCACGCTTCGTTCACAAGCGCGGTCGGACTGAGCGTTGCGGCGGGGTCGTTCCGCCGGACCGTCGCCGCCAGCCGTCGCAGCTCCTCGTACGCGGCACTGAACAGGTCGTCGAGCGCACGACGATCGCCCGACTCCGCCAGGAGCCGACGGTGCTCGCTAAGCTGCGGGAGATCTGAGTCGCGGGTCGCCATGACGGTTAGCCGGCGTGCCTGCGCAGTGCGGTTTTGAGGCAGAGTTGTGGCCGACCACTGTCGCTCTCAGCGGCCAGACCAGTTTGGGGTTCCGCTACGCTAGCACGGGACTGAGGGATGAGGGAAGGGGGACGAGGGATGGGGGATGAGGGATGGGGGATGAGGGATGAGGGTTAAGAGCGGAAACCCTCATCCCCCATCCCTCATCCCCCATCCCTCAGTGCGCTTCGCGCACTCCACGACCGTCTCGATGAGCCCCGCAACGTCCGCGGCCGTCGTGCGGAACCCGAGGATGCAAAGCCGCAGGGTGAACGCGCCGCGGAGACGCGTGGACGAGATCAGGTACCGTCCATCCGCGCTCATGGCCGCGTTCACCCGTTCGTTGAGCGCGTCGAGTGCCGTGGCCTCGTCCACGCCTGCCGGGTGTACGCGAAAGCAGAGGACACCCAGCTGCGCCGGCGACATCACCTCCAGCAGTGGCTGCGCGCGCACCAGCTGCTCGGCGTACGTCGCATGGTCGATCGCGCGATCGATCTCGCGGCGGATGGCGGCGAGCCCGAAATACTTCACGCCTAACCACACCTTGAGCGCACGCGACTGACGCGTGAGCTGCTCGCCGTAGTCCGCGAAGTTGACGCCATCCTCGCCGGCGGCGACATCACGCAGGTAGTCGGGCAGCACCTGAAACGCGGCCCGCAGTTTCTCGGGCTCGCGAACGAGCAGCGAGCCACACTCGAACGGCACGAAGAGCCATTTGTGGGGGTCGAGCGCCACGGAATCGCAGCGGCCGAGTCCCGAGAGGAGACGTGCGCCGCGCTCGGTAAGAGCCGCAAAGCCGCCATACGCTGCGTCGGCGTGCAGCCAGGTGCGTTCGGCCGCACAGACGTCGGCGATCTCGTCCAGGGGATCGACGGCGCCCGTGTTCGTCGTTCCCGCGCTCACCACCACCGCGAGCGGAATGAGCCCCGCTGCGCGATCGTTGGCGATCGCCCGTTGGACGTCACTCGGCCGCAGGCGATAGTCCGCGTCGCTCGGAAGAACGCGGACCTGGTGGCGCGGAACGCCCGCGATCCAGGCGGCGCGCAACGCTGCCGAATGCGCCTGGTCGGATGCGTACAGCGTTAGGCGCTGCAGGCGGCTCGCGTCGTCGCCGACGGCCGCGTGCCGCGCGGCGATGATCGCGGTGAGCGTCGCACCCGAGCCTCCGTTGGTGAGGAGGCCGCCGGTTCCGGTGGGCATCCCGGTCCACTGCCTGAACCACTCGAGCACCGCGAGCTCCACCGCGTTAGGTCCTTCGGCTATCGGCCAAACCCCGGCGAAAAAGTTGTAGCCGGTCGCCAGCCAGTCCCCGAGGACCGCGGGGAAGGTGGGACAGCCGGGGACGTACGCCATGAAGCGCGGGTGGGGCTCTCGTGCCGCGAAGGGAAAGACCTCGGTCTGCAGCGTATGCAGCAGTGTGTCGAACGGGACCGGTGCTTCATCGGGCGGCGCGGCGATATGCTCGCGTGTGGTGGCCGGCAGCCCGTTCGTGATGACTCGCTGGTCGCGGAGCGATGCGAGATGTCCGGCAACAGCGTCGGCAACCTGGCGGCCGAGCCGCTGCATGGTCGCGTGGTCGAGATCGAGCGGGGAGGGGGAGCGTGTGGTCATGGCGGGCGCAGTATGGCCCGCCTCGGTGTGCGGGGTCAATTGTCTTCGGCTTGGTCCCATCTCGGCGCCACGAGCGGTGTGAGACGACAGAGGGCAGCGCACTGAAGCCGGCGGTGGGCAGTGGGCAGAGACAAGAGGGCAGAAGGGAAGCCGCGATGCGTGGCGTCCTCTCTGTCGTCTGCCACCTGCCACCTGCCACCTGCCGTCTGCCGGCTTCAGTACGCTGCCCCCTGCTGTCTTATCACGGCGCTTCGTATGACGTTATGCTCCTGTCCAGCGTCAGCTTGACGTACAGATCTCGAGCCCAACACGACCATGGTCCGATCCGAAGCGCTGGCGCTCATCCTCCTCGGTGCCATCGCCCTCATCATCTCGGGAATCAACCCGGCCGACCGCACAACCTGGTGGCTCGAGGTATTCCCGATCCTCATCGCCGTGCCGATCCTGCTCGCCACCGCGCGCCGATTTCCGCTCACGCCGCTCGCGTACCGCCTCATCTTCGTTCACGCTCTGATCCTGATGGTCGGCGGCCACTACACGTACGCGAAGGTGCCGCTCGGATTCTGGATGGAGCAGTGGTTCGGCTTCGCGCGGAACCACTACGATCGGATCGGGCATTTCGCGCAGGGGTTCGTGCCGGCGATCATCGCGCGCGAGATCCTGCTCAGGCGATCTCCGCTGACCGCGGGGAAATGGCTGTTCACGATCGTGACCGCACTCTGTCTCGCGATCAGCGCGTGCTACGAGTTCGTCGAGTGGTTCGCCGCGGTGCTCGGTGGCTCTTCGGCCGACGCGTTTCTGGGCACGCAGGGCGACGTCTGGGACACGCAGTGGGACATGCTCATGGCGTTCATCGGCGCGATGACCGCCCAGATCCTGCTGGCCAGGGTCCAGGACAGACAGCTCGCCCGGCTCTGACCGGCTGTGGGACGCACTGTCCGCCTCCGCGCCAGTCCGGCGGCTCCGCCGCCTAACGTCGAAACGAGATAACTCTATGCAATTGCGGTAATTACACGGGCAGATCCAACAGGCACGCATGTCGCTTTGCGGCTGGATCGTTCTCCGTCGCGAGCCCGACCTTCGACAACTCCCTGTCCGCATGCGTGCCCTTCTCGACGACCTCGCGTTCACCGCCCGGACGCTCCGCGGCAACATCCGCTTCACCGCGGCCGTCACGCTCATCCTCGCGCTGGGGATTGGTGCGAACAGCGCCATCTTCAGTCTCGTCGACGCCGCCCTGTTTCGGGGGCTGCCGGTGGACCGGCCTCACGAGCTGGTTCGCGTGTTCTCGAGCGAGCGTCAGCGGCTCGATCTCGCCGAGACGTCGTATCCCGGCTACCTGGATCTCAGGGACAACGTGCCGGCGTTCTCGGGCCTCGCGGCTTTTTCCTCGGATATCGCCGTGCATCTGGCGAGCGATGCGCGGTTGCCCGAGCGGGTGACGAGCACTGTCGTCAGCGGGAACTTCTTCTCGGTCCTTGGCGCTCTGGCGAATCGCGGCCGTCTCATCGCTCCCGCGGACGACGCGCGCGGTGCGGCGCCCGTTGTCGTGCTGAGCGACGCGTTCTGGCGCCGCCGGTTCAACGCCGACCCCGCGGTCATCGGCTCGACGGTGCGCGTGAACGGCATCCCGTTCGTCATCGTCGGCACCACCCGCCGTGGCTTCGTTGGTGCCAGCTTCGACGCGCCGACCGATGTCTGGCTCCCGCTCTCGACCATCGACCTCGCGGACCCGGGGCTCGCGGAGCTCAAGCCCCTCGAGCGCCGCGGGCTCACGTGGCTCTCGATCATCGGGCGGCTCGCGAAGGGCGCGAGCATGGCGAACGCACAGGCGCAGATGGACGTCGTTTCCGCGCGTCGGGCTCGTGAGGCGCCTAACGTTCCGAGCAACCGGCTGGCCAAGGCGGTTCCGGCGGACGAAGCCGCGATCCAGCTCTCGCAGCGTTCCGAGGCGCGTCGCGTGTCGTGGCTGCTCCTGGGCGTCGTGGGGATTGTCCTGCTCATCGCCTGTGCCGATGTCGCGGGCCTGCTGCTCGCCAGAGCCGAGCGGCGACGCCGCGAGCTCGCCATCCGCGCCGCGCTCGGGGCGTCGCGCTCGAGAATCGTCAGGCAGACGCTGGCCGAGACGCTCGTGATTGCGATAGCGGCCGCCGGGGTCGGGCTCGGGGTCGCGATGTGGCTCACCGATTTCGTGGCATCCGTTGCGCCCGCGAACCTCGCCCTGCCCGTGAGCGCATCGACCCCGATTCTGGACGTGCGCACGCTCACGTTCGCGATGGTCGCCGCGCTGGTGACGGCACTGCTCGTTGGGATAGTACCGTCACTCGCCGCATCGCGACCCGATCTCGTTCCCATGCTCAAGGGCGAGCGCGGGGCGTGGGGACTCGGGCGCGGCCGTGTGACGTTTCGTGACGTGCTCGTGGCTGGCCAGATGGCGCTCGCGATGCTGCTGCTCGTGGGTGCGGGTCTCCTGATTCGCACACTCGGAACCGAGAGCCGACTCGACCCGGGATTCCGGCCCGACGGCGCGGTAATCGCCACGATCGATCTGTCGCGGAGTGGTTATGACAATGACCGCGGGCGCCGATTCTACGAGACGCTGCAGCAGCGGCTCGCCGGCGTGCCTGGCCTGACCGCCATCGCGCTGGGTCGGTCCGTGCCGGTGCAGTCGGGCGGGATCGCGACCACCGCGGAGCCCGAGGGCTACCAGCCGAGGCCTAACGAGGCAATGGAGATCGAGGCGAGCATGATCTCGCCGGGGTACTATCGAGCGATCGGCACGCCGCTACTTCGTGGACGCGAGTTCACGGAAGCGGATCGAGAGGGAAGTGAGCGGGTCGTGATCGTCAACCAGGCCTTTGCCGATCGCTTCTGGCCGGGTCAGGACCCGATCGGCAAGCACGTCGGCGCCATCTCGACGCCGCCGTCGGTCGTGGTGGGCGTCGTCGGGACGGCGAAGTATCGGAGCTTGCGTGAGGCTCCGACGCCCGCGCTGGCGGTGCCGGTTCAGCAGATGTACTCGGACGCGATGACGATCGTGGCGCGCACGTCGCTCGAGCCCGATGCGGCGCTGCGACAGCTCACGGATGTCGTCACCTCGCTGGACCCCGATCTCCCGCTGATTCGCCCGGGACGGCTCGCGGACAAGCTGACATTGGCCCTGGCGCGCGAACGCCTGATGGCGCTGCTGTTGGGCGCGTTCGCCGCGCTCGCGGCCGCGTTGTCGGCGGCGGGGCTGTACGCCGTGGTCGCGTACCGCATGCAGGCGCGAACGCGCGAGTGGGGCATCCGGCTCGCCATCGGCGCTCGGCCCGAGAGCGTGCTGTGGCTGGCGCAGCGTCAGAGCACCGTGCTGGCCCTCGTGGGCCTGTGCGTGGGCCTCGCGGCCGCCGCGTTCGCGTCGCGGTTCATGACGTCGATGCTGTACGGCGTGCGGCCGCTCGATGCATGGGCCTTCGGCGGGGCCGCGCTGTTGTTAGGCATCGTCGTCATCGTCGCCGCGTACATCCCGGCCCGCCGGGCGACGCGCATCGATCCGACTGTCGCCCTGCGCACGGACTAGCGCATTCTGTGGGCGATCGGATCACGCAAGCAGCGTTAGGCACACCATGGGCACGCATAACGATACCATGAGCGCCTCACGTGCCAAGCTGGTTGTCGTGGAATTGGCGTGGGTCCTAGGCGGACCAGATCGCGCTAACACCGGCTTTGATTGGGGCACTCGCCTGGGTCCTGTATCTCGTCGTCGTGCCTGCAAGGCTGTTCGTGCGTGCACAGCGATCTCTGAGACCCGCGTCGATGCTGCGCACTGGCTTGTCATCGCCTCGCGCCGCCGGAACGGTGATCCGCACGCTTTCCACGGTGCGGGGGCCGACATGGTGCGCGTCGGCTCCCACTTCGTGGGTCAGATCGACGAGTTTACCGAACAAATTCCCAGCCTGCTCCCGAGCGCGCTCATATGGATGCGGCCGATCGGGTGCGAGGCGCCTGAGGCCCAACGCAGGTTCCGCGCGCGCTGAACAGCGTTGTGCACTGCAGGCGACGGGCGTTAGGCTTGGTTCCAGTCGCCAGTCGCCAGTCGCCAGTCTCCCGTATAATTCCCGGATGCGCAACGAACCCCTGTCCGCTCCCGACGCCGTCGTCGCAGCGAGCGAGCGGCTCGCTCCGTTCGGTCTCGCTACTCCGCTCCGCCCCGCGCGCAGCCTCGTCCCGCACGCGCACTACAAGTGCGAGAACCTGCAGCGCACCGGTTCGTTCAAGATCCGCGGCGCGCTGAACAAGCTCCTGCTCCTCACGAGCGAGCAGCGCGAGCGCGGCGTCGTCACGTCGTCCACCGGCAACCACGGGCTCGCGGTCGCGGAGGCGCTCCGCCTAACGAGTGGTCGAGGCACCGTGGTGGTGTCGTCGTTGGCCTCGCGCTACAAGATCGACCGCCTGACCAAAGCCGGCCTCGAGGTCGTCGTCTCCGACGGCGACCCCATGGCCGCCGAGCTCGAGGCCCGCGCGCTCGGCGAACGGGAAGGGCGCGTCTACATCTCGCCGTACAACGACCCCGATGTGATGGCCGGGCAGGGGTCGATCGCCGTGGAATTCCTCGAGCAGCGTCCTGACGTCGAGGCCGTGTTCGTCGCGGTCGGTGGCGGTGGCCTGATCTCGGGTATCGCGTCGTACCTGAAAGCGGTGCGGCCAGATGTGCTCGTGGTTGGATGCTGGCCGGAGCAGGCGAGGGCCATGTACGAATCGGTGCGCGCCGGCCGTTTGATGGAGGTGCCTGACGAGCCCACGCTGTCCGACGCGACCGCGGGCAACATCGAGCCGGGAGCGATCACCTTTCCCTACTGCCGCGATCTCATCGACGAGCTGGTGCTCGTGAGCGAGGCCGAGATCGCGCAGGCGATGCGCGACGTGATGCTGGCGGACCATATGGTCATCGAGGGCGCCGGCGGCGTCGCGGTTGCGGGCTGGCGGAAGTTCACGACCGGCCGCCCGCGTCTCGCGGATCACGAGAGCGTCGTCGTGCTGTGCGGCGGGAATGTGAGTGCTGACGTTCTGATGCAGGTGCTTGGAAAGTAGCAACAGCGGGGGACGGGCGACGGGCGACTGCCGGGAAACGGGAAACGGGACACGGAGAACCCTCGGGATGCTTCTTCTGGAGAAGAGCATCCCGAGGGTTTTGATGAGCCAGCGTCAGCCAGCAGCCAGCACGAGCAGCCAGCTACCAGCCGCCGTTCCCCCGTCGTCCGTCCCCCGTCCCCCGGCTTTACGGACGCGGCTTCGCCGTCCGCCCCGTGCTGCCCGACGAGCTCGAACCACCTGCGCTGCTCGAGCCGCCCGACGTCCGGCTGCTCGGCGACGCGCTGCCGCCGCTACCACCGCTGCTCCCGCGCGTGTACCCGCGGCCACGGACCATCCGGCCGTTCGTCTCCTGCGGCAGATTCACTTGCGCCGGCTTGACGAGGACGATCGGGTACCCACTATACCACGTTCCGCCGTACGGGTTGCCGTTCCCGAAGCCGTAGGCGCCATACCGGTACCCGTAGCCATAGCCGTAGCTGCTGGAGTAGAACGGGTCCCAATTCATGAAGATCGTCGGCCCGGCGAACACTCCCTCGTCCATCGCCACCTGTGGTGCTCCGGCTGCCTGAACCACCTGCCCATCCGCCTGGGCGAGGTTCACCGCGAACGTCTGCGGATAGGTCAGGGCGACCATCACGTCGATCACGTTCCTGGGCACCTTCGCGTCCGCCAGCTGCGTGAGCCGCTTCGCGTCGAGGTCGAATCCCTGGCCACGCTCCGTGAGCCACGTCTGCAGCACGAGCGGATCGACCTTCTTCGATGCCTCGATCACGTCGGCGATCCGGATCGAATCGGCGACCGCGATCACGGCGGTATTCGTGGCGAGCTTCACGCCCTCGATCTTTGCCCGAAGGTCGGCGTTGAGCGCCGTGGGAATCGGCACGCGGCCGTAGTGGGCCACGCGCACACCCGTGTGCTCATCGACCTTCACGCCCTGCACGTCGAGCCACTCACCGCCAGGCGTGATGGACATGATGCCGGTGGACGTGCGCGTGCGGTTTCCGGTGCACTGATGCTCGGAGTGCAGGTAGATCCGCTTGGCGTCGGCCGAGAAATCCGCGATCTCCCAACCCGTGCATCCCTGGCGATCGACGGCGCGGCGGGTGCCGTTCGCATCGACGTGTTCGGGCGCGCCAGCCGTGCCTTCGTTGATGGTGACGAAGTCCACGGTGCCATTCCCGGGCGCGGGCATGAAGCAGATCACGGGCGCGGCCTTGTTCGGCGCGAGCTCCATGGTCACGGCGTCACGACTCGAGGACTGCCAGCAGCCGATCCAGGGAACCCACCTGGCGTCGTTCGAGGCCAATCGGGTTTCCTGCGCTCCGGCGGCCGCGACCGGTCCGAGCAGCAGCACCGCTGCGAGAACAGCACTTCTGCGTTTCGATTTCCCGCTGATGTCGAGTCGCATTGTCATGACCCCCGCCTGTTAGAACCTGACTCTGATTCCAACCGTTCCCGTGAACCCGTTGAGATCGATCTTGTCGTACCCCTCGAACGCGCTGGGATCGAGCTTGGCTTTCGCCCAAACGTACCGCCCTTCACCGGTGAGCGCGACCCACGGACCGAGCGAATATTCGACCCCCGCAGCCCCCCGTCCCATGGGGGCCCAGCCCGACGACTCGAGCGTCGTGTTGAAGATGTCCAGCGTCTCGAAGTCGACGAAATCGCCCTTCTGCTGGAAGTCGTAGTACATCGCTCCCGCGCCGACGCTCACATATGGCGCGAACTTGCTCGGGACGTATGCGAACTCACTCACCGACCGGCCGCGGCTCGTGAGGTAGTACTTGACGCCGAGCGTCAGCGGCACGCGCTTGAACTTCGTGCTCTGCTCGATCGGCTTGTCATCCGTGCCGATGAAGTTGCGAAACTCGGAGCTCTTCGATGCGTACGCAGCTTCACCATCGAACAGGACATCCCAGCGGTCGCCCGTGGAATACGAGATGTCCCCGCCCCAGCTGAACCCGCTGAAATCACCCTTGTTCAAGGTGAGCTGAGTGGTCGCGTCGCTGAACACGTCACTGCTGGCGTTCGCCACAGCGTATCCACCGCGGAGCGCGAAGCTGCCAACCGGCTTGTGGAAGAGAAATCCCTTCCCGCTGCCCTGCGCGCCTGCGCCGGGCGCGAGCGCGAACATCGCAATGGCGGCAGCTGCCGCGGTCCGCATGGCGAGCTCCTGGGTGAGTTCCAGCCAAACGCGCTTTCCTGCTGTCATATCTCCGCGCGAAAGCAATGCCTGGCTTGATACACGAGTCCGGGCTTCACGTTCCGCAAAACGCGGCTCGACGGCGCTCCGTTGAATCCACCGACGCATCCTCCGGACCTCTCCCATGGAATCGTTGGAATCGTTCGCTCGCGATGTTCGCTACGTGACGCGTGCGCTCCTGCGCACTCCCACATTCTTCGCCGTGACCGTTGTTACGCTGGCGCTCGGCATTGGTGCGACCACCGCGATCTACAGCGTGATCGATGGTGTGCTGCTCCGACCGCTGCCATACCCGGACGCCGACCGGATCGTCCAGCTGTGGCAGGTGGGAGAGAAGGGCGGGCGCGGCCAGGTCTCGGAACCCAACTACGAGGACTGGAAAGTCGGCACCCGAAGCTTCTCGGCGATGACGGAGTTCGCCGACTGGGGCATTACCTCCGTGGCCGGTGCATCCGAGCCGGTGCGGGCGCGCGTTGCCGTCGTCGGCGGTGACTTTCTGAGGATCCTCCGTGTGCAGCCAATTCGCGGTCGATCCTTCGTTGCCGAGGAACAGAGGGCGGGTGGCGTTCCAGCCGCTCTCGTCAGCGAGCGGTTCTGGAAGCGCTATCTCGGTGAGCGGTCGGACCTGAGTGGTACGACGCTGACGTTCGAAGGGACTTCGTTTCCCGTCGTCGGCGTATTGCCCGCCGCGGTCGACTTCCCGCTCGGTGCGGATCTCTGGATCGCGCGCGGGTTCGTGCCGAGAAACCCGAGCCGGACGGGCCACAACTGGCAGGCGATTGCGCGGGTGGCTGACGGCATAAGCGTCGAGCAGGCGAACCGCGAGATCAGTGCGCTGTCGCGTCGGCTCAAGCAGCAGTACGGCGACGAGACGTGGATGTACGACGCCGTCGCGGTCCCCCTGCGCGAGCAGCTCACAGGGAAGGCGCGGCCGATGCTCCTGCTGCTGCTGGCTGCGTCGGCGTTCCTGCTGGCAATCGCGTGTGCGAACGTGGTGAACCTGCTCGTGGCCCGGGCGGCGGCGCGGGAGGGCGAGCTCGCGGTGCGCCTGGCGTTGGGCGCAGGACGCGGCCGGATTGCCCAGCAATTCATCGCCGAGGCGCTCGTCCTTGCGGTCACGGGAGGGGTCCTCGGCGTCGTGCTGGCCACGTTAGGCGTGAAGGCGCTGCTCGCGCTCGAGCCGGGCAACCTGCCGCGCGCAGGCCAGGTTGGCGTGGACTGGCGGGTGCTCGCGTTCGCCCTGGCGTTGTCGGTCCTCGTGGCTGCCGTGCTGGGATTGCTCTCCGCGCTTCGCGGGAGCCGGGGTGACCTCAAGCAGGCCATGGCGCAGGCACAGCGTACTCAGGCGGGTGCTGGCGCGAGCTACCGCGTTCGCGGTGCGCTGGTGATCGCGCAGGTCGCCCTCACGCTGGTCCTGTTGGTCGGGGCCGGACTCCTCGCCCGAAGCTTTCTCCGGCTCGCGCAAGTCGACCCCGGCTATCGCACGGAGCGCGCGCTCGTGCTCGACATCTCCGCGTCCGTGCCGGACGGGCCGAGCGGAATGCAGGAGCGCATTCGGCTCTATGACGAGATCACCGCGCGGCTCACGGCGTTGCCCGGCGTTTCCGCCGTGGGCGGCGTTAATTCCTTCCCGCTCACTGGCGGGAATCACGCCAACGGGACGTTCATCGTCATGAGTCGCCCCGATGAGCAGCTCGACCAGTCACGCGCGTCCGCGATCATGAACGACCCGTCCCGGAGTGGCGACGCCGAGTTCCGTGTGGCGGGGCCGGGCTACTTCAAGGCGATGAACATTCCGGTGATCCGCGGCCGCGTCTTCGAGGACCGTGATGGGCGGGACGCGCCGCACGTGGGCGTGATCAGCGCGGCGCTGGCGAAGGAAAAGTGGCCTAACGAGGACCCGATCGGGAAGATCATCCAGTACGGCAACATGGACGGCGACCTCCACCCGTTCACGGTGGTGGGGGTCGTGGGCGACGTACGCGAAGCGAGTCTCGCGGATCGACCACGCCCGACGTTCTACGCCAGCTACCGGCAGCGGCCGCTTCAGGCCCGTGAGTTCTACTTCGTCGTGGCGGGCAGTGTGCCGCCCGAGCAGATCATTCCGGCGGCTCGCCGGATCGTTGCCGACCTGCGGCCCGACGTGCCGCCACGATTCCGCACGATGCGGACGGTGGTGTCGGAGTCGGTGGCGGATCGGCGGTTCGTGCTGATGCTGGTGGGTGTCTTTGGTGGGGCGGCTTTCCTCCTGGCGACGCTCGGCGTGTACAGCGTGATCGCGTACGTCGTCACCCAGCGGCGCCAGGAGATCGGGGTTCGTGTCGCGCTCGGCGCGCGGTCGGGCGATGTGCTCCGGATGGTGCTCCGTCAGGGGTTCACGCTGGCGTTCCTCGGGATCGCGCTCGGGACGGTGATGGCGCTGTTCGTGTCGCGGCTGCTCTCCCGCTTCCTGTTCGGCGTGGCGCCTAACGATCCAGTGGCGTTCGGCGGGGTCATCGCCGTGTTGACGGCGGTCGCCCTCGTGGCGAGCTACGTGCCCGCCCTGCGCGCGACGCGGGTCGATCCCATGACGGCGCTCCGCAACAGCTGAAATTGGGGTCAGAGTCGAATTTCATCCTTCGAACGCGG
>DASUGD010000381.1:0-2960 GCA_036274195.1 Gemmatimonadaceae bacterium | reverse complement strand
GATGAAATTCGACTCTGACCCCAATGCGGTTCAAATGTCCGACGCCTGCCTCGAATGTCGGCGACCATGTGTGGCCGCCGTCCGCGGATTCTGCCCATCACCGTGCTCGATCAACCCGTGTCCCGGAACATCCAGCCCCTCCAGTGCTGACAGGTCCGGTGACTGCTCCCGCTGCATCACCGACCAGGCGCCATCGTTCTCGAGCACGACCGCTTGAACCTGCTGGATCGATAGGAACCCCGCCTGCCGAATCGCAGCGCGGACCTCGTCGTGAGAGGATTGAATCTCCTCGAGTCGATCCTCTATGAACTCGCCATCCCACACGACCACGTGCGGACGCTCCCGCACGAGATGGTGCGCCAGGCGATAGCGCGCCTGCAGCTGACGGGTCAGCTCCTGCAACCCGAGAAATACGAGAATCGCCGCGATGCCATCGCTCACGGTGATGGCCGTCGAAAGCGGAATCGACGCGACCAACGAACCCAGCGCGACTGTCACGATCAGGTCATACGCCGACATCTTCGCCAGAGCTCGCGCGCCGATCACTCGGAGCGCCCCGACGACGAGGATGTAGACCACCGCGGCGCTCATCGCCACGCGCAGTACCGATTCCCAGCTGCGAAAGAACACGATGCCGACACCTCAGCCCGAGTGGGACGGCTCGGGCTGAGGCATCGGGTTTCAAGATGCGAGCCGACTGCCCCGCGGGGCGGCGATCACGCTCGGTCTCGTCCGAACTACGGCTGCTTGGTCAACTCCATGCGGATACGCCGGACCGAGTCTGCGCCAGCACTCTTGTAGTGTGCAATGTTGATCCCGACGAGCTTGTCCCCTTGTTTGTGCAAGGTGCCGGTGTTCGTCACCTGCACGCCTTTCCGGAGCACACTCTCGTAAGGGCCGTTCGAAAAAAGGAGGCTGTCGCCGCTCACCGAGACGTGAAACGGCAGCGGGGGACGCTTTGGCAACGTGATGGTCCAGCCGGTCGTGTCGGCAGTTGCGGTGATCGTCGCGATAACGAGAACGCTGTCACTGTTTTCGGGCTTCGCTGGCCCGGTCCATTTTCCCGCCAGATCCGCGAGTGACAGTGTCGCGGGAGGTGCTGCCGCCGGAGGGGGTGCAGGAGCGGCGGCAGGTGCTGCGGCAACCGCGGTATCGGCTGCCTTCTGCTCTTTTTTCGCGCACGCGATGAGTAGGATCGCGCAGGAGAGTACGGCCGAGGCGCGCATGGCTACCTCTGGGGTCGAGGTGGACGCGATTTTACAGCGGAGCATCAATCGTACTGCTCGACGGCTTAACGCGCGCTTAAGGTCACGTCAGTGATGGTCGCGGGGGACCTGGCGCTGTCGGATGACGCCAGACGCCGGCGGCCGCGAGACCTGCACGAGCTGTTCTCTCAGCTTCTCGACCTGATCGGCCAGATCGGGCGACTGCGCCGCAACCGTCAGCAATTCCGCCGCCCGCGAAAAGTTGCCGAGCCGCACGTTCATGCTCGCTGCGTTGAACGCAGACGTCTGGTTCCGCTTCCTTCGGTCGGCAAGGTCCGACTCCAGCGACGCGATCCGCTTCGCCCGGAACTCCTCACTCCCGCGAGTGCTTCGGCGTACCTCCTCGATCTTCGCCGCGATGAGGTTCGCCTTGTCGTCGTAGCACACCATCGCCGAGTCGTACGACGCGGCCGCCTCCTCCCACGCTTCGCGCTTCATGAGGACGCTGCCGAGGTAGAAGCCGGCGTTGCAGTTCTCGTCGCCCTTCGGGGCGGCCCGCGCGCCGCGAAGGTCGGTTTCCGCAACCATGAAATCCGCCTGCTCGAACTCGATGATGCCGGCCACCGTGAGAATGTCGGCCGCTCGCGAATGAGCTTTTGCCAACTCGATGTCGCTTCGCGCCATCTCGAGCTCTCGGCGACGCAGCCGGCCGATCGCGCGCCAGTAATAGCCCTGCGCGATGTCGGGGGTCTCGAGCGCGATGAATCGCGTTGCCGTCGCGATGGCCGCGGAATCCTCGTGAAGGGTCGATTGGCAGATCGCCTTTTGCAGGATCGCGCGATCGTGCTCGGGCTGCATCGCGATCGTCTCGTCGAAATAGCGAATCGCCTCCCGGCAATCGCCGACGTTCAGGTCGAGCCACCCCGACATGAACGTGACGCCGGCGGCGCGGGGGAATCGCGCATGGGCGCTTGCGTAGTACTTCCGGGCGTCTTCGCCGCCTGTTTCGCCCGAGAACCACACGACCACATTGCCGAGCGCGTAGGCGGCTTCACTTAATTGTGGGACGGCTGCGAGCACTCGCTTGAGCCCGAGCGTGTCGGCCTTCGCACAGTTCGCGGCCCGATAGGCGAGGAGTGGCGGCGCGTTGATCGGTACCTCGCGTCGTCGCTCCAACGGATTCGTCGTGTCGCCGCGCTCCGTGTAGCGATCGGGATAGGAGCAATCGACTGCGAGCGCGATGTATTTCCGCACTGCGGGCGTGAGCGGCGCCTGTTCGATCCAGGCGAGCTCGGTATCGAGCTTGTCCACGAAAGGCTTGTTGCTTCGCAACAGCGCGGCGGTGGCCTCGAGTGGGTAGGCGTTGCCATCCGGAAGGGCATGATCGGCCAGCGCGAGCACGCGACCGGGCTCGAATGTCGTCGGGACTCGCGGTGCGAGGACCCGCGCGCGCTCCATCGCTCCGCGCGAGTCCATCCCCAACTCCTTCTCTCGGAGCGCAATCAGAATGTCGGTCTCGAATAGTCGTGCGACCACGGCCGGCGAGCTCTTCGACTTTTTCCCCGCCGCGAGTCGCTCGAACGTCCGCCGCGCGTCCTGCAGACAGTCGTAGCATCCCTCGAGGACCTTGGCATCGGCCGCGGCGAGGGCGAGCGCGTTCTCCTTCCTGATGCGTGCCGACGCACACGCTGCGGAGGCGAGTGCCACGGCACACGTGGCAGCGGTGACGAGCCATCTCGAACGGGCCGGCGGTCT
>DASUGD010000380.1:0-23864 GCA_036274195.1 Gemmatimonadaceae bacterium | reverse complement strand
GGGGCATTCCAACGCCGGAGGCGTTGGAATGCCCCGTTAGGACTCTGACCCCTTACCTATCAATCTCGACGCAGCGCAACCATCGGGTCGACCGCACTGGCCCGGCGCGCCGGCAGGTACGCCGCACCCGCCGCCACGACGGCAAGCACCACCACCACACCGCCGATCGTCACCGGATCCAGCCGGCTCACGTCCACGAGAAGCGACCGCAGCATACCCGTCACCCCGAGCGAGCCGACGACACCAAGACCCAGCCCTAACGCCACCATCCGCACGCCACGAGTCAGCATCATACTGGCGACTTGCCCGCTCTGCGCGCCTAACGCCATGCGCAGGCCGATCTCGTACGTCCGCTGCGAGACATCGTACGCGATGACCCCGTAGATACCGATACCCGCCAGCACCAGCGCGAGCGCCGCGAACCCGGCCATCAGCTCCGTGCTGAACCGCCGGCTCGCGACTGACGCCGCGACCACCGCGTCCATCGTCCGCACCTGCGATATCGGCGTCGACGCACTGAGCTGGTGCACGACCTCCCTGACGGGCGCCGCCAGCGCCGTCGGGTCACCATCGGCCTTGATCACGAGGTTCATCGCCGCCGGCATGTAGTACGCGCTCTGTCCCGCCTGCGCGTGCGGGAAATACATGGTCGGTGGAATCTCCTCCTGGTAGCCCGATGAGCGGACGTCCTTCACCACGCCAACGACCGTCGCCCACGGCGCCTTCGGGTCCAGCATCTTGATGGTACCACCGATCGGATTCTTGTTGGGCCACAACTTCTTCACCGCCGTCTCGTTGACGAGCGCCACGAGCGGCGCGTCCGCGCGATCCTCGGCGGTGAACTCGCGGCCGCGCAGCACCGGGATGCCCATTGTCCGGAAGTAGCCCGGCGTAACCTGCTGCGGCGTCGCCGCTGGCGCCTGACTGACCGGCACCTGCGGCGCGCCGTCGACGAGAATCGACCAGCTGCTGTTCCCGTCCGCGATCGGGAGGTCACCCACCGCACCGACCGACGTGACGCCCGGCAACGCCTGCACGCGATCCGTGAGATCGCGATAGAACTGCGCAATGATACGTTGCGGCCCACTCGGGTCGTTCAGGTCGCTGCGCGGCTCGGGGAACGAGATGCGCATCGCCAGCACATTCGTCGGATTGAAGCCCAGCTCGATGGCCTGCAGCTTCCAGAGGCTTCGGATCATGAGACCGGCGCCGGTCAACAGCACCACGGCAAGCGCCACCTCCGACACCACGAGCACCCCACGCGCTCGGCCAATCCCGAACTGCGACGACGTCTTGCCACCCTCGCGGAGTGTGCCGACGGTGTCCCCGCGTGTTCCGCGAAGCGCGGGAATGAGCCCGAACAAGACGCCGGTCACGGACGTCACGAGCAGCGCGAACGCGAGCACGCCGCCGTCGATCGACACCTGATCGACGCGCGGGATCGACGCCGGCGCGGCGGCGCGCAGCGCGTGCTGGCCCCACCATGCCAGCGCGACGCCAAGCAAACCGCCAACAGTGGCGTACGCGGCGCTCTCGGTGAGCACCTGGCGTGCGAGCCGGCCACGGGACGCGCCTAACGCGGTTCGAATCGCCAGTTCCTTGCGCCGCGCCTCGCCGCGGGCTAGCAACAGGTTCGCGACGTTGACGCACGCGATCAGCAGGACGAACCCCACGGCCCCGAGCAGCGCGAGCAGGTATGGCCGGGTCTTGCCGAGCACCTTGTCAGGCAGCGGCGTGGCGCTCACGACGAGCGGCTTGGACTGGTCGTACACGTCCGGATAGTCACGGACGAACTGCTTCGCGAGCGAATTGAGGTCGCTCTGTGCAGCGGCCGCGGACGCACCCGGCTTGAGTCGCGCAATCAGTTGGAGGTAGTGGTTGTTGCGTGTCCAGAGCGTGTCGTAGTTGAGCCGAAGGGGAATCCAGAGCGCAATATCGGTTGAAGGAAACGCGAATCGCTCGGGCATGACGCCGACGACGGTGAAGCTCACGTCAAAGAGGCGAACTTCCTTGCCGACAATCGATTTGTCGGCGCCAAATCTTCGCGTCCAGAGTCCGTGACTGAGGACCACGGCTCGGCGCGGGAACCCATGTCGTCGGTCCTCCTCGGGAACGAACGTGCGTCCGACTTCGGCCGGCACCCGCAGAATAGAGAAGAATCCGTCGGAGACCTGAGCAATCGTCAGGCGCTCGGGCTCGCGCTCACCCGTCAGTGTCCCCGACGTCTGCGAGAACGCAGCCATCCGCTCGAAGCGTTTGGTGCCATCGCGGTAATCGACGAACTCCCCCTCCGACACGAATCCGTACGGCTCGACATGCTCGATCTCCACGACGCGATCGGCGTTGGGATACGGCAGCGGGCGAAGCAGCACCCCGTTCACGACGCTGAAGATCGCCACGTTGGCGCCGATCCCTAACGCGAGTGTCGCCAGAACGATCGCCGAGAATGCCGGCTTCGTGACCATGCCACGAAGGGCGTAGCGAATATCTGCCATGAGCGTGGCCATCATGTCCTCGTCCCTCGCGTCGGGTAACGGGCGGTGAATGCTGTGATGTCGTGAATCGCGGGCGGCATGAAAGCGTCGCACTGTCGTGCCCGCGCGCTCGAGCGCTGCCACGCGGACGACGTCCGCGACCGCGCTCGCCCAGACGCCCGCGACGCCTAACGTTCCCTGCTGGCGTGCGGCGAGCCGGCGGTCGTGGAAGAAGTCCGTCATGTCGCCGCCGAAGCGCTCGCGAAACTCGCGCGGGTAGAGCCGCAGCAGGAGGCGGTACGCGCGATCCGCGACGGAGGTGTAGCGCACGTCGCTCATCGCGCGGGCTCCGGATCGATGATCCGACACGCCTCCGCCTCGCGCACCAGCGCGCGAAGCCGCAGCGCCTCGGCCGCGACCACTCGCGTGCCGAGTGGCGAGAGCGCGTAGTAGCGACGGCGCTCGTCGTCGAGGTCGGAGGCGGGACGCCGCGGCGACTCGGTCAGAAGCTTGTCGGCGAGGAGGCGGCGGATGCTGCGGTATAGCCCGCCCGCCTCGAGCCGCACGGAGCCGCCCGTGCGCTCGGCAATGTCGAGCATGATCCCGTACCCGTGCCGCTCTCCGGCGGCGACGGTCATGAGGATCAGGAACTCGACAGGCTTGAGGGGGAGGAAGTCTTCTGGAGGCGGGGGCTGGGGGGTCTTTGGCATATAGGCATCGTGACTATATGCAAACTGACACTAGTTACCCCGAAATGGTTTGATGGCGGGGAAAAAAGACGGAAACCGCAGTCCCAAGCCGTGAGTGTGTCGGTAATTGGACATCAGGCATCAGGTTCCGTTTCCTCCGGCGATTGCCCCGAGGGGTGCTGGTGGAGCGCCTACCCGCTCCTCTCGCGCGACTCAACTGCAGGAAACGGAACCTGATGCCCGACCACTAAATACCGACGGCTGTCCCACTTGGAACTGACCAAGCCATGCCGCGATGCCTGACCTGCCCGCCGTTTATTGGGAGCGCAAGGCTGCCATTGGGTCGACCTTCGATGCCCGACGTGCCGGTATGTAGCTGGCTGCGAGCGTCACGAACGCGAGAAGGCCCGCCGCGCCGACGAACACCACGGGGTCCGCCGCGCCGGAGCCAATCAGAAACTTCGACGCCAGCCTTGCCCCTGCGAACGCGAGTGGCACACCGACCAGGAGCCCAACCCCTGCGAGCGTCATCCCCTGCCGCAGCATCAGCCCGAGCACCTCCCCGCCCTGCGCGCCGAGCGCGACACGGATGCCGATCTCACGAGTGCGCTGCGCCACCGCGAACGCAACCACGCCATAGAGTCCCACCGCCGCGAGCAGCAGCGCGACCACGCCGAACGCGCCGAGGAGACCGGCCGCGATCCGCTGCGGCAGGAGCGACGCGCCGACGTCCTCCTCGAGCGTCCGAGGCCGCTCGATCATCCAGGTCGGTGCAGTCGCCGCTACCTCGCGGCGTGCCACCGTCAGGAGCCGATGCGGGTCGCCTGTCGTCCGCACATGCATGATGATCCCGTCAGGCATCTGCAGCTGCGGGTAGTACACGAATGGCCGCGGCGACTCCGTGATCGACACGTACTTACCGTCGCGCGCGAGTCCGACGACCTCCATCCACGGCCCGTTCTCCCCGTTTCTCGAGATCCGCTTGCCGATCGGATCGGCGTCGCCCCAGAAGCGCTTCGCGAACGCCTCGTTCACGACCACCACCGCGGGTGCGCCGGGTCGGTCGGCATCCGTGAAGCCTCGGCCGCGCACGAGCGGGACTTCCATCGTCTCGAAGTACCGAGGACCGACGACACTGTAGTTGAACTCCAGGTCCTCGCCCTCGCGCCGGCGATAACCCTCCACCTGCAGGCCACGTCGTCCCTGGTCGAGGCCTAACGGGACGTTGCTCGCCCACGTCACGGCAGTGACGCCGGGAATCGCGGCAATGCGATCGCGCGCGGCGAGCGCGACCTGCTGCGGGTCGACCTTCCCTTCTTCACCGGGACGCGGGGAAATGTCGAGCAGCAGCATGTGATCCGTGCGGAAGCCCGGGTCGATCGTCGCCGCCGCCCGGAGCGTACGGAAGAACAAGAGCGCGCCGACGAGCAGCAGCGTCGAGAGCGACACCTGTCCGATGACGAGCGCGCCGTGCAGCGAGAAGCGACGGCCGCCGAGTCGCAGTGCGGGCGTGTCGGTCTTGAGCGCCGCAACGACATCCGCCTGGCTCGCGCGCAACGCGGGGGCAAGGCCGAACACGAGACCGGTGAGGAGCGTGATCGCCAGCGTGAACCCGAGCACGCGGTAGTCGGGCGCCAGATCCAGCGAGATCGGAACGGGAATCTGCGACGGCGTGCCGGCCGCCATCAATGCGTGCCCGGCCCATACGGACGCCGCCACGCCCACGACACCACCTAACGCAGCGAGCAGTACGCTCTCGGTGAGCATCTGGCGGATGATCCGCCCGCGGCTCGCGCCGAGGGAGATGCGGATGCCGACCTCCTTGAGCCGGCTCGCGGCGCGTGCCAGGAGGAGGCCCGCGACGTTCGCGCAGCACACGAGCAGGACGACGGCAACCGTGGCCATGAGGATAGCCGCGAACCCTAACGCGGGACCGCGGACCTGTGGCGGGATGCGGGTCGCCTGTTCGGGAAGGACCGAGATGCGCCTGCCCTTTCGCGTGAGGTCGGTCCATGCCTCCGGGTACGCGGCGGCCAGCTGACGGGCGACGACGGCCATGCGCGAGCGCGCCTGCTCGATCGTGATGTCGGGCTTCAGCCGTGCGTACACGAATGCGCTGCGGTCGCCGCGCGACGTGAAGTCATCGGACATCCCGACGTACGCGCCAAGCGCCGCGGGCACCCACACGTCGGCGACGAGCGGGCGCACCGAACCGGCGAAACCGGCGGGAGCCACGCCGATGATCGTGAACTCCCGGGCGTTCAGGCGAAGCGACTTCCCGACGACGGCAGGATCGCTCGCGAATCGCCGCTGCCAGAGCGCGTACGAGATGACGGCGACGGGCTCGCCGCGGACACGTTGCTCCGGCCCGAAGCCGCGTCCGAGCGTCATCCGGGTTCCCAGGACCTGGAAGTAGTTGTCGGTGACGACTTCGGCGGCGATGCGCTCGAGGTTGTCGTCCGAGCCGACGGCCGCGGGGCGCGGGGAGAACCCGGTGACGCCAGTGAAGACGTCCGAGCCCTCCTTCCCGAAGTCGTCGATGTCGGCGAACGACGAGCTGCCGTACGGCGGTCCACTGAAGTCGCTCGTGAACAGCCCGACGAGCCGCTCCGGATCGGCAACGGCGACTGGTGGACGCAGCAGAACGGCATTGACGACGCTGAAGATCGCGGTGTTTGCGCCGACGCCGAGCGCGATGGTGAGCGCCGCGGCGAGGGTGAAGCCGCGGGCATGGATGAGACGTCTGAGAGCGTAGCGAAAGTCCAGGTTCACTGGGGCCTCCGGCGGGGTGACATCCCGCGTGGCGCGAGGATACTTGGGACTACCGTATCCCTGTCCTACGCGCGGAACTGTCCAAATTCTTCGTGTCATTCCGAGCCGTCAGGCGAGGAATCGATGTCATTCCGAGCGCGGGCACCGGCGAAGCGGGCAGGTCAGGAATCGGTTGTCATTCCGAGCGGAGGAGGAATCGCGATCGTCCCGGTAGAGGGACTTCTCGGTCAGGACGATCGGTCATCCCGGGCCGGCATCCAGAACGGCGCAGTCACACCATCCGAACGGAGGCCCTCTATCGGGACGACGACGATTCATCGCCTGCGGTGTCTGCCGCGCGCCTCCGCTCCGAATGACAGGGCTCCTCGCCTTTGCCGCCTGCCGCCTCTTGCCGCCAGCCGCCTTTTCGTCCGTCCCCCATCCCCCATCCCCCGTCCCCGGCAGTCGCCAGTCACGTAACCCGCTCGTTCGACCCCCGTTCGGCCGGAGAGGCCGGCAGGCCGCGGGCGTCGCGCAGCTCCGGGAACTCGTCCTCCCGAAACTCGAGCTGTCCGCGCTCGCCAGCCGCGTGACGCCGCTGCTCGAGCGCGCGCAACTCGACCCGGCGGATCTTGCCAGAGATCGTCTTCGGCAGCTCGGTGAACTCGATGCGCCTAACGCGCTTGTACGCGGGCAGCCGCTCGCGCACGAAACGGAAGATCTCCAGCGCCACCTCGCGCGTCGGTTTGGCGTCGCCGCGCAGCACGCAGAACGCCTTGGGCACCGACAGGCGCATCGCATCCGGACTGGGCACCACCGCCGCCTCGGCCACGAGCGCATGCTCGATCAGCGCGCTCTCGACCTCGAAGGGGCTGATGCGATAGTCGGAGCTCTTGAACACGTCGTCGGCGCGACCGACGTAGGTGATGTAGCCGTCCGCGTCGCGACGGGCGACGTCACCCGTTCGGTAATAGCCGGCCGACATGGCGCCACCGCTGCGCGACTCGTCGTCGAGGTAGCCGACCATGAGACCGACTGGACGTTGCCCGCCACTCTCGAGCGTGAGCGGCAGCGCGAGCTCGCCTTCGTTGGCCGGCTCGCCATCGGCGTCGAGGAGCACTATGTGATAGCCCGGGAGCGGACGGCCCATCGACCCGGCCTGCACCGGCTGCCCGGGCGGGTTGCCCACCTGCGCGGTCGTCTCGGTCTGGCCGTAGCCGTCGCGAATCGTCAGGCCCCATGCGCGCTGCACCCGCTCGATCACCTCCGGATTGAGCGGCTCGCCGGCGCTCACTACCTCGCGCAGCGCGACGCGATAGTTCGCGAGGTTCTCGCCGATCAGCATCCGCCAGACGGTGGGCGGTGCGCAGAGCGTCGTGACACCACAGCGCACGATCGTGTCGAGCACGCGCTTCGCATCGAAGCGCTGGTAGTCGTAGACAAAGATCGTCGCGCCCGCGTTCCACGGGGCGAACACACTGCTCCACGCGTGCTTCGCCCAACCCGGGGAGCTGATGTTCCAGTGGACATCGCTCGCCTGGAGGCCGATCCAGTACATCGTGGACAGGTGTCCGACCGGATAGCTCGCCTGCGTGTGCAGCACCAGCTTCGGTTTTGCCGTCGTGCCCGACGTGAAGTAGAGCAGCATCGGGTCGCTCGCGGCAGTGTCGCCGTCCGGCTTGAACTTGTCCGGCATCTCGTGCGCCCGCTCGAACCGCGTCCACCCGGGCAGGTCCGACGCGACGATCATCCGAGTGTAGTCACCAGGCAGCGTCGCGAACTTGAGCGCGCCGTCGCCGTCGGTCACGACGTGGCGGATACGGCCGCGCTCGAATCGGTCTTCCAGGTCGCGAGGCGTCAGCTGCGGCGTCGCCGGAACGACGACGACCCCGAGCTTGATGCACGCGAGGATGGTTTCCCATGTCTCGACAACGTTCGGCAGCATGAGCAGGAGCCGATCGCCGCGTCGGGCGCCGAGGGAGCGGAGCGCGTTCGCGACCTGATTGCTGCGGCGCGAGAGCTCGGCGAACGAGTACGCGCGGTCGCTGCCATCGTCGCGGACGATGCGGAGTGCCGGTCGATCGTTCCCTGCCGCCATCGCGTCGAAGTGGTCGAGCGCCCAGTTGAATCGCTCGAGGCGAGGCCACTCGAATCGGGCATACGCGGTGGCGTAATCGGTACGATGCGCGAGGAGGAAATCACGAGCGGAGAGAAATGCAGCGACGTCACTCGAGCGGGCCGGCATGGGACCTCCAGGTCAGCGCTTCATAGCGCTCCATACGGTCCACCCCCGTGACGCCAACCGCAAGACATCGAGCGAGCCCGAGAGGGCTGGCCTTCCGGCGGCAGCATGGCCAGTCCCAAGCTGTCAGTGTGTCAGTTGTTAGTTGTCAGGCATCAGGTTCGGATACCTCCGGTGGTTGACCTGAGAGAGCGTACAGCCGGCCGTGCGGGTAAGCCCTCTTCGTTCCCAATCCGAGGAAGCGGAGCCTGATGCCTGACGCCTGATAACTGACCACTCACGACTTGGAACCGCGGTTTTGTCGCTCTTTAGATCATGAAGGAGGGCCCCGGCTTCTGCTGGCTTCGCTTGCTTCGAAGCCGCTCCCGGGCGGAGCGGAGTTCGGCAGGCGCCGCTCCTCTAGACTGCGGAGGACGGTGCGGCGAAGTGCCGTCAGCATCTTGCGGATCTCGATCACCTCGCGGGCGAGCTGCTGCCAGACGTCGTAGCGCAGCAGGCCGTAGTCACGCGCGAGCTCGAGTTGATAGTCGGCCTCCGAGGCCGACTTGATGCTCACATTCAGGTGGTGGGCGAACTCCTTGCGCGAGGCCGACGCACAGCCTTCTACGATGTTGTGAGCGATCGACTCGGCCGCGCGGGTAAGCTGCGAGCGGAGATCGGCGTAGCCCCGAGGCGGGAAGGCGCGCACCGCATGGCGCACGTCGACAGCGAATGCGTGGGCGCGTTGCCAAACGTGGAGGCGGCGGAAGTCCTGCATGCAGCCACAATGCGCTCGACCCGAGCGAGCTGTGGCATCGAATCGTTGCCGAATCGCTCACGAGAGCGCGCCCCCCGTGCCGAGCAGTGTGCATCTGCGGCCCCTCCTGATGCCTGACGACTGACGACTCGCGCCTCCCGACTGGCAATGTCGAGGCCGATGCCGTCCCGGCCTCACGGCCAACCGCAAGACATCGAGCGGAACCCGAGAGGGCTGACCTTCCGGCGGCGGCATGGCCAGTTCCGCGTAGTCAGTGTGTCAGTCGTGAGACATCAGGCATCAGGTTCCGTTTCCTCCGGTAGTTGAGATGAGAGGTGCTGCCTGCCTCTTCGTTCCCAACTCGAGGAAACAGGGCCTGATGCCTGATGCCGAACTACCGACCACTTCCAACTTGGAACTGCGGTTCATCGCCGCTTCTCACGAAGGAGGCCCCGGTTTGCACCGGCGTCGGTCCGCGCACGACATCATCGGTTACGCGCGCTCGAAGTAGCTTCTCGCCTTCTCAAGCGCGTCGGCGTCACCCACGAGAAGCACCTCGTCTCCCACGTCGAACACGGTGTTCGGCTCGGGGGAGTAGGTCACAGCCCCGCGGCGCACGACCGCGATGACGGTCGCCCCGGTCGCCTTCCGCAGACTCAACGAAGCCGGGCTCTGGCCCACGGCGAGCGTCCCCTCCTCCACCACCACGGTCTCCAGCCGGACCCGTTCGCCTAACGGGGCAAGCGCGTCACCGATCCGGGATGTCACTGACCGTTCGCGCGTCAGGAACATGCCGTAGTGGTCGCCGCGGACCTCATCGACCAGCCGGCGGATGCGGTTCACCTCGATGCCATAGCGGCGCAGCACCCGCGCGAAGATCTCCACCGACGTCTCGAGCTCCTCGGGAATCACCTCGTCGGCCCCGAGCCGGCGGAGCTCGGCGATCTCCGACACATACCGAGTGCGGACCACGATCCGCACGGTCGGGCTGAGGTGACGTGCCACGGCAACGCCACGACGCTCCTCCGCCGGCGCCGCGATCGCGAACACCAGCACCCTCGCGTGCTCGATCCCCACCTTCTCGAGCACCTCCGGCCTCGTTCCGTCGCCGAAGAAGATCGGCGTCCGCTCGAGACGCGCGCGTCGCACCAACTGGCCGTTCTGCTCGAGCGCGACGTACGGGATCTGCGCCGACTCGAGCGCACGGGCGAGATTGCGGCCATTGAGGCCGTAGCCGACGATGATGACGTGGTCGCGCAGCGCCCGCACCACGGGCATCTCGGTCGTGGGGATCACGACGTTAGGCTGATGCGTGGTGCGCGTCGCCCATTCGGCCGCGTGTTCGGCGGCGGCAATGACGAACGGTGCCGCCAGCATCGTCAGCACCGAAGCGCCCAGGAAGACCTGATATTGCTCGGCGTTCAGGAGGCCGAAGGCCGTGCCGCTGCCGGCGAGCACGAACGAGAATTCTCCGACCTGCGCCAGCCCGAGCCCGCCCAGAACGCCAACGCGGAGCGATCGCTTGAGCAGTCGCACGACGAGAATGATGATCAGCGTCTTGATGACGACGACGGCCACGGCCATCGACACCACCGCGAGCAGCCGCGACCCCATGTGGGCGAGGTCGAGCAGCATGCCTACCGAGATGAAGAAGATGCCGCTGAACGTATCGCGGAACGGCAGGACGTCGGACAACGCCTGCAGCCCGTAGTCGGATTCGGAGATGATCAGCCCGGCGAGGAAGGCACCGAGCGCCAGCGACATCCCGAATGCCGAGGTGACGTACGCCGCGCCGAGGCCGATGAGGACGACCGACAGGGTGAAGATCTCGCGGTTCCGCAGCTCGGCGACGCGGCGAAGCGCGCGGGGCACGACCAATCGCCCGCCGAGTACGAGTGTGGCAATGACGACCACGCTCAGAACTATCGCGCGGATCGATTCCCCGACACCGCCGCCGGTGCCTGCCAGCAGCCGAGCCGCAAGCATGAGCGGGACGACGCACAGATCCTGAAAGAGCAGAATCGCGACGACGATGCGCCCGTGCGCCGTATCCAGCTCGGCACGATCGTTGTAGACCTTGAGCACGATCGCGGTGGAGGATAGCGCGAACAGCGCGCCGGCGAACACCGAGAGACGCCACGGCCTGCCGAAGGCGATCCCGATGGCCGCGATCGCCGCAATCGTCGCGAGCATCTGGAAGCCACCACCGCGTATGACCCACTGGCCCATCCTCACGATGCGCGACAGCGACAGCTCGAGCCCGATGGCGAACAGGAGGAGAACGACGCCGACTTCGGCGAGCGACTCGACGGAATCGGGGCGAGCGACGAGTCCGAGCGCGTTAGGCCCGATCGCGATCCCGGTGAGCAGAAACCCGACGACGCTCGGCACGCGCAGCCGCTGCGCGATGATGACGACCGGGATGGCGACGGCCACGAGAATGACCAGGTCGCGGAGGACCGGAATTTCGTGCATCGCGGGAAGCTAAGGAGGGATGGAGGATGAGGGATGGGGGATGGGGGTTGAAAGCGAAAACCCTCGGGATGCCGCGCTGCACGAGCCAAGCATCCCGAGGGTTTCCGCTCTTACCCTCATCCCTCATCCCTCATCCCTCATCCCTCGTCTTAGTTTCTCCACTCCAGCTTCGTCAACGCAATCCGATGCTCCTTCGCCTGCTCGTCGAACGTGATGCTGTAGGCGGCGGGATAGTAGCCGGCCGGCGTGACACGCGCCGCCACCGGAATCGGGATCGTCACGTTCGGCTTCGACAGAATGAACTCCCGCGTGATCATGGGCTCCTGGAAGATCAGCGCGCCGTTGTACGTGCCGTTGAGGAACGTCGTGGTGAACTTCTTGTTGTTAGGCGGCGGCTGGACCTCGGGGGAGCGAATGTCCACCCAGTGCACGCCCATGCGCGGGACCGCCACGAGCGGCGGCGGCGAGAAGGCAAACGGCGGCATGAAATCGGCCGCCGGAACATTCGCCGACTTCACCGCGAACGCCGGGTCGGTCGGCACGATCGCGTCACGCTCGGCTACATCGATCTTGTAGAAGTGGAAGTCGAAGTGCGGGAGCGTGTAGATACCCGCGGGCTCGTGGCCGGCGGGATTCCAGTCGAGCTCGATGAACTTGTAGGGCGTCGGGTTCTGTGCCGGCATGGGCACGACGTACGGGTCGAAATCCTCGTGCACGTGATCGCCGCCGCCTGGCATGTCATCCATCGGCGGCATGGGAGCGCGAAGGCCTTCGAGCGCGGTTTCGTCGAGCGCGACGCCGACTTCGAGTGGAACCCCTTTATCGAGAAGGACGTAGCTGCGCGCGCGTCCCTTTCCGAGCTTGATGGGCGTTCCGTACTGGCGATGCGTACCGGGGTCGGCACCGGCGCGGTCGAGGGAGAGCTTGCCCGCGCCGGCGGCGGTAGGCGAGGGATCGGTGCACGCCACGGTGCTCGACCACAGAAGCGCGGCGGTGAAAAGCGAAAACCTGCTGGGGCTGTACGGCATCGTAGTAGCTCCTTGTCTCCGTCATGCCGCGCTCCATCGTGGGGCGCGGTCGTGATTGGTTTGCGTCGGGTTCGGCGATCGTCACCGAACGACGTCAAACTGTCGGAGTGGAGCGGGTCGGGCATGGGTCGATGTACCCAAGGATGAGGGATGGGGGATGGGGGATGGGGGATGGGGGATGAGGTTAACAGCGCCCTCATCCCTCATCCCTCATCCCCCATCCCCCTCACTCGGTCCTCAATGCCTCGACAGGATTCATACGCGCCGCCCGCCACGCGGGAATGACGCTCGCGAG
Organism: Gemmatimonadaceae bacterium; assembly: GCA_036274195.1. Classification (GTDB taxonomy): domain Bacteria; phylum Gemmatimonadota; class Gemmatimonadetes; order Gemmatimonadales; family Gemmatimonadaceae; genus JAJKIV01. Next base: position 11,174 of record DASUGD010000380.1, on the reverse strand, counting down.
CAGCCCCACCACGAGCAGCACGGCTGCTACCGACAGGAACACGGTTGGATTCCGCGGCGACGTGTCGAAGAGCAGCGGCTCGATCCACCGGCCGGCGTTGAGCGAAACCAACATTCCGATCGCCACGCCAGCCGCTGCCAGTCCCACACCGTGTCGAACGACCAGCCGCACGATGTTGGCCTGTTCCGCGCCGAGCGCGATGCGAACCCCCAGCTCGTGCGCGCGCTGGGCGACGAGATACGCGATCACGCTATAGAGCCCGATCGCCGCGACGAGCAGCGCAAGCCCACCGAACACGGCGAACATGTTCGCACCGAGTTGCCAGGGTCGGATCTGCGGGTCGAGCGAATCCTGCAGGAGCTCCACACCCACGAACCCGACGCTCGGATCCAGCCGAACGATCTCGGCACGCAGCGCGTCCCGGAGCGTCGCAACATTCCCGCGCGGCCGGACGAACATCTGCCGTCCACCAAAGCCGAGCGCCCGCTCCTCGCCTAACGGGATGTAGTACTGCATCGCCGGGTCTTCCCGGAGCCCGTAACGGCGTGCGTCCTCCGCGACGCCCACAACCCGCGAGCAGGGCATCGTGTCCATCAGCAGGCACTCGCCGATCGGATCGCGGTTCGGCCACAGCGTTCGCGCCATCGTTTCGTTCACGATCGCAACACGTTCACCGTGGTCGACATCCGCGTCCGTGAACGTTCGCCCGCGCAGGAGGTGCGTCCCCGCGGTCGCGAAGTAGTCGTCAGAGACCGCCTGAACGTACGGCCCGCCGCCCGGGAGCCCCGGCAACGTGTCGCGACCCGGCACGCGAAGCGCGATGGTCATCGACGACTGGAACGGCGTGCCGACCACCACCGCCGCGTGCTCCACACCAGGCAACGCTCGCACACGCACGAGCGCGGCTTCGTAGAGTCGATTCCGCCGCAGCCGTTCGCGGTCCTTCGCCTCGGCCGGCACGTCGCCGAGCGCCGGCCAGTCGAACGACACCGTCAGCACTTTCTCCGGCTCGATACCAAGCCGAAGCCCGTACACCTTCCGCAGGCTGCTGAGGAACAGCCCGGCCCCAACGAGCAGTGCGGCCGAGAGCGCCGCCTGCGTCACGGCGAGCATCGACCGCGTCCGGTTTCGATGGGCACCGCCCTCGCGCACGCCGGACTTGAGTGCCGACGACAGGTCGAGCCGCGTGCCGCGAAGCGCCGGCGCGAGTCCGACGAGCACGCCCGTCACGCACCCGGTGAGCGCCGTCACGAGGAGCACGCGCAGATTCACGGCCCCGTCGGTCCACGCAACGTTAGGCAGCAACACCCCGCGGATGAATCGGCCGCCCGCGAACGCCACCGCCAGACCAGCCAGAGCGCCCAGCAGGCCAAGCACAATGCTCTCCGCCATGAGGAGTCGCATGAGCCGACCTCGGCCTATTCCCAGCGCCAGTCGTACCGCCACCTCGCGACGGCGGCGCGTTGCCCGGGCAAGGGAGAGGTTCGCCACGTTGGCGCAGGCAATGAGCAGCACGATGACCGTCACGCCTACCAGCCATCGTGAGACGCGCGTGACCGCCTGCTCCTTTCCGGCACGATTGAATCGCAACGGAGCGACGCTGAGCGATGCCGTGCGCATGGTGGAGTTGGCCGGGCCGTCGTACGCACGCCGATGGGCTCCGGTGGCGTCCGCGCTCGCCTGCTCGAACGTGACGCCTGGCGCGAGACGGCCAATGATCTGCAGCCAGCTGGCATCCCACGCCGTCGGCCAGTCGGGGCCGGGACCCCAATAGGTCAGACTGATCGGGACCCAGCCGTCGCGCCGCTCCAGCTCCGCACCAGTGAAGCCCTGGGGCGCGACACCGATGACCGTGTACGTCACGCCGCCGATGACTGTCGTCCTTCCGAGGACGTCCGGGTCTCCGCCAAACGATCGCCTCCAGTAGCCTTCGTCGAGCACCACGACGTTCTCGCCGCTCGGCGGACGGTCTTCGCTCGGGCCGAAGAAGCGTCCGAGGATCGGCCTGACGCCTAACAACGGAAAGAAGTTGCTCGAGACGCGGCCGAGCCTGATGCGATGGGCGTCGGCGCCGGCACCCACCGTGGCGTCCGTTGCGGAGTACACCGCGAGATCCTCGAACGCGCGCGCGTGGTCGCGGAGGTGCGAGTACGCGACGTAGCCGAAGATACTCTCGGTCGACTCCTCGGCACCGTTCCGCTGGGTCACATACAGACGGACGACGCGGTCCGGATCGACGACGTGTGCCGGCCCACGAAGCATGAGGCGATCGATGATCCCGAACATGGCGCCGTTCGCGCCGATGGCGATACCTAACGTCGCGACGACCGTCGCGCTGAAGCCCGGTGAGCGGCGGATCGCCCGCAGCACGTAGCGAACGTCCTGCCCCAGCGTCTCGAGTGACGGAATGCCGACGGCCATTCGGCGGTGCTCCTCGAGCGACGCGCGATTGCCGAACTGTCGCTGCGCCGCATCGCGGGCGTCCTGCTCGCTCATGCCGGCCTGCGAGTGCTCCGCCGCACGGAGCTCGAGATGGAATTGCATCTCTTCTTCCATCTCGCGGTCGAAGCGGTCACGAAAGAGGTGGTACCGCGCGCGGAGCCAGAGTCCGCGAAGCGATTGTCTCATCGGCGCGTTCCTCCCGTCATGCCGGCTGCATGACGCGGCCGACCGCCCCGATCACGCGCTCGAACTCCCTGGCCTCCTGCGCGAGTTGCTTGCGCCCGGCCGCGGTGATCGAGTAGTAGCGCGCACGGCGCTTCGTGGGCGTGAGCTTCCACTCCGAGCGCACCCAGCCCTTCACTTCCATCACCTGCAACGCCGGGTAGAGCGTGCCCTCCTGCACGCGCAGGACATCGTCCGACAGCCGCTGGATGTGCTGCGCGATCGCGTAGCCGTGCATCGTGTCGACGGTGAGCGTCTTGAGCACGAGCATGGCGAGCGTTCCGGGCAGGAGCTCAGCGCGTGACGGCAGGATCGACATACATTGGTTGCCTATGGGTAGGTGACCTTACCCTACACTCCCTGGTCGCCGTCCGTCAAGAGGTCTCGCGCCGGGGCCGAGGACACGGATGGTCGGTCGTCAGGCCTCGAGCTCGCGCTGCAGCAGCATCCGGGCCTTCGCCCAGTCGCGCTGCACCGTCCGCACGGTGACGCCTAACGCCTCAGCAATCTCCTCCTCGGTGAGGCCACCAAAGAACCGGCACTCCACCACACGCGCGAGCCGCGGCTGGAGCTCGGCCAGGCGACTCATCGCGTCGTCGAGCTGCAGGAGGGCGTCGGGCTGGTCGTCGACGGCAATGTGGTCGTCGTCGAGCGTGATCCGGCGGCGCTCACCGCCGCGCTTGAGCGTGGCGCGTGCCTTGGCTCGATCGACGAGCACATGACGCATGGCGATCGATGCGACAGCCAGGAAGTGCGCGCGGTCGCGCCAATCCGCTCGCGATTGATCAACCAGCTTGAGATACGTCTCGTGGACGAGTGCCGTCGTGGAGAGCGTGCTCCCCCGCGCCCGGAGGGCGAGCTGGCGGTGCGCGATCACTCGGAGCTCGTTGTAGACGAGTGGAATGAGCTGGTCGAGCGCGCCGTGCCGCCCACTTCGCAGCTCCGTGAGCACGTTCGTGATGTCGTCTTTCGGCACGGCTTGTCGTTATCTCCCGATGGCGGAGCCGAACGGCGTCCGTCGAACATGAGACCCGGCTCGGCCAAATGCAAACCGTGCCAAGCTCGTGCCCTCACACCGGCCTGACCGGAGGGAAGCCATGAGGTACGACAGGATCGAGATTCACTTCAGGACGACTGACGGCTCGCCCCGGATGGTCGTCCTCGACCCCGACACCGACATCAAAGCGATCATGCTCGACAACAGGTCCGGACCGGAAGAACCAAAAGCAAAGGGTCTGCACATCGTCGGCGGCACCGTCCCGTCGGGCGAAGGCCCGCAGGTATGCTACAGGGGCCCAGCTGGGCTGATTTGCTGGTAACGGCTACCGGGTCTGGCCGGTCGTATCAACGAGACTGGCGACGGCCAGGTCGCGAAATCGGCGATCGCGGGTGAGCGCCGCGCGTCTCGAGGGCACGCGCTTCAAGTAGGCGGACAGCAGGTTGGTCGCCGTCTCTGGTTCCGCGAGCTGGACATGGACGCCGGCCTGGAGCTCGAGCAGCGTCAAACCGAACGGCTCCCGCGCGACGCTCGGATTGACTCGGATTCGAGCCGCGACGTTCTCGAGTACCCGTCGTGCGCTATCGACGGCGCCCACTCGCGCCAGCACTCCGGCGACGAGCATCTCGAGCTGTGCGGTCACCGGGTCACGAATCAATTCGGGGGCGGCAGCCGCGGCACTCCTCGCCACCCTCCACGCCGAGTCGGGTGTCGGCCGCTCGGTCAGGTCCCACGCCATGAGCTCGAGCCGACAGGCGCCCGCGAACCAGTCGGGGGCGAACCTGTCGGCATAGGCTGAGCACCACCGCCGGGCTTCCCGATCGTCAGCGTCGACGAAATTGTATTCGTACAAACGGCCGACGACGCCGCGCGGGTCTTCGGCGTAGGGATCGGCGCGGTACGAACGAGCGAGCGTTAGGCGCGCCTGCTCGAAGTTACCCTGCGTGTAATGGATTGCGCTCAACGCGTTCGGCGCGAGCGCCAGCGACGTGTCGGCCTCGGTCGCGTCCGACAGCACCTGCTTCGCGGTCGCCAGCACGGAGTCCGACGCAGCGCCAGCCATCAACCAATTCGTATAGAGGAGCATGCCGTGCGCCTCGAGCACGCGCGGATCGTTCGCGCGGAGTCGGCGCGCCGCCTCACCATATTCGATGCCGCGTCGGGTCGCCGCGGCTACCGAGTCCCTCACGACTCCGGTCCCATACAAGAGGTGCGCCGTTTTCCGAGCGAGCCACGCGCGCTGAATCAGTGGCTCGACCCAGGTGGGGTCGGCGCGCGATGCTCTCGCGAGCGCCGAATCCGCGCGCCGAAGGCTCAGCCAGGCGCCAGCCATGTCACCCGCCTCGGCCAGATAGTCCGCGTCGAGAATGCCCTTGTGCGCGCGGTTGACGGCATCGAACGCCTGATCGACGCGCGTCCCGGCCCGCCATCGTTCGAGGCGCACCTGATCGCCAACGCGCTCCCGCAGCATGGTGGCTACCGTCGGGACGAGCTGATTGATCAGCCCCACCTCGTCGCCCGGGTTCGCGCTCGCTTCGCGACGTGCAATGCTGCGTCCCGTGCTCGCGTCGGTGAGCTCGGCGGACACCACCACCCGACCGCCGAGTCGGATCACCGAGCCCCCGACGAGCCACCGGACTCCGAGCGCGCGCCCGATCGCGTTCACCTGGCTTCGCCCGTCGCGGTACGGGAGCACCGCCTCCAGGGAGCGCACCTCGAGACGTGGCACGTCACCTAACGCGGCGATGAGCGACGACGTCACGCCGATGGCGAGAGGCTCCAGGCCGGCGTTGTTGCCATGCTGGAAGACGAGGACGGCCACGGCCGGAGACGACGACGACGGGATGCGGCTTCGCGACCACCGTGGCCATTGTGACCAGCCGAAGGCAACAACCATCACCACGGCCACGGCGGCGACTGACCATCTCACCGGGCGCGCCCAGGCGCGCAGCGTCCGAGTGTGCCGCGGCGGCCGGGAGTCTCGCGGCAGGGCTGTGCGGAGCCGATCCAGCATCTCGTCCGCAGTCTGCCAGCGATTCGCCGGCCTCTTCTCCAGGCATTTCATCACGAGCTCGGCGAGCACCGCGGGGACGTCGGGCCGATGCGTCGCGATGGGTTCGGGAGCCCGCGAGAGCTGCGCCGCCAGAACGTCCTGTGCCGCATCCCCGGTGAACGGGACGCGGCCGCCGAGAAGCTCGTACGCCAGGATGCCAACCGCGTAGATATCCGCGCGATGGTCCACGTTAGGGTCCGCGGCGACCTGCTCCGGCGCCATGTACGCCGGAGTGCCAAGCATGACGCCGGCGCCGGTCGACGCCACGGCCCCGCGCGTGAGTCCAGTCGTCTGTGTTGCTGCCCGGGCAACCCCAAAATCGGTCACCAACGCATGGCGTCCGGACAAGAGCACGTTGTCCGGCTTGATGTCGCGATGGACGATGCCGTTCCGATGGGCATAGGCGAGCGCGTCGCAGACATCGCCGAGGATGCTGATGGTGTCGTCGATCGACAGCGGTCCGTCGCGCAGGAGCCGCGCGCGCAGCGACCGCCCGGCTTCGTACGGCATGACGTAGAAGAGGATGCCCTCGACTTCCCCGGAGTCGTAGAGCGGGACGATGTTCGGATGCCGTAGCCGGGCAGCGATCTCGATTTCGCGCAGGAACCGCGCGCTTCCGACCTGCGCGACGACCTCCGACCGGACGACCTTGAGCGCGACATCCCGCGCGTGCTTGAGATCGTGGGCGAGGTACACGGTCGACATGCCGCCGCGACCGAGCTCGCGGACGATCCGATATCGCTCGGCGATGACCTGTGATTGTTGCAGCGGCGGCGTGTCGACGAGACCAGCGAAGCGCTCGGAGGCCGGTTGGTCGAGCAGTGGGTAGCCGCGCTCGCACTCCGCAACGAGCCGCTCCAGCTCCGCGCGCTTCACCGGATCGCCGCCACTCACTTCGGCGAACAGGGCGGCGCGTCGCTCCGGCGGTGTGTCCAGGAGCGCGTCAACGATCGACTCGAGCTGCTGCCACTGGTCCGGCGAGAGCGGGCTGGACACGGGATCTCCGGAGGCTCGGCGCGCTACGGCCACCTCAGGATGTCGGGTTTCGTCCCGGCACCTCGTTACTGCCACCAAGGACACCGCAGGGAGTCTTGGTGAGGCCTCAACATAGCTCCGGTTCCGGAGCGCAGACAGGCAAGTGAGGCTCGTATGACGTGCGCCGTAGCCCGAACAAGCGCCGCACCGCTGTCCATCGTGACAGCCATTTTCGCGTGCTTCGCCCCCGTACTGGCCGGCTGCTCGGATGACCCGTCGTCGCCACCGGCCGCGACGGCGATAACCAAACTGACCGTCGCGGTGTCGACGTCCGGAGAGGAAATAGACAGTGACGGGTACCTCGTGGTCGTCGATCAATGGCGTGTGCCGGTGCGCGTGCAGGCGAACGGGAGCGTCACGTTCTACGAAGTCGGCTTCGGGAGCCACTCGATCGAGCTGATCGAGGTCGCGCCGAACTGTGTCGTCGATGGCGGCTCGGCGACCGTCACCATCCCGTCTCCCGGCGGCGTCGCCGCCACGGACCTGCACGTCACGTGTTCGGCGTTAGGCGACGTACGCGTAACGGTGGTGACCACGGGCGCCGACATCGATACGAACGGGTACGCGGTGGTCGCCAATGCTGCCGACTTCCCCTACTCGGCGAGTGCCTCTCTTTCCGGGAGCGACGGGACAGCTGTCCTCCGGCTGGCCGCCGGCCGTTACGTCACCAGGTTGCAAGGTGTAGCGGCGAACTGCGACGGCGGTGACATCGGCCCGCGTGAGCTCGACATCGTGAGCGGTGCCACGCACACGCTCGATTTCGCCGTGGTGTGCCAGCCGGCCCGACGACTCGCGTATGTCGCGGGCTTCGGAACCGAGCAAGCCGAGATTTACACCGTGCACTCCGACGGGAGGGGTGCCGTTCGGCTCACCAACAACCTCGTCGAGGATACCGATCCGGCCTGGTCACCGGACGGGACGCGGATCGCGTTCACCAGCCGGCGCGAGGGACAGCGAGCCATCTACGTCATGAACGAGAATGGTTCCGATGTGAAGCGCCTGACGCCCCTCACGTGGGCCAGTTTCCTCCCGGCCTGGTCGCCCGACGGTACCCGGATCGCCTTCGTGAGCAGTCGCGATGTGGTTGCGCCGGATCTGTACGTGATGAATGCCGACGGCACCGGCGAGCGTCGCCTGACGGATCATCCCGCGGCCGACACGGACCCCGCGTGGTCCCCGGACGGTACCAGGATCGCGTTCTCGAGCGAACGGGACGGGAAGGCCGAGATCTACGTCATGAACGCCGACGGATCGGGTGTGACACGCCTAACGACGGCTGTCGAGGCGAACGAACACCCCGCCTGGTCCCCCGACGGAACCCGGCTGGCATTCTCGGGCACGCAATGCGACGAAGGATGGTCTGGCTACTGCTATCCGGGCATCTTCGTGACCAGCCTGCAAGGGTCGCCGGTCGCGGTGGGTCCGGGCGCGGATCCCGCGTGGTCGCCCGACGGACGGATGATCGCCGTCAGCAGGCTTGTGTGTGGCTATTACGATCCCGGCTGCTCGGCAGCCGGCCTCGGCATCCTCGTGCCGTTCACGGACGGCGCGCCCGGGTTTCAGGCGATGTGGGATCAGTGGCTCACCACAGGTACGCATAGTCGACCGACGTGGCGACCATGAGGCCGAGCTGGACGAGTCTCCGGCTCGTGGTGGTAGCGACTTTCGTGGTCGCGGGGTGCCACGACGGTAGGTCGGACGCCACGGCGCCAAGGCGTCCGGCCATAACGGGCGCTTCGGTCACTCCGAACCCGGCCAACGTGCTCAGCGCCGTCGTGACAGTGCGCGTGCGCGACGCGGACAGCGTCGCGGTACGGCTGTCGCTCGTCGGGACCGGTGCGCCGGCCGACAGCCTAACGCCTGCCAGGAGCGTCGCCGGCGAATCCGCGGTGGTGCCCGTCCTCGGGCTCCTGCCGGCTCGGGCCTACACCCTGACACCCGTCGCTTTCGCGGCCGGCAACTCGACGCTCGGCGAATCGCTCGCCTTCACGACTGACACCCTCCCATCGGACCTTCCACGCTACGCCGCCACCGGCACTGACCCGTCGCCGGGGTACGTGGTGTTTGCCGCCGGCGTATTCGGCCTCGTGATCGACAACAGCGGGCGCGTCGTCTGGTACCGGCGATTCCCGAACAAGGGACCAGGCCTCAACTTCATCGCGCAGCCCAACGGTCGCTTCACTGCCCGTCCGCCAAGCGAGGCAACCGTCCTCGGACATTGGGTGGAGGTCGACCCGTTAGGCAGCGTGACGCGCGAGCTGGGATGTGCCCGTGACCTGCAGCCGCGCCTCCACGATCTTATCGGGGAGCGTGACGGCAGCTACTGGCTGCTCTGCGATGAGACGCGGGACATGGATCTCAGCGCCGAGGGCGGCGTGCAGCACGCGCTGGTCACCGGGACGGTGGTGCAGCACCTCTCCGCCAGCGGCGATGTGCTGTTCGACTGGAGCCCGTTCGACCACTTCGCGATCACCGATGGGAACCCTGACGATCGGCGAGGCCCTTTGGTGAACTGGACGCACGGGAACGCGTTCGACTTCGACACCGATGGCAACCTCATCGTCTCGTTCCGCAACCTGAGCGAGGTGACGAAGATCGACGCGCGCACGGGGAATGTGATGTGGCGTCTTGGAGGTCGGCGAAACGAGTTCACGTTCGCCGATGGCTCGGCGCCGATGTTTGCAGGCCAGCACAGCGCCCGCGCCGCCGCGCCGGGTGCGCTGATGCTGCTCGACAACATCGGAGACCCGACCGCATCGAGGGCCGAGTGGTACACGATCGACGAGGGGACGCGGACGGCGCGGCTGGTGCGCTCCGCCGGCACGCCCGGTGTCATCACGCTCATCGGCGGGAGCATGCAGTCCTTGCCGGGCGGGCGGACGCTCGTGTCGTTCGGGACCGCGGGTCGCGTGGAGGAATACGACGCCGCGGGCCGCGTCGTGTGGCAGATCGATGGCAACCCCGGATACGTCTTCCGGGCACAGCGAATCCGGTCGCTTTACAACCCCGGTATCGATCTCACGCGGTGACCTAACGCCGCGATGTCGGGTTCCGTTGGCGACTCTCGTTATGTGCGGTACCTGGCCGCGAGCAGCTGTTGACGCTCGCGAGTCCCACGACCGTAAGCAACGAGGAACCCATGAGACCTCTGACCGGAGCAGCCAGCTGGTGGCAACTCGTCGTCGCCGGCGCGATCGCGTCCGCATGCGCCGACGCGCCGACGCGCGTGCTTCAGCCCACCACGCCACAGCTCGACGCCGTCAAGTTCTGGGAAGACAACGCCACCACACGGTGGAACCGCAGGGCAACCGATCTGCTCGGAACAACGACGCTGCCCAACGCGCAGGCCGCTGCAAGTCGCATCCTCACGTATCTCTCGATCGCCCAGCATCGCGCGGCCCTCGCGGCCGAAGCGGGAAAGGACGGATCGAAGCATCCATCGGTGTCGGCGGCGATCGCCGCCGCATCGGTCGTCGTCCTGAGCCAGTTCTACCCTCTCAGTGCGACGACGCTCGAGCAGCAGTTCGACGCGGACCTCGCGGCGCCGGGTTGGCCCGGACGGAAGAACCAGGACTCGGCATCCGGGGAAACGATTGGCCGCGCGGTCGGTGCCTCCGTGCTCGCCCAGGCGGCGACCGACAACTACCTGGTGGTCGCGCCGCCGACACAGCCACCGGGCCCGGGCAGATGGGTCCCGCTGCCCAACCCCGTTCGCTCGCTCTTCGGCGTTAGGCCGTTCTTCCTCACGTCCGCCGATCAGATCCGCCCCGGTCCGCCGCCGGCGTTCGGCTCGGCAGAATACTTGGCCGCGCTCGCCGAGATCCGCACGATCTCCGACACGCGGACGGCCGAGCAGGTGTCGATCGCCCAGGCGTGGGCGAACCAGACCGCACCGTTCACGGCGGGCGCCGAAAACCTGATCGCCGATGAGATCATCGCCCAGCATCATCGCGACGAGAAGGACGCGGCGCGCATCCTGGCGTACGCCAACGCCGCGGCGTTCGACGCGCAGATCGCCTGTTGGGAGGCGAAGGCCTTCTACTATTTCATTCGTCCGACGCAGGCCGATCCCGCGATCACGCTGGCGGTCCCGCTGCCGAACCACCCGTCGTATCCATCGGGCCACTCGTGCATCACGGGCGCGATCATGTCCGTGCTGATGGACGCGTTTCCGAGCGAGAGAGGCCGGCTGGAGGAGATCATCGAGATCGCGGGGCTGTCCCGGATGTACGGCGGCCTCCACTACCGCTTCGACATCGACGCCGGAGCCACCATCGGTCGTCAGGCGGCGGCACTCGCGTTGGCGGGGTCGCTCGAGTAGCGGACCGACCATCGCGGCCAGCCGAAGGCGAAAGCGATTGAACCGCAGAGGACGCGGAGGCCGCGGAGAGGGCATCGACGTTAGGCGCGTCGATGCCCTCTCCG
>DASUGD010000379.1:0-2719 GCA_036274195.1 Gemmatimonadaceae bacterium | reverse complement strand
AGAAAACTGCTCGGCACCTGTGCCGCCGCTCGCCACGAGCCCTTTTTGAGGGGGACTGCCTCGGGACGCGAATACTGGCCTCCCGAGGCAGTTCATCAAGAAAACCGGCTCGTTGCGGAGGATCTCGGCCCTCACGCGGAGTCCTTTCTGTGTCCTTCTGCGTCGCCCGCGCCAGCGGCGTTCTGCGCGTTCTGCGGTCCCTCGCTTGTAAAGCCGGCCGTAGCACGGTGCCACACGCACTACCGGGTACAACGTTTGCCGCGCTAGACTTTCAGTACTCGACCGGGGTGCCTGTGCCGATCTACGGCACGAAAGGCTGAGAGAGTCCCGCAGAACCTGATCCGGTTCGTACCGGCGTAGGGAGTCGCGAGTGAGCGAATGCCACGAGTTGGGGCGCGCAACGCGCGCTGACGTGTGCACGTGCCTGCCACGCGCCCTCGAGTCCGTGCGCCGCCAGGGAACGGCTCGGTCGACCGACCCAAACCTGACGGTTTATCGTGTCATCTCGTCGACTTCACTCGGTCGCGACGCTCGCGGCCCTCGTTCTGGCCGCGAGCGCGGCTGCGCAAACCCCGCGCACGCCGGCCGCCGCTGACTCAGCCGCCCGCGACAGCACGCGCCGAGCGCAGTCGCTGGAGGCGCTCACGATCACGACGACGCGTGCGGGCGCCGACGCGCCGTACGCGCAAACGACGCTCGAGCGCCCTCGACTCGCGCGCGACTACGCGGGGCAGGACATGCCGCTCTCGCTCAGGAGCGCGCCATCGGTGACGGCGTACTCCGAGAGCGGCTCGCTCTCCAACTACTCGTACTTCCGGCTACGCGGCATCGACCAGTCGCGCATCAACATCACGCTCGACGGCGTGCCGCTGAACGAGCCGGAAGATCAGCAGATCTACTTCGCCGACTTCCCGGACCTCACGAGCTCGATCGCGAGCGCGCAGCTGCAGCGTGGGGTGGGCACGAGCAGCTATGGTCAGGCGGCGTACGGCGGCTCGCTCAACCTCGCCTCGCGGCCGCTCACCGGCTCGGAACGAGGAGGGGCGCTGCAGTTGGGCGGCGGATCGTTCGGCGCCGCGCGAGGAACGCTGGAGCTCGAGACCGGGCTCATGCCAGGTCGCTGGGCGTTCTCGGGGCGGTTCTCCGGCCTGCGGTCGGATGGCTATCGGCGTGGCGCGTCCAACGCGGCGAATGGCGGGCTCGTGAGCGGCGGCTATTTCGGCGACCGCGACATCGTGAAGGTCATGGCGTCCACTGGTCTCGAGCAGAACGGCCAGGCGTATACCGCGGTTCCGGACAGCGTGCTGCGCGTCGACCCTCGCAACAACCCGCTCGACGGGGTGGGCGACCATTACCGCGAGAGCTTCGCGACGCTGAGCTACACCCGGCTGCTATCCTCGAGCGCGTCGGCGGGGCTCACGGCGTACGGCTTCGACACGCGCGGCTACTACGACTATCCGTCGGGCGTGGACGAACCGCTGCGCTATCGCTCCAGCTCGCGCTGGGGTGGGCTGATAGCGGCGGCGCACGCGACACGCGGCGATCTCACGCTCGACGCCGGCGCGCATGCCATGACGTACTCGAAGGATCACGAGTTCGACGGGCGGCCGGACCTCGATTATGCGCCGTACTCGAACACGGGTTACAAGTCGGAGGCGAGCGCGTTCGCGAAGGCGAGCGTCGCGTTAGGTGCCGTGACGCTCTTCGGCGACCTGCAGGTGCGCACGGCCGAGTTTCGTTACAGGCCGACCGAAGGCTACGGGCTGAGCGAGGCGAGCCAGCGCTGGAGCTTCGTGAACCCGAAGGCTGGGCTGACGGTTCGCGCGGGCAACGGGCTTCTCCTGTACGGGTCGTTCGGGACGACCGGGCGCGAGCCGACGCGTACCGATCTCTTCGCCGGCTCGGACGACGTGACGCCGGACGATGCGCCGGCGCTCTTGCCGCTCACGCGTGTGAAGCCGGAGCATGTGAACGACCTCGAGCTCGGCGCACAGCTCACGCGGGGCCCGGTCATCCTCTCGGCGGGCCTCTACGACATGCGCTTCCGGGACGAGATCGCGCGCACGGGCGCGACGACGCCGTTGGGCTACGATCTGCGCGCGAACGTGGGGCGGAGCTATCGGCGCGGCGTCGAGGCTGACGTACAGTGGACGGTGACGCGCACGTTCGACCTCGGCGTCAATGTGACGGTCAGCAGGAATCGCATCGACAGCTATACCGACGAGGCGACAGGTACCACGTACACGGACGTCGAGCCGATTCTGACACCGGAGCTCATCGCTGGTCATCGCGCGACGTGGCATGCGACGCGGTGGCTCGCGCTCAACGCGGATGGCCGCTACCAGTCTCGCAGCTTCCTCGCGCCGACGGGGGACGAGCGCCTGACGGCGGCGCCGTTCTACATCCTCGATGCGGGCGTGACGCTCTTCGGCGATCGCGCAGGCGGCGTCGCCTCGTGGGCGGGGCGAACGACGGTGGTGATCACGGGCCGGAATCTGCTCGATCGTCACGCGTATCCGACGGGCGACGTGAGTGAGGGTGTGCCGCGGTACATCATCCTCGCGCCGAGCAGCGTGGATGTGACGTTGCGGGTTCGGTTCTAGCGCACTCGAACTCCAAGCATCGTCTCCCAACGACCGGTTGTTTCACCACAGAGGTCACCGACGACACGGAGGACAACAACAGCAACACCATTTGAACCGCAGAGGACGCGGAGGTC
>DASUGD010000378.1:0-9783 GCA_036274195.1 Gemmatimonadaceae bacterium | reverse complement strand
TACCGCATGCTTGGCCTCGAGCCGATGGGACGACAGCTGACGCTCGCGGACGTCCTCGCGCGCGTGCATCCGGACGATCGGGCGAAGATTGCACGGGTCGACGGAACGCTGCGCGAGGGCGGACGGTACGAGGTCGAGTGTCGCGTCATCTGGCCGAGCGGCGAGGTCCGCATCCTCCACAGTTGGGGGGACGTGGTGCAGGAGGACTCCGGGCCGCCGCGCCGCGCCGTCGGCGTCGTGCAGGACGTGACGGACCGGAAGCGCGAGGAATACCTAACGAGTCGCGTCTTCGACAGCTCGCCTGACGGCATCGCGATCATCGGCCGGGATTACCGGTACCGGCGGGTCAATCACGTCTACGCGCGGGCCTGGCACCTTCCGGCCGACCGGATGATCGGGATGCACGTCGCGGACGCGATCGGTGCCGACATCTTCGAGCAGGCCTCGAAGGCGAACATCGACCGGTGCCTGGCCGGCGAGCACGTCGAGTATGCGTCGTGGTTCGACACGCCGTTCGGGCGCACCTACGACGTCGTGCGGTACACGCCACTCGTGCCGGACTCGGAACGTGTCGAGTCGGTGCTCGTCGTCCTCTCCGACCTCACGGAGCACATGCGCGCGCAGGAGGCGCTACAGCGGGCGCAGGCCGACCTCGCGCACATGGCGCGCGTGACGACGCTCGCCGAGCTCGGGTCGTCGATCGCGCACGAGGTCAGCCAGCCACTGGCCGCCATCCGGGTGGGCGGCGATGCCTGCCAGCTCTGGCTCGGCGCGAACCCGCCGAACATCGACGAAGCCCGTCAGGCGATCCAGCGCATCATCGACGACGGCAACCGCGCCAGCGAGGTCATCGCGCGGATTCGCGCGCTGCTGCGGCGAGGCGAACCGATGACGGAACCGTTGGGCGTGAACGAACTGATTCGCGAGACGATTGCCCTGACGCGGACCGAGCTGACGCGACACGGCGTCAACGTCGAGACGGATCTCCGGGCGACGCTCGACATCGCCGGCGACCGCGTGCAGCTCCAGCAAGTGCTCATGAATCTCTTCCTGAACGGCGCCGATGCCATGAGCGCCGTCACCGATCGCCCGCGAAGGCTGGCCCTTCGCTCGCGGGACGAGGGCGAGACCCGCGTCGTCGTCGACGTCGCGGACACCGGCGTCGGGCTCGCGCCGGGGAACGCCGACCGCATCTTCGCCGCGTTCTTCTCCACGAAGGCCGACGGCCTCGGCATGGGGTTGTCCATCAGCCGGTCGATCGTCGAGGCGCACGGCGGGCGGTTGTGGGCGACGCCTAACGAGCCGTCCCCCGGCGTGACGCTTCACTTCACGCTGCCGGCCGCGGCGGAGGCGTCGCCGTGACGACACGCCCGGTGGACGACGCGGTCGTGCTCGTCGTCGACGATGACCCGTCGATGCGGGAGCAGCTACGGAGCCTGATCCGCTCGGTCGGACTCGCGTGCGAGACGTTCGCGTCGGGCGACGCGTTCCTCGACTACCAACGGTCCGAGCGGGCGTCGTGCGTCGTGCTCGACGTCCTGCTCCCCGACGCGAGCGGCCTCGATCTTCCGTCGCGGCTCGAGCGCGCTGGCGTCCAGATTCCGATCATCTTCATCACGGGCCACGGTACGATCCCCATGAGCGTGCGGGCCATGAAGGCCGGCGCGGTCGAGTTCCTGACGAAGCCGTTCAGTACGGCCGAGCTGCTCGGCGCGATTGCCCAGGCGCTCGAACGCGATCGTGCCGCCCTCGCCGCGCGCGCCGAAGAACAAGCTCTGCGCGCGCGCTTCGCGAAATTGACGCCGCGCGAGCGCGATGTCTTTTTCGGCGTCGCGGCCGGGCGCCTCAACAAGCAGATTGCCGCCGACCTGGGGACGGCGGAGCAGACGGTGAAGCAGCACCGCGGCAGAGTGATGGAGAAGCTCGGGCTCGACTCGGTTGCCGATCTCGTTCGCTTGGCCGAGCGCCTCGCCCCGCCGGCGTAGTCGCTTCCTACGAAGGTACACTGGGGAAAAGCGCGCTCCGGCCGTACCTCTCGCCATCATGGCGAGCGCGCTCACGACCATCGCGGTCATCGACGATGACGAGGGAGTTCGCGCGGCGATGAGCCAGCTGCTCCGTGCCGCGTCGTACGCCGCGGTCGCGTACGCGTCGGCCGAGGACTTCCTGCGGTCGCCTGAGGCGGCGAGCGTCGATTGCCTGATCGTCGACGTCAACCTCCCCGGGATGAGCGGTGCCGCACTCCTCCAGACGCTGGCTGCGCGTGGATCGCGAATCCCCGCCATCCTCATCTCGGCGCGCGACGACCTAACGACGCGCGAGCTCGTCCGCGTCTCCGGCGCGGTGCCGTTCCTGCGAAAGCCGTTCGGCAGCGGCGAGCTGTTCGCGGCGATCACGGGCGTCCTGCGCAGCTGAGCGCCGCTGCACCGCCTCATACCAACGTATGACGCACCATTGTGTGATTGAGCGAGTCCGCAAGACACGGCATTGTGAGCGGTGCGCACCGAACGTGAAGAGGACGTATGTATCTGTCACAGCTGTTTGCAGTGTCGCTCGCCACGGCTATCCTGGTACCGCTCGACGTGGGCGCCTACACGTTCGGCGGTGCGCCGCTGGCCGCGGCGACAACGACGGCCAGCGTGCTTGCCCTGAGCGGATGGGTGGCGACCAGGCATCGGCGGTCGGGGAGTGGTCCGGTCGCGTTCAATCTCTACGTAGCGACGGTGGTCTCGCTGCTCGTGCTGTACGCGGAACAGTGGTCGCGCGGCTTCCCGTCGAAGCTCGTTAGGCTCTTCCCGGGATCCTTCCCGCACGGCGTCGGGCTGTCGGACCACGCGTTCGTGGGCGCGTTCCCGCTTGCCGGCTCGGCGCTGCTCGTCCTCGGCGCGCTCGCGTACCTTCAGGGCTCACCGATCGGGTGGTTCGCCGCGTGGTTCACCTTCGCGTGGGGGGCGGTCGCCGCGCTGGCCGTGTACGTGTACCCGCTGTTCGGCACGGGCGGAGTGTTCCCACTGCCGGGAACGTTCACCGCCCCGCTGCCGCTCGTTGCCTCGCTGTTCGGCATTCGCGCGATGCTTCGAGCCGACACTCGGCCATCCACGCGGCCTGTGCCGGGTCGGTCGGCAGGGCTTCCAGCACCATTCAGCGAGCTGCGTGGAGGTGAGCGAACATGACCCCGATCGATGCCGCGGACGCGCCGTCGCGCCGCGAGATCCGTCTCTCCGTGGCCCTCGTCGCCGTTTTCATCGTCACGTACGGCACGATCCTGTATCTGCAGGCCGGGCTCATGGTGGTCGGGATCGTCGTTGGCTCGATGCTCGCAGGTTTCGTGATCTGGCTCCGCACCACGCTGGTGCGACCGCCCGAGCCCAGCGCGATTCTCCCGGTGTACCTCGTCACACTCGTTTTCTTCCTGCTCCATGTACTCGAAGAGTACGCCTTCGGCTTCGCGGGACGCATCGCCGCGGTCGCGCACGTCAGGTGGACCGAGGCGCAGTTCGTCGAGGTCATCGTGCTCATCGGCCCCGCGATCTGGGTCGCGGGCGCGATCGGTATCAACAAGCGTCACCCGCTGGGCAACTTCATCGCCTGGTTCTTCTTCGTGGCCATGATCCTCGGCGAGCCAGCCCACCTACTGGTGTTTCCGTTCCTGGAGGGGGGACGGTACCACTATTTCCCGGGCATGTGGTCGGCGCTGCTGCCCCTGGCACCCGCCGCCTATGGGATCTGGCGCATGGTCACCGACGACCGGGCGGCGACGGCAAAGGACAAATCGCGACGGGCGACATGAAAACGCTGGTGAGTCTTCTGGGCCCGTCCGTCGCGTTAGGCGTGCTAGCTGCCGCTTCCGGGAGTGGCCCGGCGCGCGACGATGCCGCGATGCAGCAGGCCATCGACCAATACATCACGGCCAAGATGCGCTCGGCGCGCATTCCGGGGCTGGCGCTCGGCATCGTGAGGGGCAATCAGGTCATCTACCTCAAGGGTTACGGCCGAGCAGATGAGTCCGGGCGTCCCGTGACGCCGCAGACGCCGTTCCTGATCGGCTCCATCACCAAGTCTTTCACGGCCCTCGCCGTGATGCAGCTCGTCGAGGCCGGCAAGGTCGATCTCGACGCGCCGGTTCAGCGCTACATCCCCTGGTTTCGCGTGGCGGACCCTAACGCCTCGGCAAAGATCACGGTGCGCCATCTGCTCACGATGACGAGCGGCATTCCCCAGAGCTACGTCACCCAGCTGTGGACCGACCAGGACGATCGGGCGCTCGAGCGGACCGTGCGTCTCCTCGCGACCGCACGATTGAACGGCCCGGTGGGAGAGTCGTTCGCGTACGCGAACGCCAACTACGAGACCCTGGGTCTGATCGTGCAAGTCGTGTCAGGCCGGTCGTACGAGGACTACATCCGGGAACGGATCTTCGCGCCGTTGGAGATGGGAAACAGCTTCGCGTCCCAGGACGAGGCCATGCGGCACGGGATGGCCTCGGGGTACCGCTGGTGGTTCGGGATCCCCGTCCCTGCCACGCTCGCGTACAAGCGCGCAGAACTGCCTGCCGGATACCTCATCTCGAGCGCCGAGGACATGACGCATTACCTCATCGCACAGATGAACGAGGGATGCTACCGGGATAGGACCGTGCTGTCGCCGGAAGGAATCGCGTTCACGCATTCCGAGCCGGCGCCGGGGAGGTACGGGATAGGCTGGGAAACGCTGCGCGCCAACGGACGGAGGCTCATCAATCACGACGGCGGGACGGCCAACTTCCAGTCCTCGCTATTCTTCGACCCTAACGCGGGGGTCGGCGTGATCCTTCTCGCCAACGTCATCAACGCGTTGGACGCGTTCGCGTCGCCGCACGGAACATCGCCCCTGGACGGTCAAACCACGCGCGCCATGGCGCGCACCGTGTTGAGTCTGGCCACGAGCCAGCCCTTGCCGGACACGAGGCCAGGGCACGAGCGGCTGACGCTGCTCTTCAATGTCGTGATCCTCGCGCTGACCGGTGCCCTCGTTGTGTCGCTGGCGCGGATGCGGAAACGGCAGCGTCGGTTGGAGGAACGCGGCATCACCTCCAGGTCGGATCTCGTGCGGCGCAGTGGGGTGGCCGCGATCACGAACTTTGCGCTGCCCGTGGCGGTCGCGTATCTGTTGTTAGGCGTGCCGGCCTGGAGAGCGCTGATCCTGTTCCAGCCCGATCTGGGTTACTGGCTGAACGCCGTGGCGCTCGTGCTCTGTCTGAAGGGGATATTCGAGCTGGTGGCGCTTCGACGCGTCTTTTGGGCGGCCGCTCGAGCGGGCAGGTCGGGATCGCTGTAGGAGCCGAC
Organism: Gemmatimonadaceae bacterium; assembly: GCA_036274195.1. Taxonomy (GTDB): domain Bacteria; phylum Gemmatimonadota; class Gemmatimonadetes; order Gemmatimonadales; family Gemmatimonadaceae; genus JAJKIV01. The sequence continues at coordinate 4,459 of DASUGD010000378.1, read as the reverse complement.
GACCAGGATCATGGCAAGATGTCCTGGGCTCAGAGCCGAAACCGCCAAAATGATTCCCCGGTTTCCCCATCTACCGCGCGGTCCGCACGGACGCGGAACACGCGCTCGAGCAGCTCGCGCGGGATCGCGGAAGCATCGTCCGTCTCCAGCACGACGCGGCCGCCGTCGAGCAGGAAGAACGCGTCGCCGTGCTGGAGCGCCACATTCAAGTCGTGGAGCACGGCGATGACCGTGCAGTCGACATCGCGCAGCCCCCGCGCGATCTCGAGGAGGTGCAGCTGGTAGTGTACGTCGAGGTTCGACGTCGGCTCGTCGAGAAAGAGGCATTTCTGTCCTCGTGCCACCTCGCCCTCGTTCCAGATCTGCGCGAGCACGCGCGCGAGCTGGACCTTCTGCTGCTCACCGCCGGAGAGTGTCGGATACGCTCGGCCGCGGAACGCCGTCATTCCAACCATATCGAGCGCCGCGGAGACGATCTCCCGGTCTCGCGCCGTCGGCGTGCGACCGAAGTGTGGGTAGCGGCCCATGAGAACGACGTCCTCCACCGCGAGCGGGAACGCCACATCGACGTGCTGCGACAACACCGCGCGCGTGCGCGCCAATGCGTCGACGGGGAACGTGTCGAGCGGGCGTGGGCCCTCCGGGAACACGTAGCGCACCGAGCCTGCCGTTGGCGTGAGCAGGCCGGTCGCGATCTTGAGCAGCGTCGATTTCCCCGCGCCGTTCGGGCCGAGGAGCACGTTCAATTTCCTGGGGCGAAAGCGCACGCTCACGTCGTGGAGAATCTGCGCGCTGCGCACCGCATAGCTGACTCGCTCCACCTCGACCATGGTCGTGTCGCTCAGCCCTGAAGCCACGCGCCACCCTGGCGCGTCTGGCGAAGGAGGATCGCGAGGAACACCGGTGCGCCGATCACGGCGGTGATGATCCCGATCGGCAGCTCGGCCGGCGGGATGATCAGGCGCGCGACGACGTCGATGATCTCCATGGCGACGGCCCCGAGCAGCGCCGATGCGGGGAGAAGGAACGTGTAGTCGGACGACTTGAGCAGCCGCAGCACGTGCGGGATCACGAGCCCGACGAACGCGATCACGCCGACCATCGCGGTTGCCACCGCCACCATGAGGGTGTTGACCACGAGGAGCTGCATAACGAGTCGGCGCGGGTCGATGCCGAGGTACGCCGCCTCATCCTCGCCGAGCATCAGCGCGTTGAGCGCCTTACCCGCGCGGAGCGACCAGCCAAAGCAGACGGCGAAGCAGACGGCAACGAGCGTCACGCCGCGCCAGTCGGCCGTGGTGAACGTGCCGAGGTTCCAGAAGGTGATGTTGCGGGCCTGGGGGTCGCGTGCGACGTAGGAAAGGAACCCGGTGCCCGCACCGCACACCGCGTTCACCGCGATGCCGGCGAGCAGCAGGGTGAACACGTGCACCTTCCCGAACGCCGTCGACAGCCGGTAGACGGTCATGGTGGCGGCGAACGCGCCGGCGAACGCGAGCGCCGGGACGGCCAGGGTGCCTAACGGGCGCGTGAACGTCCCGGCGCCGAACACGAAGACGAGGGCCGCGCCGAACGCGGCGCCGGCGGACGTACCGGCGAGCCCCGGCTCGACGATCGGGTTGCGGAAGAGCCCCTGCATGAGCGTCCCGGCGACGCCAAGCACCGCCCCGGTGAGCCCCGCGAGCAGGACACGCGGCAGACGCAGCTGGATGAACACGTTGCGGTCGAGCGCGTCGGTTGGCGCTGCCGGCACCCAACCCAGGAGTTGCGCAGTGAGCGTCGCGATCCGCGCGGGCGTGAACATGAACGCGCCGACGGCGGCAGACGCGACGACCGACGCGGTGAGCAGCACCACGAGCGTGAGGAACACGCCCGCGTGGGGTCGCTCGGCACGGGACGGCACGTGTGCGGCCGTCAGTGTGGTGCGACGGGCTGTGACGACGCGGCCATGTCGCTGGGGTGGAACCATCCCGCGAGCTTACGCACGGCAGCCGGCGTGCGAGGCCCGAAGTACATGAGCTCCTGCTCGTCGATTCGATAGATGCGGTTCGACTGCCCCGCGGGCGTGAGGGCGACGCCAGGGAGCGTCTTGAACTTCTCAGCGCTCCCGTAACGGTCGAACCCGACGTCGGTGGCGATGATGACGTCCGGCGCTGCGCGCGCGATGAGCTCCGGCGACAGCCGCGCCATGCCGCCCACAGAGTCGATCGCGTTCTCGGCGCCGGCCCAGTGCAACATGGCGTCCGCGGACCCGCCGCGCTTGAGGGCGAGATAGTTGTTGATCATCTGCCCGAAGTGGATGATCATCACGCGCGGCCGCTTCGGCGTCGACCACTGCACGGTGTCACGCCAGAGCGAATCCATCCCGGCCCGCCACGCCGCAAGCACACTGTCGGCGGCGCGCTCGCGGTGGAACTGCTGGCCCAGCTTCGTGAGCAGCGCCTGTGCGCTGTCGACCGTACCTCCAGGCGCGAGCGTGACAACCGGGATGCCGACTTTGCGCACCTGATCCAGCACCGGTTCCGGCCCGACGTTGCCATCGGTGATGAGGAGCGTGGGCTTGGTCGAGATGATCCCCTCGGCGCTCAGTGCCCGGTGGTAACCGACGGACGGCACCTGCTTGATCTCGGGTGGATAAATCGAGGTGAGGTCGCGCCCGACGAGCACGTCCTGCGCGCCAATCGCGTAGATGAACTCGTTGATCTGCTTGGAGACGCTGACGACGCGCGGCTTGCCCGAGTCGGCCTTTGGTGCGCAACCGGTCGCGACGGGGGCGAGCAACGCCATCGCCGCGAGACTCGCGCGGCAGCGAGACAGAATCGAGAGCATTGGGAACCGTTATCTGGAGGGCGCCGGAACACCCGGCGGGACGTCGTTCGCCCACTTCCACGGCGGCGCGCCCTGACGCGTCAGCCGGCCGTTCGTTAGGCGGGCGCGCACCATCGTGATCGGCATCGGCCCGCCCTGCAGGATCGCATCGTGGAACGCACGGTCGGTCATCTTCTTCGAGTCGACGAGCTCGTGATGGAGTGCGCGGATCTGTAACCCACCGATCATGTATCCAATCTGATAGAGCGGCGGGTAGCTGCCGTTGAACGACCGACGCACCTCCGCTTCGGCGTTCGCGCGCTCGAAGTCGACCGTGTCGACGAGGAACTGGATCGCCTGCTCGGGCGTCATCTTCCCGAGATGGAAGCTCAACGAGAAGATAATCCGCGCGCTTCGATGCATGCGCCAGAACAGCGCGCCGAGACGGTCCTCCGGCGAGACGTGGAAGCCATGGTCCCAGAGGAACATCTCCCAGTACAGCGATTGCCCCTCGCTCCAGAACGGCGTGGAGAAGAGCCGTCGATGGGAGTTGTAGCGCGCCGTCATGAATCCCTGGAGATGGTGCCCGGGGTTCAGCTCGTGGAACACGGTCGCGTGGGAGAAATGCGGGTTGTTGCCGCGAAGGCTCATCAACTTGTCTTCGTCGGCCATGCCGTCCGTCGGGTAGGAGACGAGGATCAACTCGCCGCCGAGGAAGAACGGCGACACCCGTTGGCGCTCGGGTGAGAGCATCTCCATCCGCCAGTCCTCGCGTGCGAGCGGCGGGATCGTCACCCAGTCGTGCTTGTCGAAGAACGCCTCCGCCTGACGAGCGAGGTCGCGAATGAGCTCGGGCTGTTTACCGGGTTCGACGTAGGTGTCCTTCACCTTCTCCATGGCCGCCTTCCAGTCATCGCCGAAACCCATCTCGCGCGCCGCCTTCTTCGCTTCGCTCAGACTGAAGGCGTACTCGCGCTGGGCAATGGCGATGAGCTCTTCCGGCGTGTAGGGGATCATCTCGTGGACGAGGTCCGCCTCGAGTCCCTTCGCGCCGATCGGATCACCGATGATCGGGCCACCTTCGCTGCTGCTCAGGTCAGGGCGGCCGCCGGGAGCGGCGCCTCTGCCGGGTGCCGATGCGACTTGTGGTGCGGGGATTCCAACGACGCGCTCCCGCAGTACTCGCGCGTAGCTCGTCATCGACGCGTCGAGCTTCGCGAACGGGTCCTTGAGCCACCACGAGAATATCGGGTCGTAGCCGTCGTAGTAGCGATACCATCCGGTGACGACGCCCCGAATCTGGTCCAGGTTGTCGGCCGCACGATTCGCAACGGTTCGCGTCGTCTGTGGCGGAGCGGCACGCGAACGAGCCGAGTCGGCTGATCCGCGATTCCCGGATGCCGAGACGCCTCGGCCAGGCGGCTCGAACAGGGCACGCAAGCTGTCGATCTGTCTGGTCACCGCGGTGAGCGTACGAGCGGCCGCCTGCGGATCGACCGGGATGAGGTTTCTCCGAGTGTCCTGCAGTGCGAGCAGCTTGTCCGCAAATGGGAGTAGCGCGCTCGATTCCTGTCGCATCGTCTCCTGTCGATCGAGCAGCGCAAGCTGATGAACGAGGTAGCCATCGAGCAGGACGTAGTCGATGCGTCCC
>DASUGD010000377.1:0-37811 GCA_036274195.1 Gemmatimonadaceae bacterium | reverse complement strand
CTTGCCGATCGGGGGTTCAACGACGCCGAGGTGGCACTGGTGCGCCGCCGCCTCGAAAGTACGCACTGGAAGCGGCGCCTTCCGACGGTCGCGATGCTCAGCGCCACCGCGATCGGCGAGTCGTACTTGCGGCCGGTCGACTACTAGCGGGCAGCTCCACCGGGACGATGGGTAGCCACTTGGACCGGCCACGACCCCGGGCAATACTCAGGAAAAAGGGGAACGGAAGCGGCCGGAAACAATGGATCTGGCGGATCGCCCCTCGTAGCGGAGAGCTCCATGCCCAACAAGCCGTGATTCCTTTGGGAACGGCCTCGGGGCACTCATCTCATGCCACCCGAGATTGTTCTCACTAAACCGCTCATTGCGGGTGGAGTCGTCCCGGCCTCGGAGCAATCCGCCCGATCGGTCGTTTCCGGCCGCTTCCGTTTCCCCTTCGTTTGAATGTCGGATTGCGCCAGGGCCGCGGATCTGACCGTGCCGTTATCGCGAAGTCGCCGGCGGGACGGCGGCACCCGGCTTCAGCACGATCGTCACGACGCTGACGGCGTTCGGCGCGAGCGTGCCCGCCGCGTGCTTCGAGACGTCGACGGTTGCGATATCGTTAGGCCTGAGCGCCTCGACGCGGCTCGAGAATGACGCCTGCTGCGACGACCGTACCTTGACCAAGACCACGTCGTGTGCGGCCGACCCACGCTGACGCACGTCGCCCACGTGCAGGTCCGTCGCCGGACCCGATCGCTCCGGGCCCCCTCGTGCCGCGGCTGCCTCGCGTTCCGCAATCTTCATCTTGTCCTCGGCGGTCAGCGCTTCGCTCCGCTGCTTGAGTGGTCCGACCTCGCTTGCCGGCTTGGCCTCCGTGAGAACGACCGCACCAGTGGCCGACTTCACGACGAACAGAATGGACGGCCCACCCTCGCCCCGAGCGACCGCCGGGAAGTAGCGCGACACCAGTCCTTTGGCGTCAGGCGCCGGCCCGACGACGGACTGCACCTCGCCGTACAGTCGTTTAGTCGCCTGGTTCTTTCCATCGGGGGCGACCGCCTCGGGTGACGGCATGTCGCACGCCAAAACTACGAGGGTGAGCGCTGCAGCGGAGCCTAACGCGGCACGGGTGCGGACGAATCGCGGACGACGTGGTTGCATGGCCAGAATTCTCGTTTTGAGGGTGGACGTTCGCTCGAACAGCGCCGGCGCAAGCAGGAGGCCGGGTCGCAGCCGACGCTCGCACACATCGAGCAGCAGATTCCCGTAGGCGCGCGAGTCACGCCCGGCGGCCAACACGCGCGCGTCGCAATCCAGCTCGATCGCGAGGCGCAGTCGGCGCACGAGCCACCACGCCACGGGATTCCAAGGCATGAGCACGCCTACCAGGGCAGCGCCTTGCAGCAGCAGCGGATCGCGGGCCCGCACGTGCTGCCGCTCGTGCTCGAGCATGAGCGCACGCTGATTTGCGGGAAGCGTCAGCGACCATTCCGGCACGACGATGCGCGGGCGAAGTGCCCCGATGACCGCCGGGCCGGTCGCGGGGGCGAGCCAGACAGGCTGCCCGTCGACGACGACCTTGCGCCAGCTCCGTCGCCGCCGACCCAGTGACCACGCTGCTGCTGCATACCCGGCCACGGCAACCAGCGTTGCGGCCAACCACGCCCAGGCGAGCGCCACATTCACGGCGCCTAACGACTCGGCATCCGCGCTGGCAAGCAACTCCGCCAGCCCATTGTGTGACGCGTCCCAGATCGACGGAGAAGGTGTCTGAGCGTGAGCCCCGCCGACGACCCGAGGAACGATGGCTGCCTGCGTGAGACCGAGTCGCTGTGCCGTCAGTTGCCAGGCCGGCACGCTCGCCGAAAGCAGGAGGGCAAGCACCCAGACCCAGCGGCGCTGCCGCAGCACCCCGCGCGTTGCGCGATCGAGCACGCTGGCCGAGATCGCGAGCGCGAGCGACACGATCAGCGAGTAGGTGATCCAGAGCGTGATCATCGTTTGTCTCCTCGGAGGCGTGCGTCCATGAGGCGACGAAGCTTCCTGATCTGGTCCTCGGAGAGGTCCCGGTCGCTCACGAGCTGCGTCAGCAGCAGTTCCGGCGACCCGTTGAACACGGTGTCGATCAATCGAGCGAGCGCGCTCCGACCGGCAACGCGACGTTCCACGAGCGGGATGTAGCGGTGGGCCTTCCCCTCCTCGCGGTGGCCGACGTGGCCCTTTTCCTCCAGCGTGCGGAGCACGGACAGCACGGTCGTATACGCGAGATCGTCGGGAAGTCGCTCGCGCACTTCGGAAACCGTGGCCGAACCACGGTCCCACAGCACGGCCATGACGTCGAGCTCGCGATCCGTAAAGGAGATGCGCATGGGTATCTACTAGAAGTTTAGTAGATCATATGCAGCGCGCCCGCGGGTGTCAACTAGTTTTCTAGTAGTTCCTCGAGCGACCTCGATGTCGTGCCGCAAGAATCGGGTTGGCGGCCGGTCGGCGAATCGATAGATCTCAGCCCAGGACGTCGTTGCAATCGCCAGTCGAACGAGGGGTCCATGGATACGAAAGACTACATTCGGGTCGAGTCGGCCCTTGCCTTTCTCTCGGAACATCGGCAAACGCAGCCGTCGCTCGCCGAAGTCGCCAGGCACGTGGGTCTGAGCGAGCATCATGTGCAGCGGCTGTTCACCCGCTGGGCGGGGATCAGTCCGAAGCGGTTTCTCCAGTTTCAGACTATCGAGAGCGCAAAGGCGCTGCTTCGCGACTCTCGCAGCGTGCTCGACACGACGTACTCGGCGGGTCTGTCGAGTGGCGGCCGCCTCCACGATCTGTTCGTCACACTGGAGGCCGTAACGCCCGGTGAGTTCAAGTCCGGTGGCGCGGACCTAACGATCAGAACGGGATTTCACGATTCCCCATTCGGCGAGTGTCTCATCGGCGTCACCGACCGGGGTATCTGCGGGCTGTCGTTCGTCGTAGATGGCGACCGCGCGGGCGCGATGGCCGAGCTCGAAAGTCACTGGCCCGGGGCCACGTTCGTCGAGGATCCGCGCGGGACGCGGCTCACCGTGCGGAAGGTGTTCGCGGCGTGGAATGGAGGTCAGTGGGAGCCGACGGCGAGAGACGGCGACGACGGTGTGTCGCCGACGCCGCTGTCCTTGCTCGTGCGCGGGACGAACTTCCAGGTGCGCGTGTGGCAGGCGCTGCTTCGCATTCCACCCGGAACCGTCGCGTCGTATGAGGATGTGGCCTCGCGGGTTGGACGCGCTGGTGCCACACGCGCCGTCGGCTCGGCGATCGCGCGCAACCCGGTGGCGTACCTGATCCCCTGCCACCGCGTGATCCGAAAGACCGGCGCGTTCGGTGGCTATCACTGGGGCGCCGCGAGAAAAGTCGCGATGCTCTTGCGGGAAACGGCGGCGGCGCACGGCGACGAGGCATCTACCGCCGCCGGTCAGCCGACCGCTGCAATCCCCGAGCGCCCCGACGCGCGCTTCGCCCTCGCCGCCGGGTAGCCTTCCCACGAGCGCCGCGAGCGGTGGCCGCCGCGGCGCCTAACGTCTACCTGCCTGCTTGCCCGGGCCAGTCCAGGCCCGGGCGCTCATGCAGCGAACGCGAGACTCACAGCACGCCGAGCGTTTCGCTTGAGGGCGCGGTGCACGGCTCGCGCGTAGCGGACGAAATTCGCCCCTGCCCACGGATACCGTCCGAAGAATTCGTGGGGGAGCATGTCTCCCTTGAGACGGTTACACGGTGCGCACGCCGTGACCAGGTTGCCGGGAGTGTGTGGCCCTCCGTGCGAGACCGGGTAGACGTGATCGAGCGTCGCGACCTCGAGCGCCAGCGGAACGGCGCAGTAGACGCAGCGACGGCTGCAATCGCGCATGGCAGCGTGCTTGAGCGCACGCTTGACTCCGGTGTCGTGGAAGTGCCGCGCGCGGCGAGAAAGTCCGCGCGGTGTGCGGGGGAGCGTGACTCGGTGGAGACCACGTCGAGACATTGCACCTCGCTGTAAAAGAAAAAGCCCCGCGACGGGGCAGTTGCCCGTGCGGGGTGGCGGGAGCGGAGACTCTGCGGGGCGTGCCGCTGCGTGCTCTTCTGCGGCCCAGGCCTACACAATGATTGTCGGCGTCGATCGCTCATCGGCCTCCGCGGCCCTACGTCAGTGAGCTACACGCGAGCACATGAGTGCAGCCGGTGTGCCAATAACGCAAGCCCCGACTTTCTTTCCGTCTCGTAAATTCGACGCACCAACTTTGTCCGAGGTTACAACCCGTGACCGTCAGCTCGCGGCCGCGAGCGTTCCCAGTCGGCGCGCCGGGTCGCGGAGCGCCGCGATGATGCGGGCGGCCATGGCGTCGAGGAACGTGCGGTCGGGCATCTGCGACCCCGGGAATGGCAGCGGGATGTCGAAGCCGTCGTCCTGACGTCGCGGTATCAGGTGGACGTGGTAGTGAAACACGTTCTGCCCGGCGGCCTCGCCGCTGTTCACGACCAGGTTCATGTCCCCGCACCCCGAGACGTCGCGAATGATCGGCGCGAGACGCATGCTGACGTCGAACAGATGCATGGCGACCTTGGGAGGAACGTCGCAGAGCGACTCGTAGTGGTCGCGCGGGACGACGAGGACGTGACCGCTGTTCACGGGCTGGACATCCATGAACGCGATCGCGTCGGAATCCTCGTAGCACACCGACACTTCGGCGGCGCCCTGAATCAGGTCGCAGAAGATGCAATGAGCAGCGGTCCTGGACATGCACGTCTCGGTGAGAGGGACCAAACCGCAGCATGCAGCAGTGGTGCCAGCGGCCACACCCACCGCCAGGCGGTCGCGGCCCCGACCGTTGAAGAGGAGTTGCGTCGGCGCTACAGGACCGACACAACGATTTTCCAGAGGCCGCTGGTAACCGGTGGTAAACGGATGGACAGTCCGCGCACCTCGAATCGCGCAGAATCGCGCGACGGCCGGGTGAGCGCTGTCCAGAGCGACCGAGTATCTTTCGCGCGCCGAACGCATGTCGGTGCTTCGCGTCGCGTGCTCGGCAATTCGTCGGATGCGCACCCGCACACTTTTTCCGGAGATCGCTTTGGCCACTCAGACGCGCGGCGAGAAGAAGGGGACGGCCGGCCTGAGCCGAGACCAGCTCGTCGCCGCTTACCGGACGATGCTCTTGTCGCGCAAGCTCGACGACAAGGAGATCCAGCTCAAGCGGCAGAACAAGATCTTCTTCCAGATCTCCGGAGCCGGTCACGAAGCCGTGTTGACGGCGGCCGGGCTGGTCCTTCGTCCGTCGTACGACTGGTTTTTTCCGTACTACCGCGACCGGGCGCTTTGTTTGACCCTCGGCATGACGCCGGCGGAGATGTTGTACGAGGCCGTTGGCGCTGCGGTCGACCCGAACTCGGGCGGCCGTCAGATGCCGAGTCACTGGGGGCACAAGGCGCTGAACATCGTGTCCTCGTCGTCGCCCACCGGAACGCAATTTCTCCAGTCCGTCGGCGCGGCGGAGGCGACCCTTCGCGCCAAGCTGCTCGATATCACGAACGGCTTTCGGGATGATGAGGTCGTGTATGTCTCGACGGGCGACGGCACGACGAGCGAGGGCGAGTTCTGGGAGTCGCTCAACACGGCGTCGAATCTGAAGCTGCCGGTCGTTTACCTCGTCGAGGACAACGGCTACGCCATTTCGGTCCCTGTCGAGGTGAACACCGCGGGCGGATCGATCTCGAAGCTGGTGAGCTCCTTCCCGGGGCTGTTCGTTCAGGAGGTGGACGGCTGCGATTTCCTCGCGAGTCACGCGGCCATGACCAAGGCGGTGGATTACGCCCGATCGAGAAAGGGCCCCGCCCTGGTGCACGCGCACGTGATCCGTCCGTACTCGCACTCGCTCTCGGATGACGAAGTGATGTACCGGCCGCCGACCGAGCGGGATGCGGATGCCGCGCGCGACCCGGTGGCGGTTTTCCCGCAGTGGCTCGTCGAACACGGCCACGCGACCGACGACGAGATTTCGGCGATTCAGCACGAGGTCGACGAGACCGTTCTGGCCGCCACTGACGACGCGTTAGGCCAGCCCCAGCCGGGGGTGGACTCGGTGTACTATGGGGTGTACTCGCCGGACGTCGATCCGACGAGCGAGCAGTTCGACACGGAGGATGATCCGCAGTTCTCGGGCAACGAGACGACGATGGTTGACCTGTTGAACGCGTGCATGAAGGACGAGATGCGCCGCGACGAGCGCATCATCGTGTTCGGCGAGGACGTTGCCGACGTGTCGCGCGAGCAGTACCTCGGCCAGGTGAAGGGCAAGGGCGGCGTCTTCAAGGTCACGTGGGGGCTGCAGAAGGAGTTCGGCGGCACGCGGGTGTACAACTCGCCACTCGCCGAAGCGAACATCATCGGTCGCGCAATCGGGCTGGCGGTTCGTGGGTTCAAGCCGGTCGTCGAGATTCAGTTCTTCGACTACATCTGGCCGGCGTACATGCAGCTGCGCAACGAGCTGGCGACGATGCGCTGGCGCTCGAACAACAATTTCAGCTCGCCGGTCGTGGTTAGGGTTACGTACGGCGGCTACATTCGCGGCGCGATCTACCACTCGCAGACTGGCGCATCGCTATTCACGCACTGCCCGGGGCTGCGGGTCGTGTGTCCCGCCACCGCGCTCGACGCGAACGGGCTCCTGCGGACGGCGATCCGCTGCGATGACCCGGTCATCTTCCTCGAGCACAAGCACCTGTATCGCCAGACGTACAACAAGGCCGCGTATCCCGGCCCGAATTTCATGATCCCGTTCGGGAAGGCGAAGATCGTGCGCGAAGGGACGGACGTGACGGTCGTGACCTATGGGGCGACGGTGCAGCGCGCGTTCGCGGCCGCGAATCAGGTCGCGGAACAGGGCATCTCGGTCGAGGTGATCGATCTGCGGTCACTGTCGCCATGGGACCAGGAGACGGTGTACGCGTCGGTGCGGAAGACGAACCGTGTGATCGTGGCGTACGAGGATTCGATCTCGTGGGGATACGGCGCGGAGATCGCGGCACGCATCGCGGATGACTGCTTCTCGTGGCTCGATGCTCCCGTTAGGCGGATCGGCTCGACGGACACGTTCGTCGGCTACGCGCCGCAGCTGGAGGACGCGATCCTTCCGCAGATCGAGGACTTCCGAACGGCGTACGAGGAAATCGCGAAGTTCTAGCGATTCCCGACAGCCTCGCGATTTCGGGACAGTCGGACCTGCCGGGCGAACGGCGTGTGATAGTGATCACACGCCGTTTTTCCTGCACGGCAACCTGCAACAGCGGTGTCACGTGACTGTCACGTTAGGCCGCGCGTCGGTTCTGTGCGGGTGGCACCCGATCCGCACGGTCGCACTCCCGTGAGGGCGAGCTCTTTCTTCCCGAGGAGGTTCGATGGCGCGCAGCTTCTTCGCCCGAATGGGCACGATCATTCTGACTGCCGTCACGCTGGCCGCGTGCGACCGCACGCCAACCGGCACCAGTCCAAACGCGGCGCTCGAGAGTCTCGACGTGTCGTTCGCCCGCGGTGGCAATGGGGGCGGCAAGGGTTCGAACACGGCGTCGGATCAGCCGCGGATGGCCATCTCGCCAACCCAGCTGACCATTGCGGTCGGGCAACAGGCCATCGTCGCCGTGACCTACCGGGATAACCGCGGCAACATCATCCCGGTAACGAATGACAAGCCGACCTACTACGGTTGCAGCGTGGTTCTCGACACCGACCCCGACTGCTGGTCGGTTGTCTCGATCGTCCCGGGCGGGTCGAACAACCGCCAGGCAACGGTGACCGGAAGGGCGCCGGGGACCGTGCAGGTGTACGCGGCCGACGGTCTTGGCACATGGGTCACCGCGCTCGTGACCGTGCAGTAACAGCTGCCGAAGGTGGCAGCACGAATCGAGGGCAGCGGTGGATCCCGCTGCCCTCGATTCGTGTCCAGCTCGGTGCCTAACGATCAGCTCTTCCTCGGCTGTACCGAAGGCGCTGCGGTCAACTCAGGCGGTGCGTCTCGTCCACGTTGATGGTCCGAGACCTCCCGTGCGCCGCCAGCGCTCTTCCGATGCCGCGCTCGATGGCCACGGGTTTTCGGCTCGCTCGCGACGCGTCTCCGACCGCGCGCTCACGCCTGACGCTTCGATTTCCGTGTCGGCAACGACTGCGTTGGCCGTCAGCGCCAGGCCCGCATTCGCCTGGGCCAGCTCTCGGCCCGCAGGCGCTGTGAACAGCGAAGCGCTCGGCGCCGTTACCGTGATGTCGGCGGAGGCCGAAATCCCGTCACCCGGGTTCTTCCCCACGCCCGCTGGCGTGAAGTTCGACGCGCTCGCCCACGCGGTGTTGTGAATCGTCACCGACTGGCAATTGGTGATGTTCACCGGGAGCGGAGCGATGAAGTCCTTGATCTCGGACGTGAAGCTATCCGAGGAGCGACTCTTCAGGTATGCCGCGCCGAACGCTGTGCAGACGCCTTCGCCAAAGATCTCCGCTGCCTGGAGGTCAATGCCCGCCTCGCCGAACGTCAGCAGATCCAGCGAACGCGTCGCATTCGGTGCGTTCGTGTCATCCACCTTTTGCGTCACGTTGGAGGCTCCGACGCCGACTGGCGCTGCCAGGGCATGCACCTTACCCCAGCACGGGAACACGTTCGCCGCCTCACAGAGCTGTGCTGGCGTCTGCCCGCCCGCCGAAGCGGCCGTGACCCACTTGTGATACCCGAGCGTGAGGGTCCCGCCACCCTTCGACAGGTCATACTTGATGAGGATGTCGCCTGCCGAACGCACGCTCGTGATCGCCGGCGCAACTGGGGCAAGCTTGTTCAGCTCGAAGTCCATGTTGGTGGTGCCGTTAGGCGCCTGGACGCGCTCCCACGCCAGATACAGGAAGTCGTGCGTGGAGGCACCGACCGGCAGGCGCCTGGTGGCCACGTAGAAGCGCAGCAAGTCGCTCTTGTTGTTCGGGATCGAGCCGCTGACCACGATCGGCACCGGCGTGTCCTCCTTGGTGCCCTGGCCGAACGAGTCGTCTCCCGTGCCCGTGGGCTTGTCCAGATCGCACCCGGTCCGGGTCGCGCAGACTAGCCCAGCGTTGTTCCAGTCGACGCCGCCCTCGGGGATCAGGTTGCCATCGATCTGAATCGGATCGGCACTGCCGCCGGATGGCGGGACCTGCACGTACGACAGCGGAACGGTGGTCTTGACCGTGACCGAGAACGAGCCGCCGGCCGCCAGCGTCGCCAAGGCACCTCCCGAGCAGGTCAGCACCTGGTGCGGTCCCAGCGGGAGGGGAATGCTGTTGTCGAGTGCTATCGTGCACTCGGATTTATCCCCGTCCTCCGACCAGCTCAGCCCACTGTTCTGCAGGGTGTCCTTGATCACGACGTTCGTCGCAGCGCCCGGTCCGGTGTTCGTCACCGTGATCGTGTACCTGGCCGTCCCGCCGGCCGTCACCGACGTCGCCTCCGGTGTCTTCGTGATCTGAAGGTTTGGCGGGCACACCACGGTGACCGACGCGTCGTCGTTGACCGGATCGTCGTTGCTCGCGTCTGCCCACGCCTTGTTGGTGATCAGCGCGCAGTTGGCAGCAACTGTGGGCGTCGTGACCGTCACCGAGAAGGTCCCGCCATTGGTCAGCGTGATCCCGCTGCAGCCGAGGATCTTCTCGCCGAGCATGCCGGTTCCGATCGTGCACGAGCCACTGTTCTCGGTCCAGGAGAACCCGGCAGGCAACGTGTCCGTGACCGTCACGCCGCTGGCGGTGCCCGGGCCGCTGTTACTCACCACGATATCGAACCCGATGTTGTTCCCGACTGTGACCGGGCCAGCGGGGTTCGCGGTCTTCGTGATCGAAATGTTCGGGCACTGAACGGTGACCGATCCGTCGTCGTGAACCGGGTCGTCATTGCTCGCGTCCGCCCACGCCACGTTCGTGACGAGCTTGCAGTTGGCCGCGGTCGTCGCCGTCGTCACCGTCACCGAGAACGTGTTGCCGGTCGGCGAGGTGAGTGTGATGCCGCTGCAATGGAGGATCTTTTCTCCGGCAAGGCCGTCGTCGATCTGACACGAGTTGCTGTTCTCGGTCCAGGAGAACCCGGCAGGCAGCGTGTCGGTGACCGTTACACCAGCCGCCGTCCCCGGCCCGCTGTTCGTGACCAGGATATCGAAGCCGATGTTCGTGCCGGCCGAGACCGGGCCAACCGGGTTCGGCGTCTTCGTGATGGCGATGTTGGGACACTGCACCGTAACGGACGCATCATCGCTGATCGGGTCGGTGTTGCCGGCGTCCGCCCAGGCCTTGTTGGTGATGACGTTGCAGTCGGCGGCGTCGGTGGGGCTCGCGACATGGACCGTGAAGCTCGCTCCGTTGGCCAGGTCGCCAATCGTGTTGCACGTCAAGATCGTCTCGTTGAGAGCGCCGGTGCCGATGCTGCACGGAGACTCGTCCGGGCTCTCCGTCCAGGTGAAGCCGTTAGGCAGCGTGTCGGTGAGCGTCACGGCGGTCGCGGTACCCGGGCCGTTGTTCGTCACGGTAATGTCGAATCCGATGTTCGTGCCGGCCGAGACCGGGCCAACCGGGTTCGCTGTCTTGGCGATGGCCAAACTTCCGCACAGGACGGTGACGGAGGCACTGCCGCTCACAGGGTTGGCATTGCTCGCGTTCGCCCAGGCCGTGTTGTTATGGGTCTTGCAGTCGGCCGCGTCGGTTGGGCTCGTGACGCGGACCGAGAAGCTCGCGTTCTCGGCCAGGTCGCCGATGGAGCTGCACGTAAGGATGGTCTCGTTGGCCGCGCCGGTGCCAATGCTGCACTGGGTCTGATCCGGGCTCTCCGTCCAGGTGAAGCCGTTAGGCAGCGTGTCGGTGAGGGTCACTGCCGTTGCGGTGCCGGGACCGTTGTTCGTGACCGTGATGTCGAAGCCGATGGTCGTGCCGGCCGAAACCGGTCCCGCCGGGTTGGCCGTCTTCGTGATCGCGAGGGTTGGGTTCTCGACGATCGCGCTGGGCTGGATACTTCGATCCTGGTTGGCTGCACCCCCTCCGTCGAGGTTCAGCGTGCGCATGTGCCAGGGTGACCCACTGACCTCACCCGCGCCGTCCGGCAAGTTACCCGGCTGCTGTTTCCAGTAGCTCGATTTCGCGAGATGCCCTGACCACGCGAAGAGGACGGCTGATCCCGACGCGGTGAACTCCACGAGCATTTCTCCGGTGCTGTTGCCGCCCACGGGGCCGGCGTGTGACACCGTGCTGATCTTCGTGATCGTTCCATTAAAGATCCGCAGGGCGCGCGCGACGCCGCCGTTCGCGATGGCGCCGTCCACGGTTTGACCGTCGGCGGTGAACCCGTCGGGCGGAAAGTCCACCGTCATCGTCGAGACGGCTGGACTCGGCATGCCGGTTTGCGAGGAGCCGCAGAGTGTCGAGCGCCCACCGCCGCCGGTGGCGCAGATCTTGTCGAGCGCGTTAGGCTCGGTGACTTCGATGGATGCCAGGTAGTCGTACGCCTTGTGCCCGCCGGCAGTGAAGTCGTACTGGATGGTGATGAAGTGGGGGGTGTTGTTGTTGCCCGTCAGGCCTTCTATAGCAAGGCGAAACGGAACGGCTTTGCCTTCGGCGTACGCCGAGTTGTTGCCGTTCAAGTTGCCGTTTTGCCAGGCTTCAGCGGTTGGTGGTGGGTGGCCGTTGGCCCATTGATCGAGGTTCGCGCCGGGGGCGCTGCCTTTGGCGAACAAGGGCCCTCCCACCTGAGGCGCGGTCGTCCTTTCCCCGGGCGTGTCGGTACACGCCAGGAGCGCGAACGCGGCAAGACTTGCCGTAAGGGCCGTGCGTAGAACAGGCGTGGGACTTCGCATACCGGAGGATCTCCTGCGTGTGGGTGAAGGGGGCCGTGGTAGTCGCGAGGGCCTGCCGCGCGCCCGACACGCACGTGGGAAATCGACCAGAACAAGCGGAGCCCGACGGATTGGGGTCACGGTGGAACCGTGCGGTTCCCGTGACGCGAATCACTCTCCGCGTGTGATCTGGCGAACCCATCCTCGCAGGGGGTCATGGTAATCCGGAGGGGTTATTCCCCAGTTAGACCGGTCGCGTTGAGGGCCGCGGTGGAGGCCAGTTGCATTGCTGACGTCGGCGTGACGCCCGTTCCGGGCGAGCGGCGATCCACGTTAGGCGCCACCCTGGGCTATCGAATTTGCCTAACAAGAACGGCTGAGTAGAACTGACCGATGCGGCCTTTTTGTCCGGACATGGTGGCCGAACGCACGATGCCTGCTTTCGCACGGGCGAATGTGGCCACGTTAGGGCCGACAGGCTTCCCCTCGGGTCGGCAATTCTTGCCGCCTTGCACGATAGAGCTCGTGAAAGTGGGGCGCGGAGCCGCATCGCGCATTCGCCCGCGGCGCCTGTCGTGCTGGACGGTCGTTAGGTTGATCGCGCTGCGATGCGTCGGCGTCAATGAATCGTCAACCTCCCGACCAATTGCCGCTCACGCATGGCCCAGGAATAGCGAAAAGAGCGACGGACCAAGTGGCCCGTCGCTCTTCAACGCTCGCCGCCAATGGCGTTAGGGTTTATCGCTTCGAGGGCAGGATGAGTGGCGTTCCAACGGTGTCGCCAACGCACTGCGCCTGCGGCAACGCATCGGGAACCCGCGACTGCCCCTCCGTAACCAGCGGCATTGAATCGACGGAGTTACCGCGAGCATCAGGCGGTACCGCGGTCGCCGCCTCCGCGCCACGACTCTCGGGAAAGCGGCAGTACTCCCCCCGCGATCCCTCGTCAGGCGCATGGGCCAGCCGGTTGTCACCGCGGTCACTCGCACCCGATGCCGTCTTTGCGCTCGAGCCCGGCCCCCGGCCAACCGTGCGCTCGACGAGGTGGCTACCCGCGCGCGACATCTCGGACGCGACCGCGAGCACCGCGGCCGCCGTCGCGCCGCACACAATGCCGATGGTCAGGACGGTTCGCCGCACCATTCAGCTCTTGGGAGCCAACCGTGACAGCTCCCGCTTGATCAGACCCTCGAGCACTGAAAAGCCAACCGCGCCACCATCCACGATGACTCCATTGATGAACATCGTGGGAGTGCCCGTGAGACCAACCCGCTGCCCCTCTTTCAGGTCGTTCTGCACCTGGGCGGCGTGACGACCGGAATCGAGACAACGGTCGAACGCGTTGCCATCCATCCCAAGTCGCCGGGCCGTCTGCTTCAGATCACCGACAGCAAGCTTGGTCTGATCCGCAAACATCGCGTCGTGGAGCTCCCAGAACTTTCCCTGGTCATTCGCGCAGAGCGACGCTTCCGCCGCCTTGAGTGCGAACGGGTGCAGACTCTCTATGGGGTACTGCCGATACACGACCTGCACCTGGTCGCCGAACTTCTGCGCGACCTCTTTGACCGCTGGTGCGGCGAGCTTGCAAAACGGACACTGAAAATCGGAGAACTCGACCAGCGTGACCGGCGCTCCTTTGCGGCCCGATGTTGGAGCGTCGTCGTTCTCGAACCGCAGGCGATACGGCTCGAAGGCGACCCTCACATGGTGCTCAGCGCGTAGCCGGTCTTCGAGCCTCGTCGCCGCTTCGGCGCGGTACTGATTCCGGAGGAAGGCAGCGATCTGCGGACGAAGCTGGTCCAGCGGGCGGCCGCCGAGGCGCGACTGGTTTTCGTCGAACCACGCCTTGATCTCCGTGTCCGAGGGCTCGCCGCCGCCGGACATCTCCGCCGCAACCAGCTGCTCCTCGGTCTTGCCGGTCCTCCTGGACTCGGCATCAAAGAGCCGCGAGCGAACGAGAGTGTCGACCGCTCCGCCGATCAGCTTATCGCGTTCCCGCCTGTACTGCATGTCGAGTTGGTCGAGCTGGTCCCCAACTCGAGCGCGCACATCTGCAAGTGTGATCTTCTCATCCCCGATCGTCGCGACCGGATCGGGAATCGAAGCGGGCGCGGAGACCTGCGCCCCCGTCGGCTTGGCACGCTCGCGGGCGTCCCCATTGTCAGCGCAACCCATCTGGCTTGCTGCGAGGGCGGCCCAGGCGACGACTGCCAACGGGAATCGAACGGGTACACGCATACCCCTTTCCTTCGGTCCTGACCACATAGCTCCCTCACAGGCACGCATTGAAGGCGTCGCCTCCAAGGCGACTCACGAAGCTGATCACGCTACACGCACCGCGTTGGACTGCCGGGCTCATGGTTACCTTACTCGACGCG
The DNA here is from genome assembly GCA_036274195.1 of Gemmatimonadaceae bacterium. GTDB lineage: Bacteria > Gemmatimonadota > Gemmatimonadetes > Gemmatimonadales > Gemmatimonadaceae > JAJKIV01. The sequence continues at coordinate 23,619 of DASUGD010000377.1, read as the reverse complement.
TCCACGGCAATGGCGTTTCGGACGCTGGCGTTCGGGCCGGCGGTCGATGGAAAAACTCAGCCGCGTATCAATCGCCAAGATACCCTGTTAGCCACGTGACGGACCGGAAACGGATGGTCGAACGATGCGGAGAAGGTGCCCAGTCACTTTGGTATCCGGTTCGGTCATATGTGCTCTGGCGCACTAACTGTGAATCGGCTAACCTAACCGCTCTTGGTTTTCGCTGAAACCGATTCCAACTCATACGCTGGCGTGCTCCACCTTCGGATACTCGGCAGCGCTGCGGTCCTCTCGTCTGACGGTGCCCTGACAGGTGCTGCCGGCCGGCGACGTGCGCTCGCCCTTCTGGCGCTCGTCGCGTCGGCGGGTGACGACGGCTTGCCACGAGATCGGGCGCTCGCCCTGCTCTGGCCGGAGCTCGACTCCGAACGCGCCCGCAACAATCTCAAGCAGCTCGTTTTCTCGCTCCGGCGCGCGCTGTCACCCGACGTTTTTGCCGCCACCGGCCCCTTGCTGCGGCTCGACCCGAATGTCATCACGGTCGATGTCTGGGCGTACGAGAAGGCCATCGCGGAAGGCGCGCTCGAAAGCGCCGTGGCGCGATACGGCGGGCCGTTTCTCGACGGCTTCAACGTACCGGGGCTGACTGAGTTCGAGCGATGGATCGAGACCGAGCGTGAGCGACTCGCCAGTGTCCACGCGGATACGCTGGACACGCTGGCCGAACGCGCGACCAGGGCCGGGCAGTTCGAGATAGCGGCCGCCTGGCGACGTCACCTCGCGGCGCTGGACCCGTTGAGCGCGCGGTACGCCGTCGCATTCGTGCGCGCACTGGCTGACGCGGGAGACGTCCCCGGCGCACTGCGGCACGCACACCTGTTCGAGCGCCTGGTTCGAAGCGAGCTCGATGCGGATGTCGGGCCGGAGATGCGATTGCTCGTCGCGCAACTACGGCTTCGGACACCCGGCAGCGGCGAACCGAGCATAACGAGTGCGGAGATCGAGATACTCGCGACTCAGTCGGCTGCGAGCAGCCCGAGCGCCGCCAGCTCGCCCAATCCGGTCTCACAGCCGGAGCGCTCGGCCGTGCGCGCGGCCATTCGCGCGCTGACACCTCGCATCAACTCGCGACGGTTGGCGATCGGGTGCCTGGCGATCGCGAACGTCATCGTGTTCGGGCTCTGGGGACGATCGCGCCTGTTCGGTCCGACGACGGCCATGGGCGAGGTGCCACCCGATGTCCCGGCCACGATCGCGGTCTTCCCCTTCGACGGCCGCGCGACTGCGTTGACCGGCGAGCTGTCGCGTGCGACCTCGGAGCTGCTCACGGCGTCACTCGACGGTGGCACCGGGCTCACTGCGGTCTCGGTGCCCAGCGAGTCACGACCTGTGGGTCGCGCAGTCTCGCGTGATTCGGCGGTCGTGGACGTGGCGAGCGCCGCCAGCGTTGCGGAGCGGCTCGGCGCCCGGCTGTTCGTGACGGGACGCCTCGTCGAAATTGGCGGCCGCTTGCGCGTCACCGCGACGATGTACGACCGCAGCCGCGTCGAGCCGCCGCTCGCGCGAGCCAGTGCCGAAGGCTCCGCGAACGAGATGTTCGAGGTGGTCGATCGGGTGGCGGCGGAGTTGCTCGCAGGCCGGTTCTCGGGGACCCGTGGCGCGCTCGCGCAAGTCGCCGCGACCTCCGCGAGCTCGCTCCCGGCAGCGAAGGCGTACCTCGCCGCCGAGCAGCACATGGGGACTGGCCGTTTTTCCGCCGCGATCGATGCGCTTCGCGACGCGGTCCGCCAGGACAGCGGCTTCGCGATAGCGTACTACAGGATGAGTCACGCGGCCGAACTGATCGGCGACGACGCCCTTGCGCGTGACGCAGCGGCGGCCGCCGTTCGGTCGGGGCAGCGACTCGATGATCACTATCGTCGCCTCCTCGCGGCGGCAGCCGCGCGGGAGGACGGAGACGTCGTCACCGCAGAGCGGGCGTACACACGCCTAACGCTCGACTACCCGACCGACGCTGACGCGTGGTTCGGTCTCGGCGAATCACTGTTCCACCTCAACCGGCTGCATGGCCGGCCGGCGAGCGAGGCGCGGGACGCGTTCAACAAGGTGGTCGAGCTCGACCCGCGGCACGTGGAGGCGCTCGTACATCTCGCGCGAATCGAGGCACTCCGCGGGAATTCCTCCGAGTTCGAGCGCCGGCTGGCGCAAGCGCGGGAATTCACGACTGACGATCTCGTTGCGCGGCTCGCGTTGCACGTGCGCGAGTTCGGCGGCGTCGATCGTCAGCGGCTGCAGCGTGCCAGCGCGGTCCACGGCGGAACGGGCGCGCGCGAGATTCTCGCGGCGGTGGATCCGGAGGACACTCAGCGGTTCGGCACCGAGCTTCTCACGCCAGACGCGGCAGGGGATCTCGCGGCGTACGCGCATCGGTTGGTCGCCTACGCTGCGAGCGCGCGCGGCCGGTTCCGCGCCGCGCTCAGCCACCTGGATCAGTCGCAGGAAGCCGACGTGGACTCCGACGTCGAGGCGAGATCGATCATCGTCGCGATCCCCGGGTCGCCGGTCGACTCGAGCGTGATCGCGCACACGCGTATGGCGGTCGAGCGCTGGCAGCCCTCGTACCTGCACGATCCGGATCAATCCATCGACGGTCTCGCTCGCACGCGCACCTACTCGCTGTTGCGCCAACATCGGCTCGGCCTGATCGCGTTGCGCATCGGCGACACGGTGTCGGCGTCGAAGGCAGCGACGACGCTGGCGTCGATCACGGAGCCTGACTCGGAAACGACGCCGATCGCCCTGGCACTTGCGATGAGCCTTCGCGCACGAATCGCCGCCGTCGCCGGCGATTCCGCGCGGGCACTCGCCATGCTCGAGCGCGTGGCTTCATCTCGAGTGGAACGCGTTCCGGGAGCCGAGCCGCTGGATCGACTCCTGCACGCCGATCTCCTGGCCGCGGCAGGCCGCTACGCCGATGCGATGCGCTACTACGCGACGATCGGCAGCGGGGCGCCGGAAGAGTTGCCTTTCCTCGGGTTCGCGGCAATCGGGATGGCGCGCGCGAGCGAGCGTGCAGGCGACTCTGGCGCGGCAGCACGCGAGTACCGGCGCGTGGCCGACCTCTGGCGCGATGCCGACCCGCCGCTTCAGGAGCTTGCTGCGGCCGCCGCGCGTCGCGCGGCGGCTATGGATTCAATCACGACCCGTTAGGCAGCGCACGCCGTACACGGTAAAGCCCCGGAACTATTCCGGGGCTTTTCGTTCGTAGACGACCTGGCCACCCACCACGGTGAGCGCGATGTGTGCATCGCGAATCGCTTCCGGGGCGACCTTCGTGAGGTCGCGGTCGATGATGGCAAAGTCGGCGAGCGCGCCGGACGCGATTACGCCCTTCTCCCTTTCGTCGAACGTCGCGTAGGCGGCACCACGTGTGTACGCGCGCAGCGCGTCCTCGAGCGAGATCTTCTGTTCGGGAATCCAGCCCGTGGGATTCCGGTCATCGAGTGTGCGGCGAGTCACGGCGGCGTACAGTCCCTCGAGCGGTGTGGGCGGTGCGACGAACCAGTCGCTGCCGAATGCCAGCGTGGCGCCGGAATCGAGGAGCGATCGAAAGGCGTACGTGGTCTTCGCCCGCTCGTGACCGATGACCTTCTCGGCCCACCGGCCATCGTCGATCGCGTGATACGGCTGCATGCTCGCGATCACCCCCAACTTCGCGAAGCGCGGGATGTCGGGCGGCGCGATATGCTGCGCGTGCTCGATACGGAACCGCCGATCCCGCGGTCCGTTCTCCTTCTGGACGCGCTCGAAGATGTCCAGCTGGTCGCGGATCGCGCGGTCGCCGATGGCGTGCACGACCACGTGAAGCCCCGCCTTGTCGGCACCGGAGGTCCATTGGTACAGGTGCTCGTGCGTGTTGACGAACAACCCGGTGTCGGCCGGCGCGTCGGTGAACGGCTGCAGCATCGCCGCGGTGTGCGAGCCTAACGAGCCGTCGACGAAGCCCTTGAGGGCGCCGATCCGGAGCCACGCGTCACCGCGGCCACGCGCCGCAACGGTGTCTCGAAGCTGTTCCCACGTGGCCAGCGGCACGGCTGCGTAAATCCGGGTCTTGAGGCGGCCCGCCTTGTGAGCGCGCTCGAAGATCGCGAGATCGCGCCAGGAACCCATGTGGTCCACCGACGTGACGCCCTGCGCGGCGACGTAGGCCATTGCCGTGTCGAGCGCGCGATCCTCGAGCTCGGCGGGCGGGTTCGGCACGACGGCATTGACGAGATCCGTCGCGTTGTCCTTCAGGACACCCGTCGGCTCACCTCGCGCATCGCGCACGATCGTTCCACCGGCCACATCGCGCGAGGCGCGCGTGATCCTGGCCGCGCGTAGCGCCGCGGCGTTCGCGAGGGACATGTGCCCGTCGAGCCGATTGATCCAGACCGGATTGTTCGGCGTGACGGAGTCGATCCAGTCGTGGCGCGGCAGCTCTCCGCCCCACTGTTCGTGGTCCCAGTTGCCGCCGGTGATCCACGCACCCGGAGGGACCGTCGCTGCGAATGCCTTGATGCGGGCGATGAATTCGGCTGGCGTTCTGGCATCGCGCAGCTGCACGGACGAGAGCGCGAATCCGCCATCGATGAAGTGGACGTGCGAGTCGATGAATCCCGGCACGACCATTCGCCCGGCCGCATCGATGACTCGCGCGTTACCGGCGAGCTTCCGCACCGCGGCGCTCGAGCCGACCGTCGCGAATCGGTCTCCGCGGACGGCGAACGCCTCGGCCCATGGGCGAGCGGTGTCACCCGTCCAGACGCGTGCGTTGACGACCGCGAGGGTCACCGGTCCCGCGGAGGCAGACCCCTTGTCATCCATCGAGGCGTTCCCACCTCGAGTCTCGCAGCCGGCGACGAGCACGAGCGCGGCGAGCGCGGCGAGCGCGCACGTGCGCTGTACGTTCATCGCCGCTCGAGGGCGTCACGTACGTCCAACAGGATCTCGAAGTAGAGCTGCTCGCGGCGGTACGCAAAGTCGAGGGTCGCCATCTGGGCGGAGTCGCCAGTGGCCTTGGCGCGGTCGAACGCCTCGCGGTACATCTCATCGAGGTTGGCGAGAATGCGATCACGGGAGCGGGACATGCGAGTTTGGTCGATGGCTCGAGGAGTGAGACGGGGTGGCTCGTCGACAGGCTCATCCCGCCCGCGATCGAGCGAGTCGAGGAGGTATCGACGGGCGGCGCCCATCATGAGGCGTCGCGAATTGAGAGGATCGGTCATTGAAGCGTGAAGAAGTCTTCGCGCGCGACGGTCACCGGTGCGTGTACTGCGGCGAGGTGTTCGCCGATGACGAGCTGACGATCGATCACGTACAGCCGCGGGTGAGGGGTGGGGACCGGTCGGGAGGCAACTTAGTGACGGCCTGCGGGGGGTGCAACGTACTCAAGGGTCATCGCCGACTCGCGGATTTTCTGCGAGCCACACCAACGGCGCACGCGAACTTTCTTCGATACGCACGATACGTATGGCCTCGGCACCTGCGAGTGCTGGAGGAGGAAATCGGCGACGTTTGACGGCAGGCTGGCTACAGTCTGGAACCTCGGCCCTATCTCGTGTATAAATCACGCTAGGAAGGGGAGTAGCTACGCGGGGTAACCCGCGCGGTCGAATCGTCAGGACTGTCCCGGCCGGTTCGGGGCACGGTTCGATCGGGTCCACCAAGACTAGGCGAGACCTTCGCGATTGGCGGGCATTGTGCCCGACGCGCGAGGGCTCGCCTTTCGCGCATGGACCTCAGGCAGGGACAGGGGGCAGATCGATATGAACAATCTCAAGGTCTTCGTGCTACTCGCCGGGCTCACCTCGCTGTTCGTCGCCATCGGCGGGTACATCGGCGGGCAGAGCGGGATGGTCGTGGCGTTCGTGTTCGCCGGGCTCATGAACTTCATCATGTACTTCGCGTCATCGACCATGGTGCTGCGAATGTATGGCGCTCGCGTCGTGACCGAGCGCGAGGCGCCGGAGCTCTACGCCATGGTCGACAAGCTCCGTCAGCGTGCCGGGCTGCCGATGCCGACACTGGCGATCGCTCCACACGCGCAGCCGAATGCGTTCGCCACGGGGCGCAACCCGCAGCATGCCGTGGTGGCGGTAACCGAAGGAATTCTGCGGCTCGTGTCTCGCGATGAGCTCGAGGGTGTGCTGGCGCACGAGCTCGCCCACATCAAGAACCACGACATGCTTCTGCAGACCATCAGTGCGACGTTCGCCGGCGCGATCAGCAATCTCGCGCACTTTGGGCTGTTCTTCGGCGGGCGCGACGATGAGAACTCGAGTCCCCTGGCCGGCCTCGCGATGGCGATCCTCGCGCCGATTGCGGCAATGCTGATCCAGTTCGCCATCAGTCGTCAGCGTGAGTTCAAGGCTGACGCGGTCGGCGCCACGATCAGCGGGCGTCCGCGGTCGCTCGCGAACGCGCTGCGGAAGCTCGACGCCGCGGCGCATCGGATCCCAATGAACGTCGCCCCCGCGGTGGCGCCTCTGGCGCAGGTGAACCCGCTTGCCGCCTACCGCGGCGGGATTGCGTCGCTGTTCTCGACGCATCCGTCTACTGATGAGCGGGTGGCGCGTTTGGAGGCGCTCGCGGCGTAGCCGAGTGCGAAGGTGGGTGCTCGCTAGGTGACGTCGTGGTTGGTGGAGAGGCGGTGAAACACCGCCTCCTCCACCACTCGGCCATCGCGGAGATGCTCGACGACGATGCGCTCGAGCAATGCCGGGGTGACGTGGGCATACCACACGCCCTCGGGATACACGACGACGATCGGCCCGCCGGCGCAGACGCCCAGGCAGGGCGTTTCGCCGCGCTTCACTCGACCAGGCCCGAAGAGCAGGTCTTCCCGCTCGAGGAGCTTCGCGAGCAAGCTGTATAGCGCTCTGCCCCCGCGCTCCGGCGAGCAGAACCCTCCGGTGCACACGAGGACGTGGCGTCGGTACGGCTCCATGCGCGGGTCATCGATACGCTGGCGGTTGGATTGGCCCATGAGCGATTAAGCTAGCCGCCCCGCAACACGGGGTGGAGCGCATACGATTAGATGGCTATCATTCTTGGCTCATGGCATGGCCGACGCCCGATTGTCGAGCCTTCGAGGGTCGGCCCACGTTAGGCGCGCAGCCGAGCTCGCTGCGCGACGAATCACCGCCACGAGGAGGACCACACCATGGCCGCCACAGCAACGCCTGGCAGCTTGCCCGCCATCGAGCAGAAGGGCTACGCGCACCCCGAAATGCTGGTAAGCACGGAGTGGCTCGCCGCCCACCTCAACGACCCGTCGATCCGCATCATCGAGAGCGATGAAGACGTGCTGCTCTACGACATGGGCCACATCCCGAATGCCCAGAAGGTCGACTGGCACGCCGACCTCAACGATCCGGTCGTTCGTGACTACGTGAGTCGCGACCAGTTTCAGGAGCTGCTTCGCTCGAAGGGGATCGACGAGAACACGACCGTCGTGTTCTACGGCGACAAGAACAACTGGTGGGCCACGTACGCGTTCTGGATCTTCCAGCTTTTCGGCTTCAAGAACGCGCGCGTGCTCGACGGTGGCCGCACGAAGTGGGAGCAGGAAGGCCGGCCGATGACGCCCGACGTCCCGACGTTCCAGCGAACGAGCTACACCGCGCCCGAGAGGGACGACTCGAAGATCCGCGCGTTCAAGGACCAGGTACTCGAGCACCAGAGGAAGCAGGGCAAGCTCGTGGATGTGCGCTCGCCCGACGAGTTCTCCGGGAAGAAGACGCATATGCCGGAGTATCCGCAGGAAGGCGTGCTTCGCGGCGGACACATCCCGGGCGCGCGAAGCGTGCCGTGGGCCAAGGCGGCCAATCCGGACGGCTCATTCAAGACAGCGGACGAGCTCAGGACGATCTACGAGAAGGAGCAAGGACTCAAGCCGAGCGACGACATCATTGCGTATTGCCGCATCGGCGAGCGGTCTTCGCACACGTGGTTCGTGCTCACGTATCTGCTCGGGTACGACAAAGTGCGGAACTACGATGGCAGCTGGACCGAGTGGGGCAACAGCGTCCGGATGCCCATCGAAACGGGTCCGGGGGGCACCGTTTAACGATCAACCGGAGCGATGATGTCCGAGAACCTCACTTCCGAGTACGCGTCCATCGAGCATGCGAATCCCGATGCGCCCCCTGCCCAGCCAGCAGGGGGTAAGCCGCCGTCGCGGGTCTCGGTGCAGTGGAAGGGGCCGGGCACCATGGCATTCGACGGCCGGAAGGCGCGCGGGGGCCCGACGATCACCGTGGACAACACAGGCAAGTCGGAACCCGGCCCCGTCGACACGCTCCTCATCGCTCTGGCTGCGTGCACGTCCGAGGACGTGCTGACCATCCTGGAGAAGCGCCGAACGCCGGCCGCGCGTCTCTCGATCGAGGTGGAGGGAAAGCGAGCGCACGCGGTTCCGGCGCGGCTCACCCACATTCACCTTCGCTACGTCGTGGATGGCGAGGGCATCGATCGACCAAACACGCTGCGTGCGATCGAGCTGGCCGTCACGAAGTACTGCTCGGTACGGGATTCGCTGGACAAGTCGATCGAGATCGAGTGGTCACTGGTGTTGAACGGGTCTGCCGACGCCGGCGGCTAGAGCGCAATTCCCAGGGGATGTCGCGAGGGCGCGGCACGGGTGTGGCGTGCACGCCGCTGGTCCGACGCCCACCTTGCTGCCGAGGGCGAACCGAAGCCGTTCACCCTCAATAGGTTGAATTACTCATCCGGTGGCGCATGAAAATAGCGTATACTGAGGGTGCCTGGGTCTCCCTTCGCGAGACCGACTAGACCTCGATCTTCACCATGCACCGTCCGCTGATCGTTCGGGCTCTCTCCTTCGCGCTGTCGCTCTGGCTTCCGCTCTTCACGAGCGGCGCTGAGTGGGCGGTGCGTTGCCCGACGCATGGGGGTGTACATCATTCCGTCGCGCAACAGGCGGCCGGCGACGAGCACGCGGAGCACGACGCCGCTGTGCCCCATTCCGCGCCCGCTGATCACGGGGCCGGGAAACACAACTGTTCGTGCCCCGGTCCCGGGTGCTGCCCGACGGCGGTGGCCGTGGTTCCCACGGTGACGGTGCCCATGGCGCACGTGGCCCTCGTCCACGAAGCGCTCGCCGTCGCGACGCTCGACCTCTTCTCGAGTGACCGCGACTATCTCCTTCCCTTCGCGACCGCTCCTCCCGCCGCGGCGCTTGCGCCAGCGGCCAGCATCGTCGCGTGAGCATCGGCGCGCCTAACGCGCGCCGCTCCATCCCGCCCGTGGCCGCCAACGTCTGAACCGCCGTTCAGGCAGGGCGCGCATGTCTCGACAAATCCAGGCTGCCCAACGCACGCCGCTTTCAGGGCGTGGCGGGGCGATCCACACCACGGATCGGGATCACTCTCACGGTGAACGACATGAAACGGATGCTGTCGCAGGGTCGCCAGTTCTCGGCGGTGCTCTCGATGCTCCTGTTCGCCGCGCCGCTCGCAGGGGCGCAGGAGACAGGGACGGTCGAAGGCACCGTTCGCGCGACCGGCAGCGGAACGCCGCTCTCGGATGTCACGGTGTTCGTGCAGGGCACGTCGCGTGGCGGTATCACAGACGAGCAGGGGAAGTTTCGCATACTCGCGGTGCCTTCGGGCGACCGCGTCGTCATGGCACAGCTGATCGGCCGCGCCCGCGACGCGCAGACGGTCCACATCGCGGCGGACAGCGTCGCGCGGGTCGAATTCGCGCTGACGGAAGTCGCGGCGGTCATCGCCCCCACGGTCGTCAGCGCGACACGCGAGGTCCAGCGTCGCACCGACCAGTCGACCACGATCGACGTGCTCGAGGGCGCGGCGATTCGCGAGGTTCGCGCAGCGCATCCGTCGGGCATCATGCAGCGGCTGCCCGGCGTGCACGCGACGCAGCTCTCGGGTGAGGGGTTGAGCATGTCGATTCGCCAGCCGATCACGACGAAGCCGATGTACCTGTACCTCGAAGACGGCGTCCCGACACGATCCACGGGTTTCTTCAATCACAACGCGCTGTACGAGGTGAACCTTCCGCAGTCCGGTGGCCTGGAAGTGCTCAAGGGCCCGGGCACCGCGATGTACGGCAGCGACGCGATCGGCGGCGTCGTCAACGTGCTGACTCGCGCAGCGCCCGTAACGCCGACGCTCGACGCGACGATGGAAGGCGGCACCTACGGTTACGCACGGCTCCTCGCGACAGGCGGGTTCACGAAGGGCGTGAACGGCGTTCGCGCCGACGTCAACGTCACCCGCTCCAATGGCTGGCGTGATGACGGCGGCTTCAAGCGGCAGAGCGCCACGATTCGCTGGGATGGCGCGTTCGGTGGGTTCACGACCAAGACGGTGCTCGCCGGCTCGAACATCAACCAATCGGAAGCAGGCGCGCTGACACAGGCACAGTTCGATTCGCGCGAGGAGATCAACCCGTCGCCGATCGCCTATCGCGAGGTGCAGGCGCTGCGGCTCTCATCGGCCATCGAGAAGGACAATGGCCGGTCGCTGCTCAGCCTAACGCCGTATGCGCGTCACAACGTGCTGGACATCATGCCGTCGTGGCAGCTGACCTTCAACCAGCAGATCTGGGATACGCGGAACAATTCGGTCGGTCTCCTGGCGAAATACCGCCACGACTTCGACCCGCTGCGGGCCCGCGTGATCGTCGGCGCGGACCTGGACTACAGCCCGGGCTCGTTCGTCGCGAACGCGATCACGTCGACGCCCTCCGGCGGCATCTACACATCGTACACGACGGGTGAGAAGCAGTACGACTACGACGTCACGTATCGCCAGGCGTCGCCGTACCTGCACACGGAGTTCTCGCCGGTGAGCCGGCTCCGTCTCGATGCGGGCGTCCGGTACGACGTATCGGGCTACGTCTACGACACGAAGCTCGATCCGATCGAGACGGGCCGGTGGCGGCGTCCCGCCGACACGACGGTGAACTATGCACGCCTGAGCCCCAAGGTCGGTGCGACGCTGGACCTGACGCGCAACGTGAACTTGTACGCGTCGTATCGTGAGGGCTTCCGCGCGCCGGGCCAGAACCAGCTGTTCCAGCAGGGCTCGAACGCGACGAGCACGGTCGGGCTCAAGCCCGTGACGGCGAAGAGCCTCGAAGGCGGCGCACGCGGGCAGGTCTCGGGACGGTTCATGTATTCGGTGTCCGTGTACGACATGTACGTTCAGAACGACATCCTGACGATCCTCGACGCCGAGGGCGCGCAGACGACGTCGAACGCCGGCGAAACGCGGCACCGGGGCGTGGAGCTGAGCGCCGGCGCGATGATCATGCACGACCTCCGCTTCGACGCCGCCTACTCGGCGTCGAAGCAGACCTATGTCGAGTGGGTGATCCCCGTCGCCGGCCAGAACGTGAGCTACGCGGGCAAGACGATCGAGACGGCCCCGCGCACACTCGCGAACCTTCTGCTCAGCTACTCACCTAACGTGTTGAACGGCGGCCGGTTCGCCGTCGAGTGGTCCAAGACCGGCAAGTACTACGGGGACCCGGAAAACACCCAGACGTACGGAGGGTTCGACCTCTGGACGCTGCACGGGAACTACATGGTCCGGAACATCGGCGAGCTCTTCGTGCGCGTGACGAACCTGACGAACGAGAAGTATGCCGAGGTCGCGACGTACAACGCGTTCAACAAATGGCAGTACATGCCGGGAACACCGCGCTCCATGTTCGCCGGACTTCGGTACAACTGGCAGAAATAGGCGACTGGCGACTGGCGACTCACAGCGTAACTATGCGAATCACAAGTACGATAGCAATTCTCGTGGTCGTTGCGGCGACGAGCGCGTGCCGCGACGCGGGCGCACGGACGACGCTGTCCGAACCCGAAACCGTCAGCGCCGCGACCACCGTAGGTGCTGCTCCCATGTTCGCGGTGTCGCCCACCGGGAAGCAGGCGGTGGCGTGGGTGTCTGCGCCCGATGGCGGGACCGACGGGCGACTCTACGTCAGCACCGGCGGCCCTCCGAGCGAACTGCGCGACTCGTTAGGCCCGATCGAGCCGCATGGCGAAGCGCCGCCGAAGATGGCGTACGGGCCTGACGGAACGCTCTACGCACTCTATGCCGTCGGAAAGGTCGTGCCGGGTCGCAGATTCCCAATGAGCTCCCTCCGGCTCGCGAAGTCAGCCGACGATGGTCAGACCTGGACGACGCCCGCGACTATCGCGTCCGACAGCGCATTCGGGACCCGCAATTTCCACGCGCTGCACATCGGGAGTGACGGGAGCCTGTACGTCGCATGGCTCGAGTCCACCCAGGGTAAGTCGAAGACATTTCTCACACGATCCACCGATGCTGGCGCGACGTGGACCCCTCCGGCGCTCGCGGATACGAACCAGTCATGCCCGTGCTGCCGAACGGCGATCGCCACGGCACGCGATGGCACGCTGTACCTCGCATGGCGAACGGTCTTTCCCGGTAACGTGCGCGAGGTCGTCGTCGCCCGATCCGACGATCGTGGCGTGACGTGGGCGGCGCCCGTGCGAGTCCACGAGGACAACTGGGTGTTCGACGGCTGCCCGCACGCCGGTCCGTCCATGCAGGTCGACTCGGCCGGCACCGTGCACGTTGCGTGGTGGACCGGCAAGCAGGGCTCGGCCGGCGTGTTCTACGCCCGGTCGGCTGACCGAGGGAAGACCTTCGCCAAACCCGTTGCGCTCGGGGCCGCGGAGTTCTCTGCCCCGGCCCACGTGCAGATCGCGTTAGGAAGCGATCGCACCGTCGTCGCGGTCTGGGACGATGGGACGGTGAAGACGCCGAAGGTCGTAATGCGCGTGTCGCACGACAATGGTGCTTCCTTCGGGCCGGCCAGGCTGGTGAGCACCGAGGGGAGTGCCGCGACGTTCCCGGTGCTCGCCCTCGCCGGCAAGGACCTCACGATCGCGTGGTCCGAACAGTCGCAGTCGGAGCACGACCACGAGATGGCGATGGCGCCCGACATGAAAGACCCGAAGGCCGTAAAAGGGCTGTCGCGCGTGGGCGAGTCGGCGGTACGAGTACGCAGCGGGAGGCTGCCATGATCCGAATGTCCTCAGTGTGCCACGTCCGTATGTCGACCGCGCTCGTGTGCCTTGGCGTCGTGACGACGGTCGGGTGCAAGCCTAACGCCGGCCGGGACGAGGCCTTCCGGCCGATCGCCGTCGGCCAACCGGTCCCGGAGCTCACGGTCCGGACACTTCAAGGCGACAGCGCGCGCATTGCGGCCGGCGAGCCCGTGACGCTCCTGCACGTCTGGGCGACCTGGTGCGGCCCCTGCCAGAAGGAGTTTCCGGAGATCGAGGCGCTCCAGCGCGAGTTCGGTCCGCGCGGCCTTCGCATCGTGGCCGTCAGTGTCGACGAAGGCGATGATGATCCGGTGAGAGCCTTCGCCCAGGAAAAGGGCGCGACGTTCGAGATTGGCCGAGATCCGGACGGTTCCGTCCGACGGCTCTACCAGGGCATGGGCGTCCCCGAGAGTTACCTCATCTCGGCCGACGGGCATCTCCTCGCGCGGCAGTTCGGCGCCATTCCGGAAGGCGCGGCCGCGATGCGCGCCGCGATCGAGAGCGCGCTCGGTCCTTTGGTGCAGGAGAGCCCATCAGGCAAGTTCAGACGCGCCTCGATGTAGCACGGCTGATCAGCGATCGTTAGGCTTGTCGGGCGGTGACAGCGCGTCGCGCACTTGTTGGCGGCGCGCTTCGTCGTTCGTGATGATGATGGCAGCCATGTTGCCATCGGTGACCAGGCTCGGCTGCGCCCGCCATTTGATCATCATGTTCGGTGGCGCGACGCGTCGGCTATCGAGTTTCCCGGTGTCGCTCGCACGGCTCGCGGAATCCGGGTAGAGGAAGACCTGCAACTCGTCGCCTCCTGCCAGCTCGTACGATCGCGGGGGAATCGACATGAAAATGTGACGGCCGGTCTCCGGAAGCGGGCGCAACTCGATGTTCGCGTCGTGAAGACGCCGCTCGACAAGCTCGGGCGTCCACGTCGCCGGCGTCGCGTTACCGACCGTGGCAGCTCGACCGCCCATCTGGTCGACGCCCATCTCCTCCGCCATATCGCGCCATTCTGCAACGGTGGTCACCGACGATGTATCGTCGCGGTATCTGGCGACAGCGCGAAGGATTTCGGCGCGCTTGCGGGACCGTGGAACCGCACTGTCGGCGAGCACGTCGGAGATCACATCGTGCATCGCGTGCAGGTTGTCGAAGATGATCGCTATCTCCGGATATCGCCGGGAGAACTCGGGCGCGACCGCCGCCGTCATGGGCATGATCGTCGGCATGCTCCGAGGGGGATCCGCCAGCATCGCACGGAATCGTGCGACCGCCGCGTCTACACCTGCCCGGCGCGCCTCGCTCGACCTCGCGGTCACCAACGGCTCGTAGAGTCCGACCTGAAGCCAGTGGTACGCCCAGATGAGGCCATTGAACTTCGGGTAACGCCGCCGGAACGCCAGTGAGTACGGCTGGCCTTCCATCAGATGCATGTCCTTGGGCCGAGTGCTGAACGCGGCCTTCCGTCGGGAGAGGTAGTGGGCGAGGAGCCGGTGGACTTCACGATCCTTGCTCGCCGTGGGGAGTCGGTCGTCCGCCCAGATGTCGTAGACCTGGCGGTGCAGCACGTGGGCCCACTCGAACATCTCCTTCGCCTCGGGGACGAGCTTCGCGTACTCGACCTCGATCACCGATTCCTCGAGCGGGAGGCGAGGAGGGTTGACGAGCAGCCGCTGCGTGATGAAGTCGTACTCACGCTGCTCCAGTCGCGACACCGGCGCGTTCGGTTCGGTGAACAGCGTCTCGTAGAGAATCGCGTGACCGTAGTCGAAGGCGTTGAACAGCCGGTCCGCCTCCGGATAGTTCCGCCGGAATTGCCAGTTGTGCGATGCCTGGCGATAGAACTGGTGATACGCCGTCGACCACTGCGCGACAGCTGGCCGGGCGACGGAGACCGTGGCGAGAAGGGAGACGCAGGCGGTCAGGCTGCGAAGGAAGGCGTTGCTGCCAGGTCTCATCATCGAAGGCCGAGAGAGTATGCCGATCCGATTGTGACGTACCAGGCGCGATTGTCTCCGCTGAAGCGGCGGCCGATGCCGGCGTCCATGGTCCACCGTGGGTCCAGCTGATATCGCAGGCCGGTACCAGCGCTCCACGCCACGGACGCCTCGTTATCGATCGACTGTTCGGCAAACGACTCGGCGGTTACGAGCAGCGACTGAAACACGAACGTCCTGTCGACGGCGATTCCGGCCAGCCAACGCGAGAGGTCCCGGCCGTCATTCGCGGCGGACGTCGTTGGATCGACCGAGCTGGCTGATGGCCCCGCCGTGAACTGTGCGTTGGCATGGAACCGCGCCCAGGGGAGGGTGCGGGTCACGAGCGCCTTGACGGTCCCATACGTCGATGTTCCGCCTAACGGCCCAACGGGGAGCGAGACATCGCCGGCGATCGCCAGCGCCGGTATGGACGTCTCCATGTTCAACGCGTGCAGCACCGAGACATCGATCCCGGCAACGCCGCGCGCCGACGTCCCGGACGCGTCGACATAAGCAAGTGGCACGGCCAGCTGCAGTTGAGTCCGCGGGAGAATTCCGATCGTCGCCTCGGGGTGAAGGGACCAGAACCGTGTGTTCTGGCTCATGAAGTCGATCCGGACCGGGGCAACGTTCAACTCGATCGCTCGGTATTCGACCGGAACCGCGTCCTCCATGCGGAGAGGGCGGCCAACGCTCGTGTTGTAGAAATCGGTTTGTGCGCCGAGTGCGCGGGTCGCGCTCAGCGCGAGCGCAACGACGAGCGCGATCCGACGTCCGTGGTGCCTAACGTTCGTCGACGGGGAGGCTGCATCGTGGAGCATCAGCGCACGTGCTTGTACATGAGCTCGAGAAGCTCATCGTACATGGCGTCCGCCTTGTCGGAACCGGCGGCAATCGCGGTCGCGGCGCAGTGCTTGAGATGGTTGCGCATCAACTCGCGCCCGACGGACCGAAGGGCCTCATGGACGGAAGAGATCTGCGTGAGGATATCGGCGCAGTACCGGTCCTCGTCGACCATCTTCTGCAGCCCTCTCACCTGGCCTTCGATGCGTCGGAGCCGTTTCACGTTGCGCGCTTTGATGTCCGGGTCCACCGCCACGGCGCGGCGGTGCTCGCCGCTCTCGTCGAACGCGCCGCATGCGCATTCCACCACCTGGGTTTCGGGCGGAGCAACGTCGCTGGTGCGCTGCTGTTTGCCAGTATCTCGCATGCGTCGTTCCGTGGGGTGAAGGCCCGTCGTGAAGGTCAGACGGCCCGCGGGTCGTACCGACGGAGCCGGAGACTGTTCGAGAGCACGCTCACCGAGCTCAACGCCATCGCCGCGCTGGCGAGGATGGGGCTCAGGAGGATGCCCGCAACCGGATAGAGTGCGCCGGCGGCGACCGGAATACCGACGACGTTGTAGACGAACGCCCAGAACAGGTTCTGTTTCATCGTGCGCATGGTTCGCCGCGAGAGCGCCGCTGCCTGCGCCACACCGCGCAGGTCGCCACGCATGAGTGTGACGTCGCTCGCCTCGATGGCCACGTCGGTCCCGGATCCGATCGCGATTCCGAGATCGGCCTGCGCCAACGCCGGTGCGTCGTTGACGCCGTCGCCGACCATTGCCACGACGCGGCCTTGTTCCTGGAGCCGGCGAACCTCCGCGACTTTGCCTTCCGGCAAGACACCCGCGACGACACGCTCGATTCCAACGGCCCGCGCCACGCTCCTCGCGACCGGCTCGCTGTCACCCGTCAACAACACGACGTCGAGGCCCAGTCGCCGAAGCGCGCTCACGGCGTCGCGCGACCCGGCTTTGATGGGATCGGCGATCGCGACGAGACCGGCCAGCCGGCCGTCGGCCGCGACGAGCACGAGCGTCTTGCCTTCGGCGGCGAGTCGTTCCACGTCCGCCGACGCGGCCGACGTGTCCACCGCCCACTCGGCCAGAAGCCGGAGATTGCCGGCAGCGACGGCGACCCCGTTCACGACCCCGGTCGCGCCTCGCCCGGGATACGACTCGAACGCCTGCGCGGCGCCTAACGTCAAACCGCGCTCGGCCGCCGACGCCACGATCGCGGCAGCGAGCGGGTGCTCGGATCGTCGTTCGACCGCGCCGGCCAGCTGGAGCACCTCGACGTCGGTGCGATGCGGGTCGTACGACACTACGTCCGTGACCGTCGGTCTGCCCTCTGTCACGGTGCCCGTCTTGTCGAGGACCACCGTGTCCAACGATCCGGCACGCTGCAGGGCTTCCCCTCCCTTGATGAGGACGCCGAGCTCGGCGCCTTTGCCGGTCGCGACCATCACCGCAGTCGGCACGGCCAGACCCATGGCGCAGGGACACGCGATGACGAGCACCGCGACGGCAGCGGCAAACGCGCGAACCGCTGGCGCCGTGTCGACCGCGACGTACCAGATGGCGAACGTCGCGATAGCCAGCGAGATGACGACCGGAACGAACACGGCACTCACGCGGTCCGCGAGACGCTGGACCGGCGCCCGCGTTCCCTGTGCCTCGCGCATCAGCCTAACGATCCGCGCCAGCACGCTCTCCGCCCCGAGGGTCGTGGCCCGATAGCGGAATGCCCCGGTGGTATTGATCGTTCCGCCGATGACTCGGTCACCAACGGCGCGGAGCACCGGGAGCGACTCGCCGGTGAGCATGGACTCGTCCACCGCGCTCGAGCCGGCCACGATCTCCCCGTCGACCGGCAGTCGCTCGCCAGGACGCACGCTCACCACGTCGCCCCGGCGGACGTCGTCGATGGGCACGTCGACCTCATCGCCGGCGCGCTCGAGGCGCGCGGTCTTCGGCTGCAGGTTGGCGAGCTTGCCGAGCGCCGCAGCGGTCTGTCGCTTTGCGCGCGCCTCGAGCGCACTCCCCACGAGAACGAGCGCGATGATGAAGATCACGGCCTCGTAGTAGGTGTCGGCGGCGACACCGCGTGCGACGAAGAACGACGGCGCAACGGTCGCGGCGACGGAGAACAGGAAGGCCGCGCCGGTGCCGACGGCGATGAGCGTGTTCATGTCCGCCGCATGGTGGCGGAATGCCGCCCACGCACGCACGTAGAACGAGCGCCCACTCCAGACCATGATCGCGACCGTCGTCGCCAGCAGCGCGAACGAGAGGGTGCGCGCGACGATCATTGCGACGAAACCAGCCAGCAGTGTCACGCCCGCCTTCCTGGCGAGCGCACGGTACTCCTCGGCGTACGCGCGATCCGCCGCTTCCTGCTCTTCGAGAATCGATCGGTCGAGCGGCAGGTCGGCACCGTACCCGGTGCTTCGGATCGCATGGACGAGTGCCTCCGGCGATGCCTCCGCGGGGTCGTACGTGATGGAGGCGGTTCGCGTCATGAGGTTGACGGCGGCATCGCGCACGCCGGGCTGGCGCACGAGCGTGCGCTGCACGCGCGCCTGGCAGGCGGCGCACGTCATGCCCGACACGGGGATGTCGATGCGAACGACCGGCGCGGCGCCGTCAGCTGCGAGTCGCGCCGTCACGGTGCTCACTCTCGCGTCCATCGGCCTGTCGATCTGCGGCAATGAAGAAATACCAGTTCACCCATGCGATCGCGGCGACGGCCGCAATGACAACCACAATGTCGTCGGCGTGCATCGGTCAGACTTTGGGGTGGGCGGTGTAGCCGGCGTCCTCGACGGCGAGCGCGATCTGCTCGGGCGAGACCTGTTCCGGATCGTACTGTACGTGTGCCGCGCCAACCCGCACCGCGTCGACGCTCACGCCGGGCAGCTCGCCGAGCGCCTCGATGACGGCGGCGACACAGTGCTCGCAGGACATACCCTCGATCTCCAGCTCGATCCTGTTCATCGATTCGCTCCTATAGCCTCTGGGGGTATAAGCTAGATACCCCCCTACCCTATGTCAACCTGGTCGGTGCCCGCTGAGCGGGTCACCCCTGCCGGCTTGCCAGTGCCTGTGAGCGGGCCTTCTTTCCGAGAAAGCTCGATTGCCCGTGAGACCTCAATGGCTCAACCTCGTGAGACCTGTTCGATGAGTCGCATGCGATTCCGTCGCAGCGTCCGCCCTTCGATCGTGCGGACGCTGCCCCGTCTCCTCTTCCCGGCCGTTCTCACCGTCCCGCCCGTGGTCGCGGCTGCGCAGACCGTGCCCGCGATCGCGTTCGAGAAGTACACGTTGCC
Source organism: Gemmatimonadaceae bacterium (assembly GCA_036274195.1). Lineage (GTDB taxonomy): Bacteria > Gemmatimonadota > Gemmatimonadetes > Gemmatimonadales > Gemmatimonadaceae > JAJKIV01. The sequence goes on along the minus strand of DASUGD010000377.1, from coordinate 4,380 downwards.
GAATGGGCTCGAGGTGATCCTGTCGGAGGACCACTCGGTTCCGCTGGTCGCGGTCAACACCTGGTACAAGGTCGGCTCCGGCGACGAGGTCGCCGGCCGGACGGGGTTCGCGCACCTGTTCGAGCACATCATGTTCATGGGCTCCGAGAACGTGCCGGTCGGCAAGTTCGATCAGTGGCTCGAGGCGGCTGGCGGCAACAACAACGGCTCGACGAACGCGGACCGAACGAACTACTACGAGTGGATGCCGGCCAATGCGCTGCCGCTCGCGCTCTGGCTCGACGCGGATCGGATGGGGCGGCTGCTGCCGACGATGGACCAGGCGAAGGTCGACCTGCAGCGGGATGTCGTGAAGAACGAGCGTCGCCAGAGCTACGACAACGTGCCCTATGGCCGCGCGTTCGAGACGATTTTCGCCGCGCTCTATCCGGCGACGCATCCGTACTCACATGCCACGATCGGCTCGATGACCGACCTGAGCGCGGCATCGCTCGAGGACGTGAAGAATTTCTTCCGGACGTACTACGCGCCTAACAACGCGACCATCGCGATCGTTGGCGACTTCCAGCGCGACTCGGTGAAGCGGCTCGTCCAGCTGTACTTCGGCGGGATCCCGCGCGGTCCCGCGATCCCGCCCCGCCCCCAGGTAACGTCACAACCCGTCGCGAAAGACACGTTTCTCGTGCTCGAGGACAAGGTGCAGCTGCCCCGTCTCTACTTCGCGTGGCGCAGCGTGAAGGCCTTCCACGAGGACGACGCGCCGCTGGACATCGCGGCGTACGTGATCGCCGGTGACAAGAATTCCCGGTTGTACAAGCGTCTCGTCTACGAGATGCAGGTGGCGCAGGACGTCAGCGCCTTCAACAACAGCCAGCGACTCGACGGCGGATTCCAGATCGTGGTGACGCCGAAGCCGGGACACACGCCCGCGGAAATGGCAAAGCTCGTGAACGAGGAGCTGCGGAAGCTCATGGCCGACGGAATAACCGACCGCGAGCTCGCGCGCGCCCAGAACTCGACGCGGGCGCAGTTCCTCGATCGCCTGGCGAGCGACCTCGGGAAAGCCGACCAGTTGAACTACTACAACTACTTCACGGGGACTCCCGACTACGCGAGGCAGGACGCGGCGCGCTACGACAAGGTGACCGCGGACGACGTGAAGCGGGTGGTAGTCGCATACCTTGGCAAGCCGCGCGTGACGCTGACCGTCGTGCCGGAGGGCAAGCGAGATCTCATGGTGACGGGGGTGGTCCAGTGAGCTCGCCTCTCGGCTATCGAGCGAATCGCAGGGTGGTTGCCCTCGCGAGCGCCGCGTGGCTCGCGGTGGCGTGCTCGCACGGCGGAAGCCCTGCCCCGAAAACGGCAGCCGAGCCGCCGTCCGCGGTCGCGGCGCCGGCGCCGGATCTGACGAAGCCACCCGCGCTCGGCGCGCCGAAACCGCTCGCACTGCCCGCGGTGGTGTCGCGCACGCTGCCTAACGGGCTTCAGCTCCTGGTCGTCGAGCAGCACGAGCTCCCGCTCGCCGATTTCGTTCTCGTCGTGAAGAGTGGCGGCGAGACGGACGAACCGGGCAAGCTCGGAACCGCGACACTCGCGACGTCACTCCTCAAGGAGGGGACAACCACCCGCAGCTCGCTGCAGATCGCCGACCAAGAGGCATACCTCGGCGTCGACATTTTCGCGAACAGCGGGTGGGACGCGACCACCGTTCAGCTGCACACCCCGACGGCGCAGCTCGACAGCGCCCTGGCGCTGTTCGCCGACATCGCGCTGCACCCGGCGTTCCCAGCGGCCGAGCTGGAGCGGCTGCGCAAGAATCGCCTAACGAGCCTCCTGCAAGTGAAGGATCGCGCGCCCGAGATGGCGAACCGCGCGTTCGCCGCGATCGTGTTCGGATCGGCCGCCTACGGTCATCCCCTCACCGGCGATGAGGCCAGCACGAACGCGATCCAGCAGTCCGATGTGCGCCGATTCTACGAGACGTATTTCCGGCCGAACAATGCGACCCTGCTCGCGGTGGGCGACGTCAAACCCGACGATGTCGAGCGTCGCGCCCGCGCTCTCTTCGGCAGCTGGCAGCGCGGAGCGGTTCCCGCGGCCAACTACGGACAGCCGGCTCCCGCGAAGGCAACCACCATTTATCTCGTCGACAAACCCGGGGCCGCCCAATCATCGTTCCGTATCGGCAGCGTTGGTGTCGCGCGCAGCACGTCCGACTACTTCCCGCTCACCGTAGCGAACACCGCGTTGGGGGGATCCTTCACGAGCCGCCTCAATCAGAACCTGCGAGAGACGAAGGGCTATACCTATGGCGCGTCGTCAGGATTCGCGATGCGTCGCACGCCGGGGCCATTCATCGCCAGCGCGGAGGTCGTCGCCGCGAAGACCGACTCGGCGCTCATCGAGTTCATGAAGGAGCTTCGCGCCATTCACGACACGATTCCCAGGGACGAGCTCGAGAAAACGAAACGGTACCTTCAGCTGCAGCTGCCGGGTCGATTCGAGACGACAGGAGGGATTGCGGGGCAGCTTGCCGGACTCGTGCCGTACGATGTGCCGCTGGATTTCTACAACCGGTACTCCCAGGGAATCGCGGCGGTGACGCAGGCGGACGCGCAGCGCGTCGCGCGACAGTACATCGACCCGGACAAGCTCGCGATCGTGATCGTGGGAGATCGCAAGTCGATCGAGCCGACCCTCAAGGCGGCCAAGGTCGGCGATGTCGTCGTCGTGGACATCACCGGTCGTCCAGCGATGTAACCGCGCGAGCAGCGCGCGCCGCGGGCAATCAGGTGCTGAATCCCGCGGCGCGGAGGCTGTCCATCACGCGACGGCGAAGCGCGTCGGGAGCACGCGCGTCCGTCTGCCGGGCCGATGCCAGCGCGGCCAGAAACACGCGGCCATATTCGTGATGCGGGAGACAGTCGCCGCACCGCTCCAGGTGCCGGCGGACTTCGTCCATACGTTCCGGGGTGAGCTCGTCGTCGAGATAGTCCCAGAGCTTCTGGACGGCGCCGCGGCAGTCTATATCACCCTTACACTCAGTCATCCTTCGATCCGCGTTGGCCGCGCTGAGCGGTGGTAAAGCCGGCGTCGCGCGCGTACGTCATGAGTTTTTCCTGTAGAATTCGCCGCCCGCGAAAAAGGCGAGAGCGGACCGTGCCAATGGGGACGCCAAGGATCTCCGAAGCCGCCTCGTACGACTGGTCCTCGAGGTCGACCAGCACGACCGCGGACTTGAAAGGTTCGTCGAGGTCATTGAGCGCTCGCCGAAGCGCGGGAGCGAGATCGATCCGGGAGAGAATCTGGTCGCTGCCATCGCGTCCCTGGTCGGTGGCGGCGGCGAACGAGCTCAGGGCCTCGAGATCGCCGTCCTCGAGGTCGACGTGGCGGCGTTCCCGCTCGCGGGATCGGAGAAATACGTTGCGTGTGATCGTGAACAGCCAGCGACGAGCGTCGCTGCCCGGCTGAAACGTACGCCATGATCGGTACGCGCGTAGAAACGTCTCCTGAACGACGTCATCCGCGTCCGCCGGATCGCGCGTCAATGACAGCGCGAAGCGGTAGACGTCATCGATGTACGGAAGCGCTTCGGCTTCGAAGCGCAGATCGTCCTGGCGCGCTGTGTCCGGCGACGCGGTCATCTGGGGCACTAACCGCCCGTCCTCCTCGTTGGTTCCCGCGGCCGGGGCCGGTGGCGGTTGGCCCGCCGCGCGGTCGCGATCGTCCATTCCCCCAGCCCCTCCCGCCGGCCCGTCGAACCGCGTATCAATTGCCATCGTCCGCCCCAAGTTCCGGAGTGATCGCCTGATCCTGATCGCCCTTACCGCCGTCGCCGTCATCGTCGCGACCGGCGCTGTCGTGCTCCTCATCGCAGAGCGCAGACGCACGCGCACTGCGAAGGAGGAGGTCAATCAGCGCGACGCGATGATCGAGAAGCTGAGCGGCGATGCCACAGCGCTGCGCTCAATCCTGCAGGATTACATCCAGCAGCGCGAGGCGTCCGAGGAAGTTCTCCGCCGAGGCGAGGAACGTTACCGGGCGCTAGTGGACAACTTGACGACGGTCGTCTTCCAGGTCGATCGGGACCTTCGGTGGACATTCCTCAATCCCGCCTGGGAGACCGTGACGGGCCGATCGGCGGCGGAGAGCCTCTCCCAGCTCGCCACCACCTCGATGGTGGAGGACGACGCGGCCGAGTGCGAGAGCGTGCTGCGGGCGCTCCTGGAAGGCCGGCAATCGCTCGTCGAACAGGTGGTCCGCGTGCGATGTGTCGCAGGCAACGTGCACTGGCTCGAGCTTCGGGCGATCCCGATGCTCGACCGCGCCGGCGCCGTAGTCGGAGTGAGCGGCACGCTGAGCGACGTCACATCGCGCGTG
>DASUGD010000376.1:0-5356 GCA_036274195.1 Gemmatimonadaceae bacterium | reverse complement strand
TCGGGCCCCGCCACGGTTCGTCTGACGTTCGTTACGTCGGTCCTCAGAGCGTCCCTATTCGAGCGCGAAAAAAGCCAGTTCCTGCACGTCCACGTGACTGCGCTTCGTCAGGCGCGCCGCGATGGATGCCTTGCCGATGATCCCCTGATCGGCCAGGTACTCGCAGGCGGTCGTGACGTGCTCGATGCCGTAGGTCTTCTTGAAATGCGCCTCGAGCTCCGTACATGACCGCGCCTCGCCAATGTCGTGCAGGTGGTCGAGCAGCGGCGCAAAGAGCGTCCGCGCGCGCTTGGCGAGGTATCGGTCGATCGTGTCGAGCGCGAACTGCACGCGCTCCTCGGTCTTCTGCTCGTTGAGGAGGTCGACGTACACCGTGGCGAACAGTGTGGGGTTGAGCTTGATCGCCTGCGGAATGACCTCGCGGTCGGCCAGCAGGCCGGCACCGATCACCTCGATCGTCGCGAGCGAGCTGGCGGCGTGCAGGATCCAGAGCGTCGTGTAATTCAGGTCCCCGCGCGTGCGCATGAACTTGTGCGCCTTGTACAGCGGGGGCAGCACGTTCGTCGCGGCACGAAACAGTGCGATGCCGCGGTCGCGCTCGCCCATCTCCTCGAGCGACTCGAACAGCGCGCGGATGGTCTCGTCGTGCGTGTAGAGCAGTCGACCCTTCGCCAGGAACGAGTGCATGAAGGAGTTGCGAGTCGAGCCTTCGACGGCCAGCCGAAATTCGGCCCGCGGGAAGAGCATGGCGTGAACGTTCACGCCATCCGCGTAGAGTGAGATGCTGTCCGATCCGACTTTCTTGTCGTCGATCGTGACGAGGACGAGGTCGATGTCGGACCGCGCCCACACCATGTCGTGGGAGAGACTGCCACAGAGAATGGCCGCCAGGATCGCGCGGTCCTCGCGGATCTGTTCCACGAGCGCGTCGAGTGCGGCGGCGAACCGTTGCTGCTCGGTCTCGTAACTGGTGCCGACGTTAGGTTCTTTCACTGGCTCAGCTTCTTTTTGTCACCGCAGGGGTCGCAGAGGATCGCGGAGAAAGAAGGTTCCCCCTGGAACGTAGCATTTCAAGCGGACCTCCGCGGCCTCCGCGCTCTCCACGTTCTCTGCGGCAAGAAACCCCACCTTACGAGTCGCGAAGCACGGCTATCGGGCTTACTCGGACGGCCCGGGTCGCCGGCACTGCGGCCGCCAGAAAAGCCGCGACCAGAACCAGGATTGGCCCTGCTGCCAGCGACAACGGGTCGCGCACCGATACCCCATAAGTCAGGCTCGCGAATGCCCCGGCTCCCGCGACGGTGCCGCCGGCCCCCAGTAGCGCACCGGCACCTGCCAACACGACGCCATCCCGCTGCACCCGCCACCAGAGCTGACCGGGCCGGGCGCCTAACGCCACACGCACGGCGAGCTCACGGCGTCGCTCGCGCACCGAAAGCAGCAGCGTCCCGCCGACGCCGATCGTCGTCAGCACCAGAGCCAGCACGCCAAAGAACGCCAGCACCATCAGCTGAAATCGGCGGTTCGCCGTGGACACGCGAACGACATCATCCATCGTCGCCACCTCGAACACGGCCGCGTCGGGAAAAACGCTCCGGACGATGCGCCTGATCTCGGGCTCCAGCGCGAGCGTCGCCCCACGGACCACGACGTCCATGCCCCAATCGAGATAGTGGCCCTCGATTGCCTGACTGAACGGAACGTAGATCGTGGGTCGCAGCTCGGCATCGAGCTGGTCCATGTGAATCGTCTCGACGACACCAACCACCTTCGCGCGCGGCGGCGCGTGGTTCGGTGGCCCATCGAACAGGAGCTCACGCCCCAGCGGATCCGCGTTGCCCCACGCGCGTCGCGCGAACTCGGCGTCCACGACCACCACCTTGCCGCCGCCCGCCGCATCGGTGCGCTCGAGGCCGCGGCCGCGGAGCACTCGAGTGCCCATTGCCTCGAAATAGTCCGCCGTGATGGGACGCGTGAAGCTCGTGATGCGCTCGGCTTCGCTCGTTTCGGGGTGATCGGCGAGGCGTACGCCCGACATCCACCAGCTCCCGGTGAGTGGCAGGCGGTTGATCGCGCCTGCGCCACGAACGCCGGGCAACACAGCGAGCTGACGCAGCAGGGCATCGTATCCCTCCACCGCCCGATCGCGGTCCCGCATGAGTGCGGGAAGGAGGCTATCCATCGGGGCCTGAAGGTTCACCCGCCAGGGCGGCTCCGTGCGAAAGGTCAGCACCCCGTGGGAATCGAAGCCCATCGCCTGCCTGAGCACGCCGACCAGCGTACGCACGACGAGCGCGCTCGCGATGAGCACGAACACCGCCAGCGCGACCTCGCCGACCACGATCGAGCGCTGCAGCCGGCGTCGCCCGCGCGTCGTGCTCGACCGCCCGGTGCCGAGGGCGTGCCACACGCTCGTTCCTCTCGCTGGCGACGCCGCGACGAGCGTGAGCAAGACCGTCGTGAGCAGCGCAACCAACACGGTGTACGCGATCGCTCGTGGTCCAACTGCGACCTCGTCCATGCGTGGCACGAAGTTCGATGCAATTGGCCGCACCACCGACAACAAGAGATCGGCGAGCCCAAGCCCGGCGACGGCGCTCACACCCGCCAGCAGCAGCCCTTCAGTCACGAGCTGCCTAACGACTCGGCCCGTTCGGGCACCGAGGGCGGACCGGAGCGCCACTTCACGCTCGCGCTCGACGGCCCGCGTGAGGAAGAGGCTCGCCACGTTCGCGATCGCGATCAGCAGCACGAGCGCGCCGGCCGCCCACACGAAGAGGAGCGGCGTACGCACTCCACTCACGCGCGCCATGCGGAGCTCCCGGACGAGGATGCTCCATCCATCGTTCGTCTTCGGGTTCTGCGACGCGAGCGCTCTGCCGGTGGCTGCCCCGACCGCGCCCGCTCGCGCGACGGTAACCCCCGGCGCGAGGCGAGCGACAGCCTGCACCGATCGCGCGCCACGGTTCCCCCACTCGGCGTCCGAGAAACCGACGGGCCGCCAGAACGCGGTCGTCCCGCGCCGGGACAGGAAGTTGGGCGACATTACGCCGACCACGTACAGTTGGTCCCCGTCGATGTCGATGCGCTTGCCAACAATCCCCGGATCGCCGCCGAGCGCGCGCTGCCAGAACTCGAAGGACAGGAGGATGGCCGAGGCGCCGGGGACGTCGTCCTCGGGCCGCAGGACGCGCCCCATGATCGGCGCCTCGGTGAACACGCGGAAGAAATCGCCGCTCACCGCCGTGTACGACACGCGCTGGCGGTTCTCGCCAAGCCGAAGTGTGCCCGATCGCCCGCTGAAGATCGCCGCCGCCTGGAAGATGCTCGTGTCTCGCACGACGTCCCGGTAGTTGGCCGGCGAGATCCCGAAGCTTCGCAGGTTGCGGCCGAGGTGCTCCTCCGTGATGTCGACGATGCGGTCCGCGCCGGCGACGGGGAGCTGGCGAAGGAGGACGCCGTCAACGAGTGTGAAAAACGCGACGTTCCCGCCGATGCCGACGGCGAGCGTTAGGCAGGCGATGATGGCGAACGCCGGGGCTCGCCGCATCTGCCGAACCGCGAGCGTGAGGTCCTGACGCAGGACATCCCAGTGTGCGGCGGGTGACGCTCTCAGAATGTCGATGGCGAGCGCGGTGGTGGATTGCCTGCCCTCGGCGAGGTCGTCCCGCAGTTCTCGGCCATGCTCGTCGCGCACGTGACTCGGGAGGAGCCGGAGCAGCAGGCGGTGACCGAGCGGCAGCTCGCCGAGCGGGTCGTTGGTGGGAGCCATGGTTCGGACGCCTCAGCGTGCGGGACGCATCTTGAGCTGTTTGAGCGCGAGCTTGACCGTCGCCTGGAGACGCGCCGTCTCCGCCTGCAGCGCGGCCCGCCCCGTGGTCGTTAGGCGGTAGTAGCGGCGGCGCGAGTCGTCGAGATCGGCGTCGGGCCGCCAGGGCGATTCCTCGATGAGTCCCTGGTCCTCGAGGCGTCGGATGGCGGCGTACAGGGTGCCGGGCCCGAGCTTCATGGCGCCGTCGGTCTGCTGCTCGACGGCCTTGCGGATGAGGTAGCCGTGGCGGTCGCGCGTGGCGAGGGCCAGGAGGATCTGATAGCCGACGGGCGACCGGGCGGCGCTGGTTTCGTCTGTCATTTGACGACTAGTACGGTTGGCGTACTAGTCGGACAGGCCACAGCGCGAAAAGGTTGCAGGTACGGTTCCGGGTTGCCCGTCCCCGGTTCCCTTCGTCTCCTACCTCCGGCCTCCCGTCTCCCGCTTCATTCTCTCCATCACGATAGCCACCAGGCGCTGAATCGTCTCCTTGTCGCCGTGCACGTGACCGCCGGACATCCACACGAGCTCCTTCGGCTCGCGCGCGCTCGCGTACAGCGCGTCCACGGCCGACCGGGGCAGGCGCTCGTCGTCGCTCGCGTTCACCATGACGAACGGGCGCGGCGAGATCTGTGGCACCCAGCGTACCGGGTCGAGTTTGGGACCCGCGATGATCACGTTTGCGAGTCCCGCGGCGACGATTCGAAGTGGCGCGAACCGAATATTGCGCTTCATGTTCGCTTCCAGCGGGACGTACGACCCGCCCGAGCCGTGCAGCACCCACACGCGAGCGAACCGCCGGTCGAGGGCACCGGCGATGCACATGAACGGGGCGCCGAGGCTCACGCCGACGGCCTCGATACGCGTGGGGTCGACGTCCGGAAGCGATGCGAGATAGTCGAGCGCCAGCATCACCGCCGGTGGCGTATCGAGGAACGCCGCGCGGATTTTCGGGATGTCGCGAAGGAAGGTCAGCGCGTCGGGGCGCGGGTCGCCGCCGTACGGGTACGACAGCGTCGCGACCATCACGCCGGGCGTCTCGCCCAGGAACCGCATCGCGCGGCGCGAACCGTAGTGGCCGCCGAGGATGACAGCAAGGGGAAGGCGTCCCGTGTCAGCCAGGGGGCGGCGAACCGTGAGCTCGACAGCGAGCCCGCTCGTCGCGACGACTCGGACTGTCGTTAGGCGGTATCCGGCGCTGTCGAGCGGTTCGCCAGATTCGACCCGCGCCAGCCGCGAGCGGCGCTCGCGGAAATGGGGGAGGGGATCGCGCAGCAGATAGGCGCCGAACGCGACCACCGCCGCCAGCAGCCCGACGGCGACCAGGCCGCGGGTGGCGCGTCCGGACCGTACATGACTTGGGTTGGAATCAGGAAAAGCGTTGGGCATTGCTACGCCCCTCGCGCCTGCGAACGCCCGTCAGCCGGGTGTCCCCCGTCCCGCGAACGACCACCCGCTTCGTCGGCGTTCGAGCGAACCACCGGCGCGGTGAAAGGATGAAATTCGACTCTGACCCCATTTTCGATTAGGGACCGCAGAACGCGC
>DASUGD010000375.1:0-42324 GCA_036274195.1 Gemmatimonadaceae bacterium | reverse complement strand
CGTCGAGCGACTGAAGGACCTGCGCGAGGACCTCGGGCTCACTCAAGCGATTCCGAATGTGCAGGAGCTGCTCCTTCTCTTCGGGGGTGATCCCCGGAGCGCGCTCGGACGTTTGCGTGGTCTCGCGAAGCAGGAAAGCGGCAGTCTTGAATTCGCCCGACGAGAGAATGTGCAGCATCAGCGTGTCGAGCAGGCCGGCAATCTCTTCCCGCACGCCGCGATCGGCTTGGGTCTCGTAGGTGTCGAGGAGCATCGCGACGACGTTGCGCCGCATGTCGATCTCGTACTCCTTGCGGACCGCTTCGCGGAGGTACTCGGCCTCACTCTCTTCGAGGAAGTACAGCGTGGAGTCGAAGTCATCGAGCTTGACGACCGACGCGACCGTCGAGTCGATCGGCGGCGCCGATTCCTGGGCCGCCTGCGCGCCGGCTTCGCCCGCGCGGAAGCCCGCCTTGTCGATCGGCGCCGCCTGATCGGTCGAGACCTCGATGTAGCGATACCGGAGATACGAGAACTCCTGCTCCCAGAGCATCGTCAGGAGGTCGTCCTCGTCGGGCGAGACCTTCCGCGCGCGCTGGAGGATGTCGAGGAGCGGAACGAGCTCGTCGCGCTCGAACTCCTTGAGGAAGCGGAGCTCCCGGATGCCGTCCTTGTACATCATCCACGGGATGTTGTCCGTGGCCTTCTCCTCGGCGCGCAGAACAGCCTCTCCATGCCACCGGAGCTCCGTCTCGGTGACATCGAACACCAGCTCGTCCGTCACTTCCCAGATGGGAGCGAACGCTGCGCGGGCGACTTCGAGCGCGCGCAGGTACGTGGGATTGTTGTGCAGATAGAGCTGGTGGGCCCGGGCCGCCTTCACGAGCACTCGCCACATCTCCTCGACGAGGGTGCTCGAAAACGGCGGTTCGGGCCGACCCGACTCCTGGGCAGGAGCCGGAACGGAAGAAAGCGTCACTCGGGCAACGTGCTCAGCTGGCTGATTTGCGCGACGTCCTTGTCACCTCTACCACTGACGCACAAGAGCACCCGTTGGTCAGGACTCCATCGGCCTTTCTGCCCGTCGATCCACGCCACCGCATGGGCGGTTTCCAATGCGGGGATGATTCCCTCGAGACGACTGAGCAGGGCGAACCCCGAGAGCGCCTCGCTATCGGTGACCGCGACGTACGTCGCGCGCCCGGAGTCCTTGAGGTAGGCGTGCTCGGGCCCGACCCCGGGGTAGTCGAGACCGGCGGAGATGGAGTGCGCGGGGTGCACCTGCCCTGACGCGTCCTGCAGCAGGTAGCTGAGCGACCCGTGGAGCACTCCGGGCGTTCCTCTCGAGAGTGATGCCGAGTGGCGCTCCGTATCGAGGCCCTCCCCGGCGGCTTCCACTCCGATCAATTCGACATCCCGATCATCGACGAACCCGGCGAATACGCCCATGGCATTCGAGCCGCCGCCAACACAGGCGACAACGGTGTCGGGCAAACCGCCTGTCTGTGCGAGCATCTGGTCGCGTGCTTCCCGGCCGATGACCGCCTGGAACTCGCGGACCATCCGCGGATAGGGCGCCGGTCCGACGACCGAGCCTATGATGTAGTGGGTGTCCTCGACGTTCGTGACCCAGTCGCGAATCGCTTCGGTGGTCGCGTCCTTGAGCGTTCTGGTGCCGGCCGTTACGGGGACGACGGTGGCCCCCATGAGACGCATACGGAAGACGTTGAGCTCCTGCCGCCGCATGTCCTCCTCGCCCATGTACACCACGCACGCGAGGCCGAATCTGGCACAGACCGTCGCCGTGGCGACGCCATGTTGCCCGGCGCCGGTCTCCGCGATGATCCGTGTCTTCCCCATGCGTCGGGCGAGGAGAACCTGTCCAACCGTGTTGTTGATCTTGTGCGCTCCGGTGTGATTGAGGTCTTCGCGCTTGAGATACACCCGGGTGCCAACGCGATCGGAGAGCCGCGGTGCGTCACTCAGAATCGACGGCCGGCCAACGTAATCGCGCAGCATGCCGTCGAGCGATGCACGAAACGCCGGATCGCGCATCGCCTCGTCGAATGCGGAATCGAGTGCCTCGATCGCGGGAATGAGCGTTTCCGGGACGTATCGCCCACCGAACTTCCCGAATCGGTCGCGCGGCTGCTCCGTCACGGCATCGCTCGTCACGGGTGTCGCCGTCGTCGTGTCACTCACTCAGCGTGTCTCCTTCGTCGGTTGCACGGCATCGCGGAAGGCGCGCATGCGTGCGTGGTCCTTGATTCCCGGTGCGCTCTCGACGCCGGATGATACATCGACGACGTCCGGCGCGATGATGCGTACGGCGCGCGCGACGTTTTCCGGACTCAGCCCGCCCGCGAGCACGAGGCGTGCGCGTCGGCGGTCGAGCGTTCGCGCGATGGCGTCCCAGTCGAACGAGTGCCCGGTGCCGCCGAGTTGCCCAGCGACCTTCGCGTCGAGCACCACGGCGTCGGCCACGGCGAGAAGCCCGGCGGTGCTGTGCGGAAGTGTCGTACCCTCGATGCGCGCGGCGGCCCACACCGCACCGCCGAATCCGGATCGGACGCGCTCCACGGTGTCCGGCGTGGGATCGCCATGAAGCTGCACGACGTCGAGTCCCAGATCCGAGGCGAGCGCCGCAATGGTTTCGGCGGCCTCACGGCCGAATACGCCGACCGTCCTGGCCCGCTGTCGGACGCCGGCGAGCACTGCCGTCGCCGCGCCGGGCTCGACGTGGCGCGGACTCTCGGCGAAAATGACGCCGACGTAGGCGGCGCCTAACGACGCGGCGTAGTCGGCGTCCGCCGCGCGCGTCAGCCCGCAGAACTTGATCTCAACCGGCACGAAGCAGCCGCGCGACGCCCGTCAGGCGCGCGACAGCCCCCGTGGGATCAGGCGATGCCGACACGGTCGAGCCGACCAGGACTGCGTCGGCCCCGGCGCCCGCGGCCCGCTCCACGTCGCGCCGGCCGCTCACGCCGCTTTCGGCGACAGCCAGGCGATCGGCGGGAATCATGGGAATGAGGTACGACGTAACGCCTGGATCGATCACCAGCGTCTCGAGATCACGGCTGTTCACGCCAATGATCGCGTGTTCGATCGTGAGCGCGCGCTCGAGCTCCTCCTCGTCGCGCACTTCCACGAGCACCTCGACCCCGAGCTCCGAGGCGCAGTCGGCCATTGCGCGGAGGTCATCAGGGCGTAACGCCCGTGCGATGAGCAACAGCGCGGAGGCACCGATCGCGCGCGCCTCGACAACCTGGACCGGATGGACGTGAAAGTCCTTCTTGAGCGTCGGGAGCGTGGTGGCTCCTCGGGCATCCACGAGGTCCTGAGCGCGGCCTCCGAATTCCGTGGGCTCGGTGAGGATCGACAGCGCGGCGGCTCCCCCACGCGCGTAGGCCGACGCCTGTTCGGCGGCGTCCAGCCCGGCGTTGATCACGCCCTTGGATGGCGAGCTGCGCTTCACCTCCGCGATGACCCCCACGTCGGTCCGCCGAAGCGCAGCGGCGAAGGGCGCTCCGACGGGAGCGTCCTTCGCACGGTCCCGGAGGTCAGTCGACCGGGTTTCGAGGTCCTTCGCCCTGAGCGCTGCCGCGGCCGACAGACGACCCAGCGGCCCCGCCGGCGGGCTCCACGCACGATTTGCTTGCACTTCGGCCCTTGTTCGGATATCCTACTCTTCGGCTGTTGTTCGGGAACACCGCCCAGTCGGCTCAACCTGCGGGGATCACCATGCCGCTCACCAAACGTCAACGCGAAATCCTGGATTATCTGTCCTCGTATGCCGAGGAGCGCGGATACGCGCCGAGCTTCGAGGAGATCGCGTCGCATTTCAACTATAACTCGCTCGCCACGGTGCACGAGCACCTGAGCAACCTCGAGCGAAAGGGCTACATCAAGCGGAGCTACAACGAGAGCCGCGCGATCGAGATCCTGCCCTCTGAGGTGTTCCAGCGCGCTGTCGATCTGCCGTTGCTCGGTACGGTAGCGGCAGGCTACCCGATCGAAGCCATGACGGCGAACGAGAGCGTCGCGGTGCCTGATGACTTCGTGCGCCGCACGGGCAACCACTACGTGCTTCGCGTCCGCGGGAACTCGATGATCGATGAGCAGATCCGCGACGGCGATTTTGTCGTGGTGAACGAGCGCCAGCGGGCCGACAACGGCGAGATGGTCATCGCGATGCTCGGGGGAAACTCCGCAACGGTGAAGAAGTTCTACCGTGAGAAGGACGGGCGGATACGTCTCCAGCCCGCGAACGAGACCATGTCGCCCATGTACGTCCACGAGAACGACATCAGCATCCAGGGCGTCGTCGTCGGGGTGCTGCGGCGCTACTAGGCCTCAACGCGTCGAATACGCTCGCCGCATTCGCTCCAGCGCGGCGACCCCCGCGCCGCTCGCGAGCGCCGCGCTCGCGGCGGCAACCGAATCGGCGAACGACCGGCTACCCGGCGCGACGTAGAGCGCGCCGGCGGCGTTCAGCACGACTGCGGCTCTCGCTGCCGGGTTGCCCTTTCCTGTCAGCACCGAGGTGATGGTGCGCGCGTTGTCCGCCGGCCCTCCTCCCGCCAGGTCCGGCGCGCTGAAGCCGGAGAACCCGTAGTCCTCCGGCCGGATCGTCCACTCCGTTACCGCCCCATTGCGCACTTCGGCGACATGTGTCGGTCCCATGGGCGATATCTCATCCATCCCCGGCTCTCCGTGCACCACCAGCGCGTGGGCCGCGCCTAACGCGGCGAGCGCGCCAGCGAGCAGCGGCATCCGGCCACGCTCGGCCACTCCCACCACCTGACGCGCGGCGCCGGCCGGATTGGCCAGCGGGCCCACGATGTTCATGACCGTTGGAATTCCCAACTCACGCCGCACTGGGCCCACGTGCCGCATGGCCGGATGCATGGCCGGCGCGAACATGAACGTGATGCCGGCTTCCTCGAGGGCGCGCGCCGCGACATCAACGGGAGCCTCGAGCGTCACCCCGAGCTGTTCGAGAACGTCCGCGCTCCCGCACTGCGTGGTGAAGGAGCGGTTGCCGTGCTTGGCGATTCGCACGCCTGCGCCGGCAGCGAGCAGCGCTGCGGCCGTGGAGATGTTGAAAGTCGGTACGGCTCCGCCGCCGGTGCCGCACGTATCCACGAGATCGTCCGCAGTGGCGACGGGCAAGCGAACCATCGCTCCGCGGAGCGCGCGCGCCGCGCCCGTGACCTCTTCGGCCGTCTCGCCCTTTACGCGCAGCCCAACGAGCAGTGCCGCGATCTGGGCGGCCGTTGCCTCGCCGCGCATGATGATCCCGAACGCCTCGGCCGCGAGCTCGGCGTCGAGCGAACCGCCGAAGGCGACGCGCCGGATCGCCGCCTGGAGCGCCGTCGGTGCCGATGCCGGTGCCGTCACGCGGTGACGCCTAACGCGGGCCGATTGACCCGACCAGCCGCGTCGCGAGCGACGCGTTCGTGGCGACGAGCGCGATGACGAGCGCCAGGAGCTGCACCCGCTCCAGATCCTCGTCCACGAACACGCCGTACTGCGCGCGGTTCGTCAAGTTGACGACGCCCACCAAGTCCCCCTGGTACACCAGCGGAAAGCTGATGAACGACCCGGTGGTGAAATGCTGATCCAGCAGCAGCGGGTGCGTGGTCGCGTGTCTCACGTCCTGCACGAGCAGCGGCTCGCGCGCCTGCGCCACGCGCCCGGCAACGCCCTGCCCGATCCTGATCCGCGATCCCTCGGCGATGAACGGCGCGAGGCCGCGCGACGCCGCGAGGAAGATGTATCCGGGCTCGGGCGCGACGAGCATGAGTGAGCAGCGCTGCGCCTGCATGTCGTCGCCAACGAGTGCGAGCAATCCGTCCACGAGCTGGCGGGGATCCGCGACCGTGGCGTCGAGCTTGAGCACGCGCTCGATCAGGTAGAGCGTCCGCGTCCGCTGACGGAGCGACTCGCTGCGACGATGCAGCTCGACGTGCGCCTGCTCGAGCTGGCTCACGGCCGCCGTGACGTGTCCCTCGATCTCGTCGGAATGCCGCTTCGCTTTGCGCGCCTGCTCGTTCGCCTTGGCGACCTCGCGCTCGAGCGCGACGATGCGGGCCGAGACCTCGTCGTTCGTCGGCGCGCGGGCCTCGTCCTTTGCTCGAATGAGCTCGTGTTCGAGCTCGGCGAGTCGGCGCACGTACTCGCCGTGAACGCGCTGCGTGACGTCCTCCAGCGTTCGCACCGCCTCGTCGCGGGCCTCGCGCTCGGCCAACCGCGCGTACCCCAGCTCGAACAGCGCGACGAACGGCGCGAAGCGCTCGATCGACCGCGTGCCGAACATTTTCTTCTGCTCGTACACGGCGACCACTGCGGCGAGGCAGCCGTCCACGAGAACGCCACGCAGCGACAGAATTCCGCCGTCGGGAAACGGCGGGAAGCTGAACATGCGCGCGTAGTCGGCCGACCTGTCCCCGAGATCGACGAACTGGCCGCCGGCGGCCACCTGCGTCCGAATCGTCGCGGGAAGATGGTCGAACGTCGTCTCGACGGGGATCTTCACGACGCGGCCGCCGCTTGGCGTGAGGCGCTCGCGCAGCATCTCTCGCCGGGCATCGTAGCGCAGCAGCCCGAGGTGCGCGGTGCGGTCGACGTCGGCGAGGCCTTCGCCGAGCGCGACCAGGGCAGCATCGTAGTCGGGCGCTACGCTCAAGGCGTGCGCGAGCGAGGGAAGGTTCCGCGAAGACATGGAGTGGGATGCCGTCGGCGGGCGCGAATTCGCTGCGATCGGCGACGCGAATGTTGAGGCGTACGTCTCGTAAAGTCAATCGCTTCCGCCCTTGGGCGCGACGCACATCCGTTGCTTGACAGAGGGGTGGGTCGGGCTAGTTTCCGAGCGATGACAGTGCGCACCGTGCAGCTCGTGCTGCACTACGACGGCTCTGCCTTCGCGGGATGGCAGCGTCAGCCGAACGAGCGCACTGTGCAGGGCGAGCTGGAGCGAGTGTTGACGCGCCTTCTGGGCGGTCACGTCGCGGCTCTTGGTGCGGGTCGGACCGATGCCGGCGTGCACGCGCGCGGCCAGGCAGTCGGGGTTCGGGTGAGCGAACGATGGTCCGCCGCGAGCTTGAGACGCGCAGTGAACGCACTCGTGTCGCGCGACATCTGGGTCAGCGCGGCGTACGACATGCGGCCTGAATTCCACGCACGGTACAGCGCTCTTTCCCGCCGATACAGCTACTACGTTGGAACCGACGAAGAGGCCCGCTCGCCGTTTCGCCGCCACACCGAATGGGCGTACTGTCGGTCGCTCGACCGCGCCCTGCTCGATCGCGCCACCGCGCCGCTCGTCGGAGAGCATTGCTTCGTCGCCTTCGCGGTGCGAGGCACGGCACCGGACCGCGATGACCATCGATGCACCGTTCACTCGGCATGCTGGAGAGATCGAGCGGGCGGTCTCGTGTTCGAGGTCGAGGCGAATCGCTTTCTTCACCACATGGTGCGCTTTCTCGTTGGAACGCTCGTCGAGGTGGCGTCGGGAAAGCGCGAGGAAGACAGCGTGCACCGTCTACTCGCCGCATCTGCCAACGACGATGCCTCTCCTCCCGCGCCGCCTCACGGGTTGTTTCTCGATCGCGTGACGTATCCTCCCGAACTGTACCTGCAGAGCGAATGAAGATCTTCATCGCGACGGCGAAGCTCGACGACATCCGGTGGGCGCACTCGCACGGACTCGTTGACGGTGTGCTCACGACGCCGACCTCGTTGACGGCGGAGGTTCATCCCGCTGGCGCGCTCGAATTGCTCGCCGAGATTTGCCGGGTCGCCGCGTTCCCCGTTGCCGCAACGGTCGGCGCGGTGAATGCGAGCGACGTGTACCGCGACGCGCGCGAGCTGGCGAAGCTGTCCGATTCGATCATCGTTCAGATCCCGTTCGTCGAGGACGCGATCGAGGCGATACGGCGGCTGAGCTCCGAGGGTGTTCGCGTGATGGCGACGCTCGTGTTCAACGCCGCGCAGGCGGTGCTGGCGGCGAAGGCGGGTGCTGGTACCGTGTGCGTGCACATCGATCAGATCGACGCGCAGGGAGAGGATGGCGTGGAGACGATCGCCGGGATCCATCGGGTGTTTCAGCTGCACGGTGTGGAGTGCGACGTCCTCGCCGCGATGCCGCGCAACGCCGCGCAGTTTACGGGGTGCGCGCTCGCCGGCGCCGACGCGATCGCGGTGTCGCCGGAGGCGCTGCGCGCCCTGCTCTTGCATCCCCTGACGGACCGAGGGATCGACCAGTTTCTCACCGATCTCAGCCGAACTCATCGCACGAGAGTCAAATGATGCTCGCGAAGCGCTTCACCGTGGCGGCGCTCGCTGCCGCGTCGTTGACTGGGTGTCAGGGAGCGAGCCCCGCGGACTCGCTCGCGCAATCGGTTCCCAAGGCGTCGCCAACGCCACCCCAGTCCGTATCGGCTTCACGCCGCACGGCGATCACCGAGGCGGTTGCTCGAGTGGCGCCGGCGGTTGTCACCGTTCAAACCGAGGTCATCGAGCGAGTGCCGGTCGACCCGTTCGACATGATGTTTGGGCGGCAGTCCGGCGAGCGCATTGGCGCCGGACTCGGCTCGGGCTTCATCACTGACCCTAACGGGACGATCGTCACCAACGCCCACGTCGTCGCCGGCGCAACCCGCGTCTCGGTCGCGATGCGCGACGGCAAGACGTTCCCGGCCAAGGTGCTCGGCATCGACGAGCAGAACGACCTGGCTGTGCTCAGGATCGACGCGAAGGGACTGCCCACTGCCCCGTTAGGCAACTCCGACGACATCGTCATCGGCGAGTGGGCGATCGCCATCGGCAACCCGTACGGGTTCCTGCTCGGGAACACCGAGCCGAGCGTCACGGCGGGCGTGATCAGCGCGACCGGACGGAACCTGATCGGTCAGGCGGAAGGCGGCGGAGCGTACGTCGACATGATCCAGACGGACGCGTCGATCAACCCCGGCAACTCGGGCGGGCCGCTGGTGAATGCGGACGGCGGCGTGATCGGCGTCAACACGTCGATTTATTCCCCCAGTGGTGGGTCGGTCGGCCTCGGATTCGCGATCCCGATCAACCGCGCCAAGCGCGTGGCCGAAGACCTGGTGGCGCACGGGCGGCTCCGGCAGCCGTGGATCGGCGTCAAGGTACAGAAGCCAAGCGGCAGGGATCCGCGGGCGGCGCTGAACGCGGGCGTAATCGTATCCTCGGTCGTCCCGGGGTCGCCGGCGGCGAGGGCCGGCATCGAGGCTGGAGATCAGATCGTGCGCGCCGGGAACCGGACGCTGAAGAACCCGTTCGACTGGGAAGCGGAACGCCTCGATCTGCGCGTAGGCGAGCAGATTCCCATGGTGATCCGCCGCAGCGGTCGTGAGATCACCGTGAGGGTCCAGGTTGCAGACCTGCCGGAGGTGAGCGCGCCGAAGGTCGCCGTGCTCAAGGAGCTCGAGCTCGTGACGCTCACGCCGGCCATTCGCGCAGAGCGCGGGATACGGTCGCCGAGAGGCGCGGTCGTCTACAACGTCAGCGATCGCATCTCCAACGAAGTCGGCATCCAGAAGGGCGACGTGATCGTGCAGATCAACCGCATCCCGATCAACACCGCCGACGACGTGAAGACCGCGCTCGACACGTACGCGGGCCGGTCCGCGATGCGCATAGTCTGGGAGCGCGAGGGCCGGATCTACTACAACGACATCGTGATCCAGTGACGAACCACGCCGAACAACGGCTCACGCAATACAGTTCCCCACTCGCCGAACGGTATGCGTCGGCGGAGATGCTTCGTTTATGGTCGCCGGCGACGCGGCACGGGCTGTGGCGCCAGCTCTGGCTCGCGCTCGCCGAATCCGAGCAGGCGCTCGGCGTTCCGATTCCGGACGAGGCGATTGTGCAGATGCGCCACCATCTCGACGATATCGACTTCGAGGCCGTGGCGACCTACGAGCGCCGGTTCCGGCACGACGTCATGGCGCACGTGCACGCCTTCGGCGACGTCGCACCGGCCGCCAGGCCGTTCATCCATCTCGGCGCAACGAGCGCCTTCGTCACCGACAACGCGGACCTGATTCTGATGCGCCGGGGGCTCGAGTTGCTGCGCGGGCGCCTGATCACCGCGCTTCGGGCCCTTGCCGCGTTCGCGCGACAATGGCGCGACGAGCCGACGCTCGGCTACACGCATCTGCAGCCGGCGCAGCTCACGACCGTCGGCAAGCGCGCGACGCTGTGGATGCAGGATCTCGTGCTCGACCTGATGGATCTCGACTACCGGCGCGCCACGCTGCCGTTTCGCGGCGTGAAAGGCACGACGGGCACGCAGGCGAGTTTCCTTCAGTTGTTCGATGGTGACCACGAGCGCGTTCGCGAGCTCGACCGGCGTGTGACGTCGGCGATGGACTTCACGCACTCGCTGAGCGTGACAGGACAGACGTACACGAGAAAGCTCGATGCCCAGGTGCTGGCTATCGTCTCGGGCGTGGCCGCGTCGGCGGCGAAGTTCAGCAGCGACATCCGCATGCTACAGGCGTTCGGCGAGATCGAGGAGCCGTTCGAGACGGAGCAGATCGGTTCGTCGGCGATGGCCTACAAACGCAACCCCATGCGGTCCGAACGCATGGCGTCGCTCGCGCGGTTCGTGGGGTCGCTCGAGCCTAACGCGAACCAGACGCACGGCGTGCAGTACTTCGAGCGAACGCTCGACGACAGCGCGAACCGGCGTCTGGTGATTCCCGAGGCGTTCCTCGCGACGGACGCCATCCTGATTCTCATGGTGAACGTCGCAAGCGGTCTCGACGTCCATCCGGCGCGAATACGTCAACGCGTGCGCGACGAGTTGCCGTTCATGGCGACCGAGGATCTGATCGTCCGTGCGGTGCGGTCCGGCGGCGACCGTCAGGCTGCACACGAGGTGATCCGCCGTCATAGCGTCGCGGCTGCCCGCGCCATGAAGGACGATGGCAAGGCAAACGACATGCTCGAGCGCCTGGCCGCTGACCCCGAGTACGGGGTCCCGATCGGCGACCTCCGCGAGGCGCTCGAACCACGACGCTTCATCGGCCGTGCCGCCGAGCAGGTGGACGAGTTTCTGGACGAGATCGTGGATCCGCTCCTGGCCGGCACACCGGCGGTGGACCTGCGCGACGTGGCGGAGGTGCGAGTATGACCGGCGTCGCGACGACCACACTGCCGCTCAGCGTCCTTCGCCGAGGAAAGGTTCGCGACGTTTATGAGGTCGATGCCGATCGCCTGCTGGTGGTAGCGACCGATCGCGTGAGCGCATTCGACGTCGTCATGCGGGAGACGGTTCCATACAAGGGTGCGGTGCTCACGCAGCTCACGGCGTGGTGGCTTCGGCAGCTCGAGCCGGACGTGCCGCACCACATGATCTCCGCCGATGTCGAGGAGATCGTCACGCAGGTTCCCGCACTCGCGATGCATCGCGACCTGCTGCGTGGCCGCGCAATGCTGGCCTGGCGGGCCGACGTATTTCCCGTCGAGTGCGTGATTCGCGGCTACCTCGCGGGCTCGGCGTGGAAGGAATACCGCACGCACGGCACGCTGGCCGGTGAGGCACTGCGATCCGGCTTGCGGGAAAGCGACCGCCTCGAGCCGCCGATTTTCAGCCCCGCCACGAAAGCCGAAAGCGGGCACGACGAAAACATCACCATCGCGCAGATGGCGCGTATCGTCGGCGAGGCGGCGACGCGAGAGCTCGAGCGGCTCACCCGGACGGTTTACACGCGCGGCCTAACGATTGCCGAGCCTCGCGGCATCATCATCGCCGACACGAAGTTCGAGTTCGGTGTGCGCGAGGGCCGCATCATCCTCGTGGACGAGGTGCTCACGCCCGACAGCTCCAGGTTCTGGCCGGCGAGCGAGTACGCGCCGGGCCGCTCGCAGCCGAGCTTCGACAAGCAGCCGTTGCGGGACTACCTGGACGCCGAGCGCGCCGCCGGCCGATGGTCGGGCGACTACCCGCCGCCCCCGCTACCCGAGGCGGTGGTGAACGCCACGAGCACACGATATCTCGACGCATTCCGGCGAATCACGGGGACCGACCTGAACGTGGCCGACCTCTCATGAACTTCGCCCGCGAAGGCCTCGCGTTCATCATCGTCGCGGCATTGATCGCCGCCGCGGGGTACGCGGCGGCCCTGACGAGACGCTCGTGGCCGTTGTGGCTGCTCGCGTTTCTTCTGACGCTCGTCGCGCTGTGGGTCGCCTATTTCTTCCGCGACCCGGAGCGCACCGGCGCTCGCGGTGACCGGTTGGTCATCGCGCCGGCCGACGGCAAGGTCGTCATGATCACGGAGGTCGACGAGCCGACGTTCGTTCATGGCCGAGCGACGCGGATCTCGATCTTCATGAACGTCTTCAACGTGCACGTGAATCGGTACCCGGTGTCGGGCACCGTCAGATACGTCCATCGAAGCCCGGGCAAGTTTCTCAACGCTGCCGCGGCAGAATCGAGTCTCGAGAACGAGCAGACGTCGGTGGGACTCGAGGCGAGCGGCCAGCGCATCCTCGTTCGCCAGATCGCTGGTCTCATCGCGCGCCGCATTCACACCTACAGCCGTGAAGGCGAGCGCGTCGAGCAGGGCGAGCGAATGGGCATCATCCGGTTCGGGTCGAGAGTCGACGTGTTCGTGCCGCCTGCGTCCGATGTGCGGGTCAAGGTCGGTGAGACCACGGTCGCAGGAACAACCGTCCTCGCGGAGCTGCCAGCGAAATGAAGCGCGCACGCTTTCGCCGTCCCGAAGTCCGGCGGGCGGTGGTGTTGCTGCCTAACGGCTTCACGCTGTTCAACCTGTTCTGCGGCATCTACGCGATCGTGCTGGCCTCGCGCGGCCGGTTCGGCACGGCTGCCTTTTTCGTCGTCGTTGGCGGCGTGGCGGACTCGCTCGACGGTCGCATTGCCCGGGCGACCGGCACCGGCAGCCGGTTCGGCGAGGAGCTCGACTCCCTCGTCGACGCGATCTCGTTCGGCCTCGCCCCGGCGCTCATCATGTATTTCGCCGCGCTCAGGACCGACGGGAACGACTGGATCTACGTCTTCATCTTCGCGTCGTGCGCGGTGATCCGCCTCGCGCGGTTCAACGTCGAGCAGGCGGGCCGTCCCAAGACGCACTTCCACGGGTTGCCCAGTCCCGCTGCGGGGATGACGCTCGCGACGTACTACTGGTTCAGCCAGACGCCGCTGTACAACGACGCCGTCATCTTCTTCACCGACAACAGGACGCTGGCCGAGCTGCCGTGGCACACCATTCTGCGGTGGCTCATGGTCGGTCTCGCGTACTTCATGATCAGCGACGTGCCCTACCCGGCCGTTCCCACGGTTGGATACCGCTCGGCGCGCCAGCTCATGGGGACGTCGATCATCGTGGGCAGCATTCTCGGCCTCATCTTCGTTCCCCGCCAGTTTATCTTTCCTGCACTGGTAGCCTACGTGCTGTTCGGTGCGGTGAAGTGGGCGGCTCTCGGCTTCCTCGATATCGTCCCCGACCGTCGGTCGGTATTCCTCGAGGAAGAAGCCGATGTCGATCCGACGCTCGCTGAAAACCTCCCCGAGCACCAAGCGGAAACGGTGCGGCCGGTTGTGCCGACCGGTTCGCTCAACGGAGAGGCAGCGGAAGTGCAGGAGCCGACGAACCGACGGCGGCGTCGGCGTCGCCGTCATCGCGGCGAGCGTCCCAACCCGCCTCCCCCTCATCCCAAGCACGAGGATCGCGGAACATGAGTCGATATCGCGTCGCCGTTCACATCGTGCCCAGGCGCGGGCTGCTCGATCCGCAGGGCAAGGCGGTGGCCGACGCCCTGCACTCGCTCGGGTTCAACGGCGTACGTGATGTTCGCGTTGGTCGCCATCTCGTCATCGACGCGGACGCCCCCGAGCCGCAATCGGCGGAGCGCGCGGTTCGAGACATGTGCGCGAAGCTGCTCGCGAATCCGGTGACCGAGGACTACGAAATCGCCAACGTGGAGCAGGCATGAAATTCGGCGTGATCACCTTTCCCGGCTCGAACTCCGACGAGGACGCATTTCTCGCCATTACCGACGTGCTCGGGCAGGAGTGCGTGAAGCTGTGGCACAAGGACCACGACCTTCGCGGAGTGGATGTCGTCATCCTGCCGGGCGGCTTCAGCTACGGCGACTACCTGCGCGCCGGTGCCATCGCGCGGTTCTCGCCGATCATGCGCGAGGTGATTACTCACGCTGATCGTGGCGGACCCGTCGTCGGGATCTGCAACGGTTTCCAGATCGCGTGCGAGGCAGGCCTCCTTCCCGGCGCGCTGCTTCGGAACGCGAGTCTGCAATTCGTGAGCGAGCTTTGCCGCGTGCGCGTGGAGACGACGGAGACGCGCTTCTCGAACCAGTACGCGCCGGGGCAGATTCTTCGGCTGCCCATCGCGCACGGCGACGGCCGCTACACCGCCGACGACGCGACGCTCGATCGCCTCGAGCAGAATGACCAGGTCGTGTTCCGGTACGTGAACGAGAAGGGCGAGGTCGACCCATCGGCTGACCCAAACGGGTCGATGCGCGGAATCGCCGGCATCGTCAACGAGCGCGGAAACGTGCTCGGTCTCATGCCGCATCCCGAGCGTGCCGCCGAAGCGATCGTCGGCTCCGCCGACGGCGTTGCGCTGTTCGAGTCGCTGCTCGCCCAGGTGGGTGTCTGAGCGCCCGGCGTCCGGAATTTTTTTCACCTCGGCTCGTTCTCATGACAGACGGACACAGTCGGATGCCCCACCCGACCGCACTTCCCCGCCCCGGCGATCCGGTCATCACGCCGGCTCTCGTCGCCGAGCATGGCCTAACGCCTGACGAGTACGAGCGCCTGGTCGCCATGCTCGGTCGCACGCCCACGTTCACCGAGCTCGGGATCGTGAGCGCGCTCTGGAGCGAGCACTGCTCGTACAAGCATTCGCGCCCGCTGCTGCGGACGCTGCCTACCAAGGCACCCTACGTGCTGCAGGGACCCGGCGAGAACGCCGGCGTGATCGCGGTTGGTGACGGGATCGCCGTCGCGTTCAAGATCGAGTCGCACAACCACCCGAGCGCCGTCGAACCCTATCAGGGCGCGGCGACCGGCGTCGGCGGGATTCTGCGCGATGTGTTCACGATGGGTGCACGTCCCATCGCGATGCTCGACTCACTGCGTTTCGGATCGCTGGACCACCCGCGTGTGCGCTATTTGTTCGCCGGCGTCGTGAAGGGCATCGGCGACTACGGGAACTCGGTGGGTGTGCCGACCGTCGCCGGCGAAGTCGTGTTCGACCCGGCGTACGAGACGAACCCGCTCGTCAACGCGATGTGTGTTGGCGTCATGAACGAGCGCGATCTCATTCGCGCGAAGGCCGAGGGCGTAGGCAACCCGATCATCGCGGTCGGCGCCCGCACCGGGCGGGATGGCATTCACGGCGCGTCGTTCGCGTCCGAGGACCTCTCGCACGAGAGTGATGCGAAGCGTCCACGCGTACAGGTCGGCGACCCGTTCACGGAAAAGCTGCTGCTGGAGGCGTCCCTCGAGCTGATCAGGAGCGGCCACATCGTCGCCATCCAGGACATGGGCGCGGCGGGGCTCACGTCGTCATCGGCGGAGATGGCTGCGCGCGGCGACGTCGGCGTCACGATCGACGTGACAAAGATGCCGGTGCGCGAAGAAGGCATGACGCCCTACGAGATCCTCCTCAGCGAATCGCAGGAGCGAATGCTCGTGGTCGCGAAGCGCGGACACGAGCCTCAGGTGAAGGCGATCCTCACCAAGTGGGACCTCTCGGCCGAGGTGATTGGTGAGGTCATTGCGGAGCCCGTGTATCGCGTAACCGAAGGGGATCGGGTCGTCGCGGAATTCCCCGGCTCGCGTCTCGTAACGGATTGTCCGGTCTATCACCCGGACGCGCGCGAAAGCGAGACGATTGCCGCGCTCAGGGCGCGCGACGTCGATGCGATTGCCGAACGTCCCGAGGAGCGCGACGCCGCGTGGACGCTGCGTGAGCTGCTGTCGTCCCCGACGATCGCGAGCAAGGCTTGGGTGTACCGGCAGTACGATACGTCGGTGCGCACGAACACTGTGCTCGGCCCCGGCGGCGACGCGGCGGTGCTGCGGTTGCGCGGTACGCGCAAGGCGCTCGCCGTGAAAACCGATTGCAACGGACGCTACGTCTACCTCGAGCCGCGCGTCGGTGGACGGATCGCGGTGGCCGAGGCCGCGCGCAACGTCGCCTGCACGGGCGCGAGGCCCATGGCGATCACGAACTGTCTGAATTTCGGCAACCCAAAACGCCCGGAAGTCTTCTTCCAGTTCCGCGAGGCCGTCGGCGGGATGGCGGAGGCCTGCGAAGCGTTAGGCACGCCCGTGACCGGCGGCAACGTGTCGCTGTATAACGAGAGCCCGAGTGGCGCCGTGTTCCCCACGCCGGTGATCGGGATGGTTGGCCTGGTGGACGATGTCGCGCACGTCACCCGCGCGACCTTCCAGCAGGCCGGCGACACGATCCTCTTGCTCGGGGACGAGACCTCCGAGCTCGGCGCCTCGGAGTACCTCGCGCGAATTCACGGCGTCACCGCAGGCGCGCCGCCACGGTGCGACCTTCAGGCCGAACGGCGCCTCATCGACGCGCTGCTCGAGGCCATCCGGGCTGGCGCGGTTTCGTCGGCGCACGACTGCAGCGACGGCGGGCTCGCCATCGCGCTCGCCGAGTGCGCAATGGCGAACCGGGAGCAGCGATTCAGCGCGACGGTAGATCTCTCGTCGTGGTCGGAGATCTCGAAGCGTGCACTGCTTTTCGGCGAAGCGCAGGCGCGCATCGTGGTATCGACCGAATCGCCGGCCCGAGTCGAGCAGATCGCCGCGAGCCACGGCGTGCCGGTGCGTCGGATCGGTGTCGTCGAGCCGGCCGACCGGCCCTTCCGGATCCAGTTCGACGGCGGACAGCTCTCCGCTCCAATCGAGCAGCTTGCGAACGCCTACCACAAGGCGATCCCGTCCATCATGACCCGCGTGGCCGTTGCCGACGATGCATTGGCCGCAGACGCTCCTTCGACCGTGGGCAGCTGATACATGTGTGGCATTTTCGGAGTTCAGGGTGTCCCGGGCGCGGCGTCGTTCGTACACCTGGGTCTCTACTCGTTGCAGCATCGCGGACAGGAATCCGCCGGCATCGTGGCGATCGATGACGACGGGACTGCGCGGGTCGCCCGGAAAATGGGCCTCGTGTCCGATGGCTTCGACGAAGCGACCGTCGGGTCGCTCGACGGATCGCTGGCGATCGGGCATACGCGCTACAGCACGGCGGGCTCGTCGACCATCGACAACGCGCAACCCGTGCTCGTGCGCTTCCGCGGCGGGCACATCGCGCTCGCGCACAACGGCAACCTGACCAACGCGACCGAGCTGCGCCACGAGCTCGAGAACGAAGGGTCCATCTTCTCGTCCACGATGGATTCCGAGGTGCTGGTCCATCGGCTCGCGAAGTCGTCGGCGGAAGCGCCCGAGGCCAAGCTCGCCGAGGCCCTGCAGGGCGTCGAGGGCGCGTACTCGCTGCTCGTGGTCATCGGCAACACCCTGCTCGCCGCGCGCGATCCACGCGGATGGCGACCGCTCGTCATCGGACGGACTGCGGATGGCGCGTACGTCGCGGCGTCCGAGACGTGTGCGCTGGACATCGTCGGGGCAACGGTCGAGCGAGAGGTGGAGGCGGGCGAGATCGTCGCGTTCGACGGCAGCGGGCTCCGGTCACTGAAGCCGTTTGACCGAATGGAATTGCGCCGGTGCGTGTTCGAGTATGTGTACTTCTCGCGTCCCGACAGCCGCGTGTTCGGCGGCTCGGTGGATCGTGCCCGGCGCGCGCTGGGGCGACGACTCGCACAGGAGTGCCCCGCACCGAGTGCCGAGCTCGTGTTCAGTGTCCCGGATTCGTCGAACTCCGCCGCGTTAGGCTTCGCCGAGCAGTCGGGGATCCCGCTCGAGCTCGCGCTGATCCGCAACCACTACGTCGGCCGGACGTTCATTCAGCCGACGCAGGCCGGGCGCGATGCCAAGGTGAAGGTCAAGTACAACGCCGTGCGCGAGGTACTGGACGGCAAGAGCGTGGTCATGGTGGATGACTCCATCGTGCGAGGTACGACCACGCGCGGGCTGGTCGCGATGGTACGGGCTGCCGGGGCGCGAGAAGTGCATATGCGTGTCTCGTCGGCGCCAATCACCGGTCCGTGTTACTATGGGATCGACACGCCGAACCGCGAAGAGCTCATCGCGGCGAACATGACGACCGAGCAGATCGCCGCGCATATTGGCGTCGATTCCCTCGGGTATCTGTCGCTCGATGGGATGCTCGAGTCCGTGCCCGACGGCCCTCGCGGCTTCTGCCACGCCTGCTTCTCTGGTGACTACCCAACACCGCCCCCCACAGACCCC
Organism: Gemmatimonadaceae bacterium; assembly: GCA_036274195.1. Classification (GTDB taxonomy): domain Bacteria; phylum Gemmatimonadota; class Gemmatimonadetes; order Gemmatimonadales; family Gemmatimonadaceae; genus JAJKIV01. The sequence continues at coordinate 23,918 of DASUGD010000375.1, read as the reverse complement.
GACAAGCTCCGATTCGGCTGCGGCTGCTGACCGCGAAGCGCCCCCAGCACCCGACGGAGTGACACAACCCATGCTCGTGTACTTCTTCGGGAATGGGAAGGCCGAAGGCGCGCGCGAGATGCGCGCGGTGCTCGGCGGCAAGGGCGCGAACCTCGCCGAGATGACGAATCTCGGCGTGCCTGTTCCGCCGGGGTTCACCATCGCGTGCTCCGTCTGCGTCGATTACCTGCGCGCTGGAACATTCCCGGAGTCGCTGCGCAACGAGGTCAAGCGGGCGACCACGCGGCTCGAGGCGGCGACTGGCCGTGGGTTCGGAGACACGACGAATCCGCTGCTCGTCTCGGTCCGGTCCGGTGCGCCAGTGTCGATGCCCGGGATGATGGAAACGATCCTCAACCTCGGCCTCAATGATCGCACGGTGCTGGCGCTTGCACGGCAGAGCGGCAGCGCGCGCTTCGCCTACGATTCGTACCGGCGTTTCGTCCAGATGTACGCCGACGTCGTGCTCGGCGTGCCGATCCAGAACTTCGAGCACCTGCTTCGTGCGAAGCGCATGACGGAAGGCGTCGAGACGGACGCCGAGCTCGGAGAGAACGCGCTCCGCAACCTGGTCGAGGAGTACAAGTCGGTCGTTCGGAACGTCACGGGGCAGACGTTCCCGATGGACCCCGACGTCCAGCTCTGGGGGGCGATCGAAGCGGTGTGGAAGTCGTGGACGCTCAAGAAGGCCGTCGACTACCGCAAGGTGAACGGCATTCCGGACACGTTAGGCACGGCGGTCAACATCGTCGCGATGGTGTTCGGCAACCTCGGGGACGACTCGGGAACCGGCGTCGCGTTCACGCGAAATCCGTCGACCGGCGAGCGGAAGTTCTACGGCGAGTTTCTGGTGAACGCGCAGGGTGAGGACGTGGTCGCCGGGATCCGCACGCCGTTCGACATCGAGGAGATGGCGGATCGACTTCCGGGGCCGTACGAGGAGCTGCTGGAGACGAAGGATCGCCTCGAGCAGCACTTCCACGACATGCAGGACCTCGAGTTCACGGTGGAGCGTGGCAAGCTGTTTCTGCTCCAGACGCGCACGGGAAAGCGCACCGCCGCGGCGGCCGTGAGGATCGCGCGCGAGATGGTCGAGGAGGGGCTCATCTCGCGCGAGGAAGCCGTCAACCGCATCGTCGCCGAGCAGCTCGACCAGCTCCTGCACCCGATCATCGATCCGCAGGCGCGCGCGCAGCCACTCTGTCAGGGGCTCCCGGCCAGCCCTGGCGCGGCCAGCGGGATTGCGGTGTTCGACCCCGACGCCGCCGAACGGCGCAACGCGAAGGGCGAAGCTGTGATTCTCGTCCGCGAAGAGACCACGCCCGAGGACTTTCACGGCATCGTGGCCGCGCGCGCCGTGCTCACCGCGCGCGGCGGCATGACGAGTCACGCCGCCGTCGTCGCGCGAGGAATGGGCAAGTGCGCCGTGGTCGGGTGCAAGGACATCGCGATCGATCCCGAGAAGCATACGTTCAGCGCGTTCGGAACTACGGTCTCGGAGGGCGACTGGATCACGCTCGACGGTGCGACGGGCCGAGTGTTCGTCGGTGACCTCCCGACGATCCCGAGCGAAATCGTACGCGTCACGAACGGCAGCCTCCCCGCTTCGCGCGCGCCGATGTATCAGTCGTTCTCGACCGTCCTGGGCTGGGCGGATGAAGTCCGGCGCCTTCGTGTCCGGGCGAACGCGGACACGCCGAGGGACGCACGGGTCGCGCGGCAGTTCGGCGCGGAAGGGATCGGGCTCTGCCGCACCGAGCACATGTTTTTCGAGGGCGATCGCATTACGGCGATGCGCGAGATGATCGTGGCGCGTGATGAATCGGGACGCCGCCGCGCGCTCGCGAAGCTCCTGCCCATGCAGCGCGCCGACTTCGAGGGAATCTTCGAGGCGATGGCGGGCTATCCGGTGACCATTCGCCTTCTCGATCCCCCGCTGCACGAGTTCCTCCCACACGGCGGCGAAGAGTCGAAGCTCCTGGCACGCACGTTAGGCATGGCGCGCGATGAGCTGAACCGGATCGTGGAGTCGCTTCGCGAGACGAACCCCATGCTGGGTCATCGCGGATGCCGGCTCGGGATTACGTATCCGGAGATCACGGAGATGCAGGCGCGCGCGATCTTCGAGGCAGCCGTGCGCGCGTCCCGTCGCGGGATCGACGTGCAGCCCGAGATCATGGTGCCGCTGGTCGCGACGGCGCGCGAGTTCGAGAACCAGCGCACGATCATTGAGGACGTCGCGCGGCAGGTCCTGGGCGTGATGGGCGAGCATGTGGACTACCTGATCGGCACGATGATCGAGCTGCCACGCGCCGCCCTCACCGCCGACGAGATCGCCGCCACGGCGCAGTTCTTCTCCTTCGGCACGAACGACCTCACGCAGACGACGTTCGGCTTGAGCCGCGACGACGCCGGCCGCTTCCTCCCGTTCTACGTGGAGAAAGGCATCCTCGCGGAGGACCCGTTCCGCGTGCTCGACGCGACCGGCGTCGGGAAGCTGGTGCGCATGGCCGTGCAGGACGGCCGACGCGTGCGTCCCGGTCTCAAGGTGGGCATCTGCGGCGAGCATGGCGGAGAGCCAAAGTCGGTGAAGCTTTGCCATGAGCTGGGGTTGGATTACGTGTCATGCTCGCCATTCCGGGTTCCTATTGCCCGTCTGGCGGCGGCGCAGGCGGCGTTGGCCGACCCCCGCCCGGCTGCCATCAGCCATCAGCCATCAGCCATCAGCTAAGACTGCGGTAGACTGCGCACCGCGGCGGCGGAGTGGTTGCGCACGGCACGCCCTCTCATTCCTCGTTGGCCTCGGTTCGATTTCGAGGCCAGCATGGGAGACTTCAGGAAGCTCGCCGTCTGGAAGAAGGCGCACGAGTTAGCGCTCGACGTCTACAAGGAAACGTCGAGTTGGCCGAAACAGGAGCTCTACGGCCTAACGTCTCAATCGCGCCGTGCAGCGATGTCGATCGCCGCGAACATAGCGGAAGGATGCGGCAAGAATAGCGACGCGGAGCTCGCGAAGCATAGTCGGCTGTCGATGGGATCAGGCAGCGAGCTGTCGTACTACCTGATCCTCGCCCACGACCTCGACTACACGCCAACCGCTCGACGCGACGAGCTGCAGAACTCGCTGTCCGAAGTCCGGCGAATGATCGTCTCGCTCGAACGGGTCTCGGCAACCGCCGCACAACGTTCAGTGCCCGGAACGAAGCTGCACCGCAAGTCGACTCCACCACCGCCTATGAAGCACAGTCAAGCTGATCGCTGATGGCTGGTGGCTGATAGCTCAAACGCCAGCGGCCCGCTTCGCGGGCCCCTGGCGTTTGATGGAGGCGCGGGGAATCGAACCCCGGTCCGAGACTAGATCGACCACAGCGTCTACGTGCGTAGCCCACCAGTTGAGGTCTCCAGGCGCTGGCCAGTGGGCAACCCACTCCTGGACGAGCTCTCTATTCTTTCGCCCCGCGCCGGAGAGCGCACCGCGGGGCTATCTCGAATTTGCGATACCCATGAAGCCGCCTCGAGCGAGCTTCCCCATGGGCAGGTGCTGTAACGCTAAGCGTTACGCAGCCAGGGCCAAGTTGTTGTTGGCAGTTGTGATTTTCCCGAGTGTTTTACCAGGGACTCGAGTACCTGGGCACGCGGCCACAGCTTCACTAACCCCGTCGAAGCCAGTCGCCCCCGTAAGGCTTGAAACCTAATGGCCACGACCCGGCGGATCAACCGGCTGGCCTGTCTCGAATCGACGCGAAGTGGAGTGGCTAAGCTGTTTTCTGAACTGATCCTGGGACGGCACACCGCACACGGTTTCTCCCCTCGGCCTTCGCCTGGTACAGCGCTCGGTCCGCCGTCGGGAACAGCGCGTCATGGGTTGCAACGCTGTCAGGGTACGTCGCCACGCCGAACGACGCTGTCACTGAGATCGGCCGCCCCGCATAGTGGACCACCCGCGTCTCGATCGCTTTCCGGAGCCGCTCGGCGAAGTCGCGCGCGCCGTCCATGTTCGTCTGCGGCAACAGCACCGCGATCTCCTCGCCGCCATAGCGGGCGCACGTGTCGACGTTCCGAACCCCGTCCTGGAACGCCTGCGCGACGCTCTGCAGCACCGCGTCGCCACCGTCGTGGCCGTGCGTGTCGTTGACCGCCTTGAAGTAATCGATATCCGCCACGACGAGCGAAGCCGACCCGCCAAACCGATCCGTCTCCGCGAGCACGCGCGCGATCTGCTCGTCGAAATGGCGCCGGTTCGCGAGGCCCGTCAGCTGGTCCGTCCGCGCCCGGCGCGTGACCTCCTCGATCTCCCACATGGTCTCGAGAGACACCGCCGCAATCGCCGCCAGCAGCCGAACGTTGCGGACCTCGGCAATCAGGACGTCGCCCGGCTCGTCACCCTCGATCACAATGGCGCCGATCACTCCGGCTTCGCGTTTCAGCGGAATGATCGCCATCGACCCGATCGGACGCGGCGTCTCCCACGCCCCGTAGATCCGGGTGTGCCGGGCGATCATCCGGGCATCTTCCCACACCTGCGGCAGACCGTTCTTGCACATCGTCCCGACCTGCGAGTCCTCGCTGATCGGCCAGCCCTCGGCAATTCGATGGCCTTCGGAAACGCTTTGCACCTCGCCGTCGTTCGAGATCGGGTGCCACCGCACGAGCGCCGCGCGCGCCGCGGATGTCACGGCGAGCGCCGTCTCGCAGATGGATCGCCCGAGCAGCTCGATCGTGCGGTTCGACTGGAACTCCTGCGCGGCGCGCAGCAAGGCTTGCGTGCGGCGATTCTGGCGGCCGACCTCTTCTCGCGTTTCCAGCAGCTCGGCCAGCACCGCCACCTGTGCCGTGTAACGCGGTACCCAGGCCTTGAGATCGTCGCGCGACGGCGTGAGGCCCGCGTCCGCAGAAATGCTCAGCGCGCCGAAGGCACGCTTGAGCCCCGCGACCGGCCCCATGGCGATGCGAGGCCCGGGCTTTCCTTCGTCGAAGTGCACGATCCGCTCTTCGGCGGACCACTTCACGAGCGGCAGCCACTCGGCGTGGTTGAACTTCGTGGGCTCCGTCTCGGCCCCGTCGCCCGAACACGCCGCCGCCACGAGCGTATCACGTGCCCCGGTCCATCGCCAGAACACGACCTCGTCCGCGCCTAACGCGTCGCGAACGTCACACAGGTACCGGCTCAACACCTCGGTCTGACGGCGCTCCTCGGCCTCCTTGCGCGTGGATTCGATGCCTCGCCGAAGGTCCGAGGGCATGGCCTCGTACGCGCGCGGCGTGTCCGTCCGCTCTCCGCCGAACACCCCGTCGGAGCGCGCGGCACGCCGCCGCTTCTTGGCGTTTTCCTGCGCACGTTTGACCTGCCAGGCCGGGAACAAGGCGATGGCAGCGAATATGACGCCGCCACTCAACATGTCGGAGAACGCGATGGTCCCGCGCACCGAGTAGTGGATCGCGGTCAGCGCGACCAGTGCACCAGCGGCAACCGAGATAGCCGTCCGAATGCTCTCGGCTCCTGCAATGACGCGAACGCCGAGGGCCAATGCCACGACGGCCGGGGAGCCCGGGCCGCCGGACGCGGCAGCAAGGCAGGTCATGGGCGCCAACACCGCGGCGATGTACGGCTTGATGAGCTCCCGGGGCGGCGGATCCAGCCGCTGGCTGATCAACAGCCAGGCGTACGTCACCGCCGCGACGGAGCAAGCCGCCGCCGCGCCTGACGCCCAACCGGGAACCGACATGCCCCACGCCAACGCGACCATGCCGGCGAGTGCGAGCAGCCACGCGGCGACCGCGGTCACGTTGGCCCAGATCCGCGTTTTCACCAGAAAAAAAAGAGATTTTGGCGGGAAGCTACCAGACCGACGCGTGTGTGATTCGCGATGCGGCGACTGCAGCACCGAACCCGTTGTCGATGTTGACGACCGTCACGCCAGAGGCGCAACTATTGAGCGCCGCGAGCAATGCAGACACGCCACCGAAGCTCGCTCCGTAGCCAACGCTCGTCGGGACCGCGATGACCGGCCGAGCGACGAGGCCACCAACCACGGAGGGAAGCGCGCCATCCATCCCGGCCACCACAATGACGACCGACGCCTTGGTGAGGGTCTCGGCGCCCGCCAGAACTCGATGAATGCCGGCAACGCCGACGTCCGTGAGCCGGTCCACGGTGTTCCCTAACGCGCGTGCAGTCACGGCCGCTTCCTCGGCCACCGGAAGGTCGCTTGTGCCCGCCGTCACAATGAGAATCGTGCCGCTCCCGGGTGGCACCGGGTCCGTCGGCGATAGATGGGCGCAGCGGGCGAGCTCATTGATCTCCGCGCGCGCGAACGTGCGGCCAAGGCGGTCGAGCGCATCGGCACTCGCGCGTGTCACCAGGAAGCCTTCTCCGCGAGCGGCGATGCGGTCCGCGATGGTGACGATCTGCTCGGTGGTCTTGCCCTGCCCCAGGATGACTTCGGGGTACCCCTGCCGGAGAGCGCGGTGGTGATCGATCGTCGCGAACGGCAGCGACTCGATCGGATCTCGCGAAAGCCGGTCGAGTGCCGTGTTGATGTCGAGTTGACCGTCCGCGACCTGACGCAGCAGCGCCAGCACACGGTCGCGGATCACGCCTCGGCCGGCTCCAGCTCCGTGGTATCGACGCCCTCGAACAGATCGCTCGCGCCGGATCGCTCTTCGAGCCAGCGGAGGTAATCGGCGAAGATACCCTCGACCTCTTCAAAGCCGTTGACGACATGCAGTCGGCGCCGCAGGTCGGCAGAGTTGGGCAGGCCCTTCACGTACCAGCCGAGGTGCTTGCGGAACTCGATGGCTGCGCCTTCGGGGTCGGCTTCGTAGCTCTGCACCATCGCCGCGTGCTCCAGCGCGATGGCGAACCGTTCGGCAACGGATGGCGTCGCGGGCACCGCCGTGCCGTCAATGAGCGCGCGAGCCTGCGCGAAAATCCATGGTTGCCCAAACGATCCGCGCGCAATCATGACACCGGCACACTGCGTGTGCTCCCGCATGCGAAGCGCATCCGCAGCGGTTTTGATGTCACCGTTCCCGATCACCGGAATCTCGAGCGCATCGACCACGGCCGCGATCTCGTCCCACCGCGCGTTCCCGCTGTACATCTGCGTGCGCGTGCGCGGGTGGAGCGTCAGCGCTCGCGCTCCAGCATCCTGACAGCGCAGCGCGATCGAGACCGGGTCGCGCATCTCCTCGTTCCAGCCGCTGCGAATCTTCACCGTCACCGGGAGCGACGTCGCCCCGGCGACGGCGCGAATGACCGTCTGTACGAGGGCGAGATCCTTGAGGCAGCCGGAGCCACCATTGCGCTTCACGACTTTCTTGACAGGGCAGCCGAAGTTGATGTCGATGAAATCCGGCTGAAACACGTCGGAGACGAGCCGTGCCGCGTCACCCATTGCGGCGGGATCGGCGCCGAAGATCTGAACGCCGATGGTCCGCTCATCGGGACCGAAGCGAAGCTTCCCCCAGGTTGCCTCGTTCTCTCGACGGATGCCCTCGGCAGACAGGAACTCGGTGACGACGACGTCCGCGCCATGTTGTCGGCACAGACGTCGAAACGGAGATTCCGACACGCCCGCCATGGGAGCGAGGATGACCGGGATCTCGTGGTCCACCGGGTAGGGAAAGCGCATGGTGGCAAGCTAACCGGGCTCCAGATGTCGTGCAACGTGAAGATTTGACACGACTTGCCGAGCTGGATAACTTCGGTCGCTCGCGGGGCGCCGGCTGCAGGTGCCCCTCTTTTCTACGAGGCCAAGGGAACGCGATGGAACTGCGCGAGTTCTTCTCCGAAGATGCCGTGAAGCTGGAGCTCGAGGGCACGTCGAAAGACGAGATCCTCAAGGAAATGATCAGCCTCCTCAAGCTCGACGAGAAGTCGGAGGGGATGCTCTTCAAGATGCTCAAGCGCCGGGAGAATCTTGGCTCGACGGGGATCGGCCGAAGCATTGCGATACCACACTGCCGGTCGCTCGTCGTGAACAAGCTCCGCGTTGCGTTCGGTCGCAAGAGCGAAGGCGTCGACTTCAAGGCGATCGACGAGAAGCCGGTGAAGTTTTTCTTCCTCATCGTCGCCCCGCCGCTGGAGGTCTCGAATCAGTACCTCCCAGTGCTCGGCAAGATCGCGCAGTTCTCGAAGGAGCCTGACGTGCCCGATCGCCTGCTGGCGATTCACGCGCCAAGCGAATTCATGAAGCTCCTCGAGGAGAAGGGAGTCTGACGGCTATTCCCACTCAATGGTCGCCGGCGGTTTGGAGCTGATATCGTAGACTACGCGGTTCACGCCGCGCACCTCGTTGATGATCCGGCTCGAGATACGCGCGAGCACGTCGTGCGGGAATGGGAACCAATCAGCCGTCATGCCGTCGGTGCTCGTGACTGCGCGTAGCGCAACGACATTTTCGTACGTGCGAAAATCGCCCATGACGCCGACGGAACGCACCGGCAGCAGGACCGCGAACGCCTGCCAGATGTCGTCGTACAATCCGGCCGCGCGAATCTCCTCGAGATAGATCGCGTCCGCCTTTCGCAGTACTTCGAGCTTCTCCTCCGTCACGTCGCTCAGCACGCGAATAGCGAGACCGGGCCCTGGAAACGGATGCCGGCCGACGATCTCCTCGGGCAGTCCGAGCTCACGCCCTACGTTACGCACCTCGTCCTTGAACAGCTCTCGAAGCGGCTCGATGAGCTTGAACTTCATTCCCGGCTTGAGGCCGCCGACGTTATGGTGCGTCTTGATGGTGACCGACGGCCCGCCGCGCGGCGAGACGCTCTCGATCACGTCAGGATAGAGCGTTCCCTGCACGAGATACGCGACGCCTTCGCCGACCTTCTCCGCCGCCTCCTCGAACACGTCGATGAACGTGTGGCCGATGATCGTCCGCTTCTTCTCGGGATCATCGACGCCAGCAAGTGCGCCGAGAAACCGGTCCTCGGCGCGCACCGTGACGAGATCGATGCCAAGGTTCGCTCGGAAGGTTCGCTCGACCTGATCGCGCTCGTGCATTCGAAGCAGGCCGGTGTCGACGAAGATGCACGTGAGCTGATCCCCAATCGCGCGATGCACCAGCGCGGCCGCCACCGCGGAGTCCACACCGCCGGAGAGTCCGCAGATGACGCGCGCGCTGCCGACGCGCTCGCGGATCCGCGCTGTTTCCTCATCGATGAACGTGCCAGGCGTCCATGACGGGCGCGCGCCGCATACATCGAACACGAAGTTCGAGATGATGTCCGCGCCACGCGCCGTATGCGCTACTTCCGGATGAAACTGCACCGCGTGAACGGGCTTCGATTCGTGGCGCATCGCCGCGATCGCGACACTGCCGCTGCTGGCCGTCACCTTGAAGCCCGGCGGCGGAACGTCGACGTGATCCCCGTGACTCATCCACACAGGCGTCTTCTCTCCGGCGTCGAAGCCACCGAACAAACCGGCCGGCTCGTTGACGACGAGATCCGCACGACCGTACTCGCGCTTCCCGGCGCCGACCACTTCACCGCCCTGCAGGTGCGCAATCAGCTGCATCCCGTAGCAGATGCCTAACACGGGCGCGATGTCGAGCAGTGCCGGGTCGGCACTCGGCACGTCTTCCCCGTACACGGAGTTGGGGCCGCCGCTCAGGATGATGCCCGTCGGCTTCCACGCTCTGATCCAGTCGACGGTGCGGGTCGGCGGATGGATCTCGGAGTACACCCGGGCTTCGCGAACGCGACGCGCTATCAGCTGGGTAAACTGGGAGCCGTAATCCAGAATCAGGATGCGGCTCGAGTCTTTCACACCTTCCACGCTGGCTCCGTCAGGGAGATGAATTCGAGAGACTTCGTTTCCAGGTCGAGCACGGCGGCCGCCGGTGTGCCGTGCAGCCACCCGCAGGCCTCACCGGGGTTCACGATCGTCGCGGCGCCCTCGAGCTCGCGGATCTCCTGCCGGTGTGTGAACCCGTGCACGATCAGGTCGTGCGACTCGAACGACCGCTCCGCCACTTCGCCCAGGTCGTGGACGAGCAGTATACGCCGCCCGCCGACCTCGAGGCTGTGCGGCGATTCGTAGAGCTCAATGCCTACGCCCTTCGCCGCGAAGGCCTTGAGCCCCTCCCGGTCGCCGTCGTTGCGGCCGAACACGCCGGCGAACGGCACGTTGAGCTCGAGAAACGGCGCGAGTGAAAACGGCGAACAGTAGTCGCCGGCATGCAGGACCATGCCGACGCCACGTTCGATCATTCGCTCCAGCAGCTCACGAATCGCCGGCACACGGTCGTGCGAGTCCGCCATCAGCCCGATGACCATCAGTCCACCCTCCACTCGGGTTCGAGCAGCTCCGGCGTCACGAGGTGCTCGTAGCTCTCGCGCTGCGTGACGAGCGCGAACCGATCGCCATCGACCAGGACTTCCGCTGGCCGGCCGCGCGTGTTGTAGTTCGATGACATGACATACCCATACGCGCCCGCCGAGTGGATCGCGATCAGGTCGCCGGCGCGGAGGTCCGCGAGCTCGCGATCGAGCGCGAGGAAGTCACCGCTCTCGCACACCGGCCCAACGACATCCACACGCGATCGCCCTTCGACGGACTCCACTGCCTCGATACGATGGTAGGCATTGTAGTGCGACGGCCGGAGCAGGTCGGTCATTCCCGCGTCGACGACGAGCAGCTCCTTGCCACCGCTCCGCTTGCGGTACAGCACGCGGCTGATCAGCACGCCCGCGTTGCCCACCATGAAACGGCCTGGCTCGACGATGAGTCGCAACCCGGTCGATCGTATGGCCGGGACGACGATCTGCGCGAAACGCTCGAGGTCCGTCGGCTCCTCGGCGTCGTACGTCACGGCCAACCCGCCGCCGATATCCAGGTAGCGGAGATCCTCCGTGCCGTCGGACCGGAGGTGGGCCAGCAGCTCGAGCACCCGCTCGATCCCGTGGCGATAGGCGTCCAACCGTGAAAGCTGCGAGCCGACGTGCATGTCGAGCCCGCGCAGAACAACGTTAGGCAGGGACGCGGCCACGCGGGCGACGGCGCGCACTTCGTCGTATGGCACCCCGAACTTGTGGCCCTTCTCGCCGGTGCGGATGTACGAGTGCGGTGTCTCGACCGTGATCTCCGGGTTCACGCGAATCGCGACCGGGACGACCACGCCGCGCTCGCGGGCGAGGCGATCGACCGTTCGAAGCTCGTCCTCGGACTCGATGTTCAGCAACAGCACGCCGGCATCGATACCGTCCGCGATCTCTCGCTCGGTCTTCCCCACCCCACCGAAGATGATGTCGTGCGGCTCGAACCCGGCCCGACGTGCGCGGAACAGCTCACCGCCAGACACGACGTCGGCCGCGGACCCGAGCGACCGGAGGAGCCGCAGGAGCGCGAGGTTCGAATTCGCCTTGAGGCTGTAGTGAATCCGGAACGGCACGCCGTCGAGCGCGGCGGAAAGGCGCGCGTACTGCTCGCGCACCGCGTTCGCGCTGTACACGTATGTTGGCGTGCCGACCGCTCGCGCGATCGAGGACAGCCGCACCTCCTCGCACCTGAGGCGGCCGTCCACGCGCGCGAACGTCGACGTCAATACGCTTTCGCCCACAGCGCCTCGTCCGTCGCGGGCCGACCACACTTGAGACACGTGCGCGGCGCCTCGGCCGAGCGAAATTCCTCGTCCGGCAGCACACGAATCGTCGCCTTCGTCTCTTCCTTGATCTGCGCTTCGCATTCGGCGCTTCCGCACCACCCGGCGTACACGAACGCGCCGTCACCGTCCATGACCTCGCGGAAGCGGTCGTACGTGATGGAGCCTCGAATGCTGTTCGCCTCGCGCCGGTCGCGCGCGGCAACCAGCATGTCCTCCTGGATGCGCTCGAGCAGCTCCTCGACTTCCTCACCGAGCACACCGAGGGACACGGGCTTTTTCTCTTTCGTGTCGCGCCGGACCAGCACGCCTTGCTGGTTCGCCAGGTCACGAGGTCCCAGCTCGAGGCGCAGCGGCACCCCGCGGAGCTCCCAGTCGTAGTACTTGGCGCCCGGCTTCATTCCATCGCGCCGATCCACGTGAACGCGAAGCGCGTTAGGCTCGCGGCGCTCCCATTGACCGAGCTCACGCTCGATGCGCGCCGCGGCCTCGAGCACGGCGGTCCGCTCCTCGTCCGTACGATAGATGGGAACGATCACGAGCTCGGTTGGCGCGAGCAGGGGCGGCACACGCAGCCCCGCGTCGTCACCGTGCGTCATCACGAGACCACCGACGAGGCGTGTCGAGACGCCCCAGCTCGTGTTCCACGCGTATTCCTGCCCGCCAGTCTCGCTCTGATAGGAGAGCTCGAACGCCTTCGCGAAGTTCTGCCCGAGGTTGTGCGAGGTGCCGGCTTGCAGGGCCTTGTTGTCCTGCATCATGGCCTCGCAGGAGTACGTGCGCAGCGCGCCCGCAAAGCGTTCCGAGTTGGTCTTCAGCCCCGTCACGACCGGCATCGCCATCCAGCCTTCCATGAAGTCGCGGTACAACCCGAGAATCTTCCGCGTCTCCTCCTCCGCCTCGTCGTGCGTCGCGTGGGCAGTGTGGCCTTCCTGCCAGAGGAACTCGAGCGTCCGGAGGAAGAGGCGCGTGCGCATCTCCCACCTGACGACGTTCGCCCACTGGTTGATGAGGAGGGGCAGGTCGCGGTAGCTCTGGACCCACTTGGCGAACATCGAGTAGATGATCGTTTCGGACGTGGGCCGTACGACGAGCGGCTCCTCGAGCTTCTTGCCGCCACCATGGGTGACGACGGCGGCCTCCGGCGCGAAGCCTTCGACGTGCTCGGCCTCCTTGTGGAGGAAGCTCTCGGGGATGAAGAGCGGGAAATACGCGTTCTTGTGGCCTGTCGCCTTGAACATGTCATCGAGCGCGCGCTGCATGCGCTCCCAGATGCCATAGCCGGAAGGGCGAATGACCATGCATCCGCGGACGGGCGAATAGTCCGCCAGCTCGGCGCGAAGCACCACCTCGTTGTACCACGCGCTGAAGTCAGCGGCGCGGGTCGTCAGTTTCTTGTCGTCGGGCATTGGTTGTATGGATGACCGTGATAGGGAGATCGAGCGCGAATGTCGGTCCTGCTCGATCTACCACGGTCGATCGGAGCTGCCGCTGGAATGATCACGCACCTGCGAAATGAGCTCGTCGAGCGGGAGTTGGCGTTGCGACCCGTCTGCCAGCGTCTTCACCTCGACCCGGCCTAACGATTCGAACTCGGGCCCCACGAACACGACCTTCGACGCGCCGGCATTGCCGGCCGCCTTGAGCTGTTTGCCGAGTGCCTGGTCGCGCAGCGGGTATTCCGCAGACGCACCGGCGTTCCGCAGCGCGGTCGCGACGCGAACGGCCTGCAGTCGGTTCGTGAACGCGACGGGCGCGACCCAGAAGTCGATCCGCTGCGCACCGGCGGGCATGAGCCCACGAGCGCGCAGCAGCTCGCCGAGCACGACGTCACCCATCCCGAATCCCAAGGCCGGCATGTCGACGCCGCCGAGTGCCTGCAGAAGGTTGTCGTAGCGGCCACCGCCACAGATCGCACGGAACTCGCCGGTGGCGTCGAACAGCTCGAACACGATGCCTGTGTAGTACGCGAGCCCGCGAACGATACGGAGGTCGAGGTCGACGTACTCCTTCACACCCAGGGCTTCCAGGTGTGCGAAATATTGCCCGAAGCGCGCGAGATGCTCGCTCACGTCCGCGTCGTCAGGAAACTGCGCCCGCAGCGCTTCCAGCGACCGTGACTTCGACACGAGCGTGGTAACGGTCGCCGCCATGTCGCCCGTGAGGCCAGCCGCCGCCAGCCGTTCGTGCGACACATCCAACGGAACTCGCTCGATCTTGTCGATGACCGCGTACGTCGCTGGAAGTTGTTCCTCGGTGACACCAGCCGCCCGCAGGAGCGCGTTCAGCAAACGTCGGTCGGACACACGCGCACGCACGGCGTCGGGCCCGAGTCCCAGTGCCCGCATGATCTCGATGGCGACCGCCAGCACCTCGGCGTCCGCCGACACGTCGGCCTCTCCGAAGATGTCCACGTTGAGCTGATAGTGCTCCCGCAGCCTGCCCTTCTGCTGGCGCTCGTACCGGAAGAGCTGCGGTATGGTGAACCAGCGCACCGGTTTTCGCAGTGCGCTCGCCCGCGCCGCGACCATGCGCGCAACCGTTGGAGTCATCTCCGGACGCAGCGCCACCTGCCGGCCACCTTTGTCCTCGAAGTTGTAGAGCTGCCCGACGATCTCGTCTCCGCTCTTTTTCGTGAAGAGCTCGAGCGGCTCCAGTGGAGGACCATCGTACTCGGCGAACGCGAACCGACGCGCAACGCTTCGCCACGTGGCGAAGATGTACGATCGCTCGGCGAACTCGGCGGGGTAAAAATCTCGAAACCCGGGCAGCGCTCCTGTAGACATCCGCGAAATCTACCCGTCCACAGGATCGACGTTCAAGCGCGACATGGCATCGCCTACCGTGTGGAACGAGCCCGTAACGATCACGGTGCTCGACACTTCGACCGCGCGCACGAGCGCGCGGTCGAAGTTCGGCTCCGAGGCAGCGTTCCATCCACGCTCGCGCGCGAACGCCAGTGCCGACGCTCGATCCCACGCCCGGCTGGCCGGCGCGGTGGGGGCGTCGGTCAGGACGAAGGTATCGACTACGCGCGACAGCGCCGTCATCACGCCACGCCAGTCTTTGTCTGCGAGCACACACAGCACAGCGCTCCGCGGCGTGGGCGGCTGAACGGCGTCCACAGTCTCCGCGAGTACCGCTGCACCGTCCGGATTGTGTGCGACGTCGAAGATGTAGGGACCAACTCGCTGAAACCGCCCCGGCAGGCGTACCCCGGGCAGCGCCCGGCGCGCTTCGCCGAGGGTCATCGAGAGCTCGCCACCCGCCGCGTTCAGCATGAGCAGCGCGAGCGATGCGTTTGACGCCTGATGCGCGCCAGCCAACCCCGTACGGACTCGGCCGCGTTCGTTCCCGATCGTTACGGTGAACGTCGTGCCGCCGGCTCCCACACTCACCTCGTCAGGCACCGCGTCGAGGGCCACGTCGAGAATCCGGCTGGCTTCGTGTTCCGTGGCAAGCCGCGCGAGCAGCGAGCGAATCGCCGGGTCGGGCTCGCCGATCACGGCGGGCACGCCACGCTTGAAGATTCCGGCCTTCTCGGCGGCGATCTCCTCGCGAGTGTCACCGAGGTACTCGGTGTGATCGATTCCGATGGACGTGACGCCGGCCGCGAGGGGCCGAAGCACGTTCGTCGAGTCGAGCCGGCCACCAAGCCCTGTTTCAACCACGGCCGCGTCCACGTTTTCGCGGGCGAACAGATCGAACGCCATTGCCGTCGTCGCCTCGAAGAACGTTGCACCGATCCGCTCGACGGTCGGTGTCCAGCGCTGAATGAAATCGACGACGAACTGCTCGTCGACCGGCCGTCCATTCACGAGAAAGCGCTCGCGGAAATCCACCAGATGCGGCGACGTGTATTTGCCGACGCGGAGCCCCTTCGCTCTCAGAAGCGTATCGAGCGTGGCGCACACGCTGCCCTTCCCGTTCGTGCCGGCGATGTGCAACGACCGAATCCGCTCCTGGGGGTTGCCCATCTCATGGAGCAAGGCTGCGGTCCGTTCGAGGCCGAGCTTCGACTTCCCTGTCGTGCGAGCAAAGAGATAGTCGAGCGCTTCGCGATAGTCGCGTGCGTTGTCGCTCAGGGCGACGCCCACCCCGTGGCTGCTGGCTTCCCGCTCATGTGGCGCAGCAGTTGGCCAACGGTCTGTTTCAGCTCCCGCCGGTGAACGACGCGGTCGACCATGCCGTGGTCGAGCAGGAACTCCGCCGTCTGGAATCCCTCCGGCAAATCCTGGCCGAGCGTCTGCTTGATCACCCGGGGGCCGGCAAAGCCGATCACGGCGCCTGGCTCGGCGAGGATCGCGTCGCCCAGCATCGCGTAGCTCGCGCTCACGCCGCCGGTCGTCGGATTCGTCAGAATCGACACGTAGGGGATCCGCCGTTCGGCGAGCTGCGAGAGCATCGCCGACGCCTTCGCCATCTGCATGAGCGACAGCACGCCTTCCTGCATGCGTGCGCCGCCTGACGCGGAGACCAGCACGAGCGGGTACTTTCGCTCCAGCGAGCGCTGCCCGAGTCGGGCAATCTTCTCCCCCACGACGGATCCCATTGACCCGCCCATGAAGCTGAAATCCATGACCCCGACGTTCAGCGGAGCACCAGCCAGCGTTCCCGTGGCGGTCATGATCGCGTCGGCTTCACCCGCTGTCGCGCGCGCCTTCTTCAACCGCTGCGGGTATTCGGGAAAGCCAAGAGGATCCGTCGACTTGAGATCGCCATCGGTTTCCTCGGCGGATCCGTCATCGAGGAGAATCCCGATGTAGTCCCCGGCGCGAATACGGCGGTGGTAGTCGCAGTTCGGGCAGACGTTCAGGTTGCGAACGAACTTCTCGCGAATGTCAGTGTGCCCGCACGCCTCGCATTTTTCCCACGCGTCGGCCGGAATCTCCAGCTTTTCCGTGCGCGGGGCGCGAGACTTTTTCTCCTTTTTCCACCATGCCATTCACGAAATGTGAGTCACACCGTGACTTGGCGGAAGGGAGATGACGGCCTACACGGCGAGCGAGTCCGCCCTCCCTCGACCTTCGTTCGAGATGCGTAGCAGCATCCCGATGGCCAGCCAGCTCGCCAGCATGAACGAGCCGCCGTAGCTGAAGAACGGCAGCGGAATCCCGGTAATCGGCATGAGGTTGAGCGTCATGCCCACGTTGACCATCACGTGAACGAACCAGCTGGCTCCGAGGCCGAATGCGACGAGGCTCCCGAACGAATCGTTCGCGCGCGAGGCGACCCGCACGACACGCATGAAGAGCAGCAGGAACAGCGCGAGTGCAATCGTGACACCGATGAACCCGAGCTCCTCGCCCACTACCGAGAAGATGAAGTCAGTGTGCTGTGCGGGAAGAAACGCGAGCCGCTTCTGGGTACCGAGCGTGTACCCCTTGCCGAACCAGCCGCCGGACCCGATCGCAACCTGCGACTGCAACACGTGGTACCCGGACGCGCGAGGGTCCGCCGATGGATCGAGGAACACGAGCAGTCGCCGCTGCTGGTACGGCGCCAGCCTTTCCCACAGAAGCGGGGCGATGACCCCCATCGCGACGTTCGCCAGGACGAGCACGACACCTTCGACGATGTAGGGGCGGTAGTAGAGGACCAGCGCGACGAGGATGAGGAACCACGCGCCCCAGAGTCCCGTGTTGAAGGCGAGAATCAGGCTCACCGCGGGGCTCGCGATCAGCGCCAGCAACTGCCACGACACGCCTGACCAGTACAGCAGCGCGAAGAAGATCCCGATGAAGACGATGCCCGTCCCGAGGTCCGGCTGCGCCATGATGAGCAGCCAGGGTCCGCCCACGACGAGCGCCGGTTTCCAGAGATCGAGAAGCGACTTGGGTGCTTCTTTTCGCGCCGCGAGTACCCGCGCGAGCATGAGAACGACCGTCAGCTTCGCGAGCTCGGCTGGCTGACCAATGCGAACACCACCAATCGTGAGCCACCCCTTGACGCTCGCGGCGGTCCCCGCGCCGGAGCCGAAGATCAGGGTGATGACGAGGAGGAAGATGCTGAGAATGTAGAGGTACACCGTCATCCACTCGACGAGGCGCACCGACGCGCGAAAGAGCATGTACCCGGCGCCGAGCGACAGCACGAACCACCCGAGCTGCCGCTTCCACGCGCTGACGATGTACGGCACGGGAAAGTCGGTCTGCCCCGCAGAATACACGATGGCGATGCCGTACGCGGACAACAGCAGCGCCAGGATGACCAGCGGGTAGTCGCTATCCGCCTTCCGGATCAATCCCCCTCCAACTGCGCACCCTGAATGGTCGGACGCTTTAGGTAGTGTTCGATCATCTTCGACGCGATGAGCGCGGCGACGGACCCGTGAAACGGGACCTGCTCCAGCATCACGGCAACCACGATCTTCGGGTCGTCGGCCGGCGCGTATCCCGTGAACCACGCGTGGTTCAACTCGACACCGTTCCGGAACACGCCGCTCTGTGCGGTACCCGTCTTTCCGGCGATGACGACGCCCTGGATCTGGGCGCTGGCCGCAGTCCCCCGCGAGGATACGACGCCTGCCATCGCCGCCTTGAGACCCTCCATCTGATCCGCCGTGAGCTGGAAGAGCCGTGTGCGCTCGGTCTGTCGCTTCACGATCTCCGGTCGAACGACGGAGCCATCGGTTGCAAGCGCGGTGTAGAACCGCGCCATGTTGGCGACCGTCTGCGAGTTCTCGCCCTGTCCGATGGCGAGGCTCAACAGAACGCCGTTGCTCCAGCCGCCCGGCCCGTACCGTTTGTTGAAGTATTCCGCCGCGTACGGCCACAGCGGCTGTTTCTCGTTAGGCAGGTCGATGCCGCTCTTGTCGCGCATCCGGAGCGACACCCCACCTGCCAGCATGCGCGTGATGCCGAGCCGCAGGCCCAGCTGGTAGAAATACACGTCGCATGACTTCTCGATTGCCTGACGCAGGTTGACGTCGCCGTGGCCGCGCTTGTCCCAGCAGCGGAAGTAGCGGTTGCCGAAGAAGTAGCCGCCAGTGCACGGCTGCGGCATATGATCGTCCAGACTGACAACGCCCGCCTCGAGCGCCATGATCGCCGTGGCCAGCTTGAACGTCGAGCCGGGCGGATACAACCCCTGGATGACCTTGTTGTACAACGGGCGGCGCGGATCGTCGCGGAGCTGGGAGTAATACGACGCCGATACGCCACCGATGAACCGGTTGGGATCGAAGCTCGGCGCACTATGGATCGCCAGCACTTCACCCGTCTTCGGGTCCACGGCCATCACGCCACCCTGGAGCGTGTCGCCGAACAGCGATGCTGCGAATCGCTGCAGGTCCAGGTCGATGTTGGTGTACAGCGGATCCGGTGACTCGGGCGCGATGTCGCCCCGCCCGCCTGCCTCGCCTACCACACGCCCGCGCGCGTCCACCTCGACGAAATGCGTGCCTTCCTTGCCGCGCAGCTGCTCCTCGTACTGTCGCTCGAGCCCCGCCTTGCCGATTTCCTGCCCCGACTTGTAGCCGCGGTACTGACGCTGGTTGAGCTCCGACTCGGTGATTTCGCCGGTGTAGCCGACGAATGACGCCACCGCTTCCTTGTCCGGGTAGTACCGCTTGGGCGCCGCCTGGATGATCAGGCCCGGAAAATCAACGCGATGCTCCTCGAGCACCGACACGACGTCGAAGCTGGCGTCCGCGAGAATGACGGTCGGCCTGTTAGGCGCCTGCTTGAAGCGGCGCACGGCCGCCTCCATTTGCTCCGGCGTCAGCGTGATGACGCCGGCAAGACCCTTGAGGGCGACACGAAGCGAATCGGATGTCCGCGCCAGAATCGAGACCGAGTAGCCCGGCAGGTTTTCGGCGATGACCGCACCGTGGCGGTCGTAGATGATGGCCCGCGGAGCCGGCAGCGGCACCTCGCGAAGGCGATTGGTCTCGGACTGAAGGTTGTACGCGGCGTGCTCGAGAATCTGGGTACGGAAGAACGCCGACGCGAGGAACGTGAACGCGCCACCGAGCAGGAACGACGCGGTACGCCCGCGTCGCTGGACCTCGTTAGGATGAAAGCTCATGGGCGGAGGCCTACGCCGCCTGCGGCTCGAGCACGGGCCGCAACATCAGAAGCAGAACGACTCCCGCAACCGCCGTTGCCGCCGCCGAGAGCGGCGACCACAGCAGGATCTGGGTCGCGAGCTCCACGCCGTGCATGCGACGCTCAGCGGTCACGTACACGATGTCGAACGCCCACTTGCCAACGAAAAAGAAGAAGCCGTGCAGCACGACGTTATCCGCGAAGAACACTGCTTTGAGCCACGATGCGGCGGCGCCGACGGCCGTCATCGCGAGCGCGCCGGCTCCGAACGCACTCGGCGTGAGCGAGTCGGCGACAAGTCCGGTGCAGAAGCCAATGAGCGCAGCCGCTCCCGGCCGGACCCGCACGGCGGACAGTAGCACCGCGATCACGAGGAAGTCCACAGGTGTTCGCCATCCGAGAAACGGCCGGATGGTATAGTGGAGCAGCACCAGCAGACTGAACGCGAGGACCGCTCGCGCGCTGCGAGTCCAGCTCACTGTTGAGCTCCTGGTCGTGGTGCGTCCGGTCGGCGCACGGTGGGGCGCGTCGTATCGGCCCGGCCCTGCGTGCGACGCGTGGTGTCGGCCGCGGCGGGTCGCGTGCCGCCCGGCTGCGCGGGTTGTCCGGCGACGGAATCGGCTGCCCGGCGAGCCGCCGCGGCTTCCACGGCCCGCATCGAGTCTGCGGTGGCGCGGCGAGCAAGCGAGTCGCCGGCGGCAGCGATGCGCCGAGCTGCTGAGTCCGCACTCGCGGTCGAGCGCCACACGCGATCGAGTGACTGCCCCTGAATCCGCTTCGGCAAGAGTACGATCACGTTCGAGACGTCGGGTGGCCTAACGGCAGGTCGTATCAGATACGTGCGCGCCCACCCTTCGGACGTACGCAGCTCGCCGAGCACGGTGCCGATGGGAATGCCTGCCGGATACACGCCGCCGAGCCCCGATGTCACGATCTGTGTTCCCGGCTTGAGCGCCGAACGGAACGCGACGCCACGCATCTCGAGGAGATACCGCTCGGGCGGGATCTCCGCGTCGCGGCTGGACTCCGAGAGGTGCGGATACACGATGCCGTAGGCGCTGCGATCCGCCGACATCGCACTGGCCGCGAAATCCGAGTGGGACCAGAGTATCGCGATGCTGCTGTTGGGGTCGACCGTGCGAACCATGCCGACGAGGCCTTCCGGAGCGACGACCGGCGTCTTGGGCTCGACCCCAACGCGGGAGCCGACGGTCAGCGTCCGCGAGTGCTCTTCCCCGATGTCCGCGATGCGCAGCGCTTCGGCGGACACGAACCCCCACTGGAGCTCGCGCCCCAAGCCTAACAAGGCGCGCAGACGCTCGTTTTCGGTCTCGAGCTTGGCGAGCTGCATGTTCCGCAGCGCAACGCTGTCCAGGCGGCTGGTGGTGGCGTCGCGGGACAGGAACGCGGATCGACCGCGCACCGCCTGCTCCTGCAGCGAGACGAGCGGAGCGACCACCGTCCGCCGCAGACCGCCGGCGATTGCTTCACGCAGGTTGAGCGGGAGCACCGTCGCGAGCAGCGCCATCACACAGCAGGCCACCAGAAGGACGGTGTCCATGCGTGTGCCGGACCGCACGGCGCGAGCCACTGGCAGCCTCAGCTACTGAGGACGGACCAGTATTTTTCTTCGTCGTCGAGAATTCGCCCGGTGCCGCGAACGACGCACGTCAGCGGATCCTCATCGACATGAATGGGCAATCCCGTTTCCTGCGCCAGCATGAGATCGAGCCCGCGAATGAGCGCACCGCCGCCCGTCATCACGATGCCGCGGTCGACGATGTCGCTCGCGAGCTCGGGCGGTGTGATCTCGAGCGCACGACGCACCGCATCGACGATCTGCTGGATGGGCTCCTGCACTGCCTCGCGAATCTCACTCGAATGAACGCGCACCGTTTTCGGAATGCCCGAGACGAGGTCGCGGCCCTTCACATCCATCTCGCGTTCCTCGCCGACGGGAGCGGCAGATCCGATGTTGATCTTGATTTGCTCCGCCGTCGGCTCCCCGATGAGCAGGTTGTAGTTCTTGCGCATGAACTGCACGATGGCGGTATCGAGCTCGTCACCGCCCGTGCGAATCGATGTGTCACTCACGATGCCGGAGAGCGCTATCACCGCGATCTCCGTCGTGCCGCCGCCGATGTCGATCACCATGTTGCCCGTCGGCGTCTCGACCGGCAGGCCAACGCCGATCGCCGCGGCCATAGGTTCGGCCACCATGAAGACTTCCTTCGCGCCCGCACCAAGCGCCGAGTCTCGCACCGCGCGCTTCTCGACTTCCGTGATACCGGAAGGTACACACACGATCACGCGAGGTTTCACCTTGAACACGTGGTTCTCGATGATCAGCGTGAGGAAGTAGCGCAGCATTTTCTCGGTCACATCGAAGTCGGCGATGACGCCGTCCTTCATCGGACGAACGGCGAGCACGCCGTCCGGCGTTCGGCCGAGCATGCGTTTGGCTTCGAGACCGACGCCCTTGATCTTCTTGGACTCGCGATCGATTGCGACGACCGAGGGTTCGTTGAGTACGATGCCTTCGCCCTTGACATAAATCAGCGTGTTTGCCGTGCCGAGATCAACGGCAATCGCGTTCGCCGGGAAGAACGATCTTCCCGCTTTCAAGAAAGGCCAGCGCATCTAGCAGGGGCTCGAGGCGTGCCAACGGCACGGAGGGATCGTGAAACGGTGCATCGGGGCGTAAGGTAGTAGAGCGGGTAATAGCGAGCAAGGCATTGGCTTGACACAACCTAGGCATCTCCGTAACGTCGCGCGCGATGGTGCGAGCCACCTCCCTCCGTGTTGCTGTCGTAGACCGAGATCGGTGCGATGAGTGCGGCCTCTGCGTGCCGCTCTGTCCACCGGGCGCCATCGAGTTGCGACGGACCGGACTGCATATAGACGCGCCAGTGTGCACAGGGTGTCAAAAGTGCATTGCACCCTGCCCGGTGTTCGCGCTCGCGATGGTCGACCGCGCTCCGCCGACCATGTGGTAGTCGCGTGCGCGTCGAACATTGCGATCTTCTCATCGTCGGCGGCGGACCGGCCGGGCTGGTTGCCGCACGCGAAGCGGCGCGACTCGACCGCACGCTCTCTATCATCCTCCTCGAGCGCGACGATGCCGTTGGGACGCCCGTTCGCTGCGGCGAGGGCGTCGGCTCCGCTGGACTCTCCGAGTTTGTCGATCCGGGCCCTCCCGATTCGCTGGCTCCGTGGATCTCACGGCGAATTTCGCGCGTCGTGTTTCGCGCGCCCAATGGATCCGAGGTGCGCGTCGCCGAAGGTGACGTGGGATACATCCTCGATCGCGCTCTGTTCGAGCCCGCGATCGCGGCGGAGGCGAGGGACGCCGGTGCCGACATACGGACGGGCGCCGAAGCGGTCGCGATGACGCGGGACGGTGATCGCTGGACCGTCGTGGCCGACGGGAGGATCGGGCGCGGCGAGATCAGTGCGCGCGTCGTGATCGGCGCGGATGGGGTCGAAAGCGCCGTGGGACGCTGGGCTGGTCTCGATACCCGGGTGCGTGCGCGCGACATGGAGAGCTGCGCGCAATACGTCGTCGACGGCACGACGATCGACGCCAACGCGATCGTGCTCCACTTCGGCGACCGTGTTGCACCCGGTGGCTACGCGTGGGTGTTTCCGAAGGGCGTGCGTTCGGCCAACGTCGGACTTGGTGTGCTCGGACTTCGTGCGGGTGGGCGATCGGCCGTGGCGTGGCTGGACGACTACGTGGCGCGCCACTTCCCTAACGCGAGCGTGTCCACCCGCACCGTTGGTGGCGTGATTGTCTCCGCGACCGTGGCGCGCACGTTCGCTGATGGCCTCGTCCTCTGTGGCGATGCCGCGCACATGATCAACCCGCTATCGGGTGGTGGGATCGTCAACGCGATGAAGTCCGGCCGGCTGGCGGCAGAGACGACGGTTGCCGCACTCCGATCCGGTAACGCGAGCGCGAGCGCGCTGGAATCGTATCATGCCCGATGGATGCGTCTTCTGGGCGACGACCACGTCCGGTTTTACCGCGTGAAGGAAGCGCTCGCGCGCTTCGACGACGCGCTCTACGACAACCTCGCCCGCACGGTGAATCGGATTCCCGAGCCGCGGCGGACCTTGCGCCGCATCTTTGGCGAAGCGCTCGTCAGGCACCCCACCCTCCTGCCGGTCGTCGCGAAATACTTCGCGTAGGAAGGGGTCAGACTCCTGACGCACCGTTTTG